>JAEDJH010000032.1 GCA_016296415.1 Clostridia bacterium | reverse complement strand
AATCCATACGTGGGTCAGCCAATGAATTTAGCGCAGAATGCTCCCCAAAATCCTCCCCAGGACCTTTACCGGAACCCGCAGATGCCGCCGCAGAGGATTACCAAGAGGGCAAAGCACGAATACGGCAAAACGGAACAGATTTTTGCCGTGCTTGCATTGGTGATGGGCTGGATATATGCGTTTGTCACGCCCGCAGCAACGTATACCCTTGGTGGACTGCTGTTTGTGTGGGGGATATTCGGAGTGACCGCCGCATATCTGTGCCTTAAAGGTCATACGGCAGGTGTACTAAGCCTGCGCCCGATGGTGTTTGCGGTATCGGCATTGGCGATGTCGGTGTCGTTTATCGTCACGGAAAACGGCGACATACATTCGTGGGCGTTCTTTTTCTGCATAATCGCCTATATTTACTGGGTGTTCACCGCTACGGGAAACTCGATAGAAAGACGGCTTTCCGACCTGTTCCCGCTTGAGCTGATAAAGGCGGCGTTCGTTATGCCGTTTTCAAACTTCGGAAGCCTCGTATCGGCGACAAAGGGCAAAAAATTCGGCTTGACGCTGCTTTGGACGGCGCTCGGGCTGATGCTTGCGGTGATCCCAACGGCAATAGTCTGCGCTCTGCTCCTTTATGACGAAGGGTTTTCGGAGCTGCTCAAACGCATCTTTGAGAAAGATATTTCGGATGTGCTCTCCGCTGCGTTCAAGATAGTCATCGGAGTTCCGATAGGTATGTACTTGTTCGGCATGTGGATATCGGGCGTCAATCATGACAATCGGCAGGTGCTGACTGAGGAAAAGTGCAGGAGCGTAAGGACAAAGCTGCGGTTTGCGCCCAAGGCGCTCGTTGTGGCGGCGATAGTTCCGCTGCTTATAGTCTACGTACTGTTCTTCATATCGCAATGGAAGTATTACGTGTCGGCGTTCACGGGCGTTTTGCCGGCGGAATACAGCTATTCCGAATATGCACGAAGCGGGTTTTTCGAACTGTGCGCCGTCAGCGGAATTAACCTGTTTGCGCTGATAACCGCAGGTCTGTTTATGAAGCGAAATGCAGACGGAAAGTCGGTTGTTATGAAGCTGCTTGCCGTGATAATTTCTCTGTTTACCCTTGTTTTGATAGCCACGGCGCTTTCCAAGATGGCGATATACATCGGCGTGTACGGATTGACGCAAAAGCGTGTCTATGCAAGCTGGTTTATGGCACTGCTTGGAATGACATTTGTGACGGTTATACTTGCACAGCTGTTCAAACGCATAAACACCGTAAAGGTACTGCTGTCGATGTTCATTGTGATGTTCGGCGCTTTGGCACTGTCAAACCCCGATGGGATAATCGCAAAATACAACGTTGACGCATATATCGACGGCAGGATAGAGGAGATGGATATAGATGCCATGTACGACCTGGGTTATTCCGGAGTGCCGGAGGTTGCGAGGCTTATCGAATGGAACAAAACGAGCGGCACGCTCGATGCGGCGACCCGTGCGGATGCGATGAGCTATCTTGTGAATATGAGCCGAGAAATGTGTGGAAATGAAAGGAACATATTCTCGTACAACATACAGACGAGCCTGGCAGAGCATATACTCAAAGACCTGGGCTACAAAACACGTCCGTAACCGACCGATTAACTATACAACTCAGTATAAGGGGCCGCAGTTCGTCAGGCCCCGTTTTTATGGGAAAAAGAAAAGCACCGCTAACTTTTGGTAACGGTGCTTTCTGTTTCAGTCAGTGCCTATACGCACAGCGCTTTGGCTTATTTGCCGCTCCTGTCAACATAGTGGGTGTGGAGCAGCTCGTGTGCCTTGTGACTGTTGGGCTTGCCGAGGTACTCCTCATACAGCTTGGCGATGGAGGGGTTCTTGTGGGACTTCCTGATGGTCTTGGAACGATCCTCGCCATAGGTAGCGGCAGCTCTTGCGGCCTTGGGATCTACCTGATAACGGGTACGTGCATCAACATAGGGCTGACCGCCGCCGGTTACGCAGCCGCCGGGGCATCCCATGATCTCGATAAAGTGGTAGTTCTTGTTGCCTGCCTTGATCTCATCGAGCAGCTTGCTGGCGTTTGCGGTTCCGTGTACGATCGCTACGTTTACATCCATGCCTGCTACGTTTATGGTTGCTTCCTTGATGCCGTCGAGGCCGCGTACGCCGTGGTACTCGATGGACTCGAGATCCTGACCGGTGAGGATGTCGGCAACCGTACGCAGAGCAGCTTCCATAACGCCGCCGGTTACGCCGAAGATGACGCCTGCGCCGGAGGAATCGCCGAGGATGGAGTCGAACTCTTCATCGGGGAGATTGACATAGTCGATGCTTGCCTGCTTGATCATCCTTGCAAGCTCACGGGTGGTGAGGTTGGCATCTACATCGCGGTAGCCTTCTCTGCCCATCTCGGGACGGATGATCTCGAACTTCTTTGCGGTGCAGGGCATTACGGATACTACGAAGATGTTCTTGGGATCGAGGCCGTTTTTCTCTGCAAAGTAGGTCTTGGTGATGGCACCCTGCATCTGGTTCGGGCTCTTGCAGGTGGAGAGGTTCGGAATGAACTCGGGATAGAAATGCTCGCAGTACTTGACCCAGCCGGGCGAGCAGGAGGTGATCATCGGGAGAACACCGCCGTTGTTTATCCTGTCGAGAAGCTCCGTGCCTTCTTCCATGATGGTGAGGTCGGCGCCGAAGTCAACGTCGAATACTCTGTCTGCGCCGAGCCTTCTCATGGCGGCGGCGAGCTTGCCGGTGGAGGAGGTGCCGATGGGCATGCCGAATTCTTCACCGATCGCTACACGCACGGCGGGAGCGGGCTGGAATACAACGAACTTGTTGGGATCGTTGAGAGCCGCCCAGACTGCCTTGGTGGAATCCTTCTCGGTGAGTGCGCCCGTGGGGCAGGCTGCGATACACTGACCGCAGTTTATGCAGGCGATTTCGGTAAGATTCTTGCCGAAGGGAGAACCTACCACGGTCTTGAAGCCGCGGTTCTGCATTCCGATGGCAAATACACCCTGGGTGTTTTCGCAGGCGGCAACGCAGCGACGGCAGAGAATGCACTTATTGTTATCTCTTACGATGCTGGGAGATACTTCGTCGATGGTCTTGATGATACGCTCGCCTTCAAACTCGATCTCGGTGATGCCAAGCTCTTCGGAAAGAGCCTGAAGCTCGCAGTGATGATTGCGCTTGCAGGTGAGGCAGGAACGGTCATGGTCTGACAGTATGAGCTCGAGGACGGAACGACGAGCGTCAAGCACCTTCTTGGTTGCAGTCAGTATTTCCAAACCCTCCGATACGGGGAGTACGCAGGAAGCCTGAAGCTTGCCGGACTTTGCATCCTCGACAAGGCACATACGGCATGCGCCGATGTTGTTGATGTCCTTGAGGTTGCAGAGCGTGGGGATCTTGATGCCGTTTTCGATGGCGGCTTCAAGAACGGTTTTGCCCTCTTGAGTTTGGATTGTTCTTCCGTCGATTTTGAATGTAATCATACCCAAAATCCTTTCTGTAATATGGATTTATATGTATATCGGCGCCAAACACCCAAAAGGATATAAGGACACAGATATTCATTTCATGCTAATTATACAACATAGCCCTGCGGTGTGCAACGAGAAAAAGCAGGGTTTAAATAATATAAATTTTTGTTTGTTTTTTGCCGAGGTGAAAAAATTCGGGCAAAAAATTCGTCGGATAAATGTGTGGTAATTGACTTGTTTGTGAAAATATTGTAAAATATCATGCGGTGCTTGTGTGAGGAGCATAATGAAAGCACTCGGGAACTGCGCTTTCGTTGCTGCTTTTGCTGACAAGACAATTAAAAACGGAAGGGAAGAATTCAAATGAAAAAGCTTTTCAAGCTGAATGAAAACGGAACAACTGTCCGCACCGAGATAATGGCGGGTATCACGACATTCTTTGCGATGGTCTATATTCTCATGGTCAACGCAAATATGTTTGCCAACCCGTTCGGAGACGGCACCAACATTCTCGGTGTATCCTACGGCGCAATCTATATTGCAACGGCAATATCCGCTGTCGTCGGAACGCTGCTTATCGGTCTGCTTTCCAATCTGCCCCTTGCTCAGGCAAGCGGTATGGGACTTAACGCATTCTTTGTATATACCGTATGCGTAGGCTTCGGTATGACTTATGCAAATGCGCTGTTCCTCGTTTTAATCGACGGTATCGTATTCATACTGCTGACCGTAACCGGCCTCAGAAAAAAGATATTCAACGCAATACCCAAAGCCGTAAGGGCGGCAATTCCCGCAGGTATCGGTCTGTTTATCGCATTCCTCGGTCTGCAGAACGCAAAGATAGTAATTCCGAGCACCTCCACCGGCGTAACCCTCGGCTCGTTCAATCTTCTTGTTGACGGAAGCTGGGCAAGCATCATGCCGATGGTCGTAACGATCGTTTCGGTTCTTGCAATCGCAATAATGTCCAAAAAGAACGTGAAGGGCGCAGTGCTTATCGGAATCCTTGGCGGCACCGGCTTATACTACCTCCTCGGACTGACGGTTCCGGATTTCTATGCAAACTTTGCTATCGACCTTGGAAGCCCCTTCAAGGCATTTGAGGAGTTCGGCACTCAGGCGTTCGGAAAGGTATTCACCGAGGGATGGAATTTCTCGGCATTTGCAGAAGCTCACGGCACCACAAACCTCATAATCACCATCGTTACCACCTCGCTTGCATTCTGCATGGTCGATATGTTCGATACCATCGGAACCCTTTACGGCGCCTGCGCCAGGGGCAATATGCTTACCGAGGAAGGCGAGATACCCAACATGGACAAAGCCATGCTCGCAGATGCAGTAGCGACCACTGCCGGCGCTGTTTGCGGCACCTCCACGGTTACCACCTTTGTTGAGTCCTCCGCAGGCGTTGCCGAGGGCGGACGCACCGGACTTTCCTCTGTCGTGACCGCAATACTGTTCTTCATTGCGATGTTCCTCAGCCCCATTGCTCAGCTTATCCCGAGCTGCGCTACGGCCGCCGCACTTATCTACGTCGGCGTTTTGATGATATCCTGCGTGAAGGAAATAGACTGGCATTCCGCCGAGATTGCAGTTCCCGCATTCCTCACCCTGGCAATGATGCCCTTCAGCTACAATATCTCCTACGGCATAGCCTTCGGTCTTATTTCCTACCTGGTAATCAACCTGTTTACCGGCAAGGTAAAGGAAATCAAGGCGGGTACATGGGTAATTACCCTGCTGTTCATAGCAATGCTTCTTTTGACCCACTGATGGTCTGAGAGATTTTGCGCCCCCGGCTTCGGCTGCGGGGCGCATTTTTGTGGAGATAAAGCTGCGAAAATGCTTGCAAAAGGCGGCGGATGATGTTATAATCCGTTGAATCCCAATATGAATGCGATGAATGGGAAAAGCATGGTTATATCCGCACAAAAGAGAGGTCTGCCGGTGGCTGAAAGCGGACTGCGGTAAGATTGTGCATAAGTTCTCCCGGGAGCAGCATCGGTGAAAGAATAAAAGTAGTCGATGACGGGTAAGCCCGATACAGCGAAAAAGACCCTGTGACTGCGGGGTGAATTTGGGTGGTACCACGGGAAAATGCGCTCTCGTCCCTATGGGATGGATGCGCTTATTTTATTGGCAGGAGTTTGCCTGCGGAAAGGGGAAAAATGTTAGAGCAGCTTAATCAAATTAAGAGCGAAACGCTCGAAAGACTCAAAAATGCCGAAACTGAGTCCAATCTTGAGGAGATATATGCCTCCACATTCGGAAAAAACGGAACCTTGACACAGATAATGAGAGGGATGGCAAAGCTCACAAAAGAGGAGAGGGCGGAGTTCGGCAAGACGGCAAACGTTGTCAAACAGGAGCTTGAAGGCTCGTTTGCCGAATGCACCCTGCGCATAAGGGAAAAGGAGCAGCAGAGGCGCTTTGAGGAGGAGGCGGTTGACGTGACCGAACCCGGAAAGCGTTCCGTACCCATGGGTCACATTCATCCTCTTACAAAGGTATATCGTGAGATAAGGGATGCACTCGTCGGCATGGGCTTCACTACGTTCGACGGTCCCGAGGTGGAATATGACGATTATAACTTTACTATGCTCAACCTGCCGCTTGATCATCCGGCAAGGGATATGCAGGATACGTTCTATATAAATGACAAGGTGCTGCTCAGGACGCACACGTCACCCTGCGAGATAAGGGCATTGAAAACGCTGAAGCCGCCGTTCCGCCTTGCAATACCCGGCAGGGTGTTCAGGGTTGACGAGGCGGACGCTACGCACAGCCCCGTGTTTATGCAGCTTGAGGGTCTTGTCATAGACAGAAACGTAAACTTCAGCGATATGATGGGAACCATCTCCACGTTTGTGAAGGCAGTGTTCGGTGACGACGTAAAGACCAGATTCCGTCCCAGCTACTTCCCGTTCACCGAGCCCTCCGCCGAGGTGGATATGTCCTGCACGATATGCGGCGGAAAGGGCTGCCGTGTGTGCAAGGGCACGGGCTGGATAGAGATAATGGGCTGCGGAGTGACAAATCCGCATGAAATAGCAAACTGCGGCTACGACCCCAATGAGTGGAACGCATTTGCATTCGGCGTGGGTGTTGACAGGGTGGCAAGCCTTAAATACGGCATAACCGACATAAGGCTCCAGTACGAGAACGACGCTCGCTTCTTAAAGCAATTTTAACGGGAGGAACGGATCATGAAACTACCTCTTAAATGGTTGAAGGAATACGTTGATTTTAACGTAAGCATTGAGGAATTTGTCGCAAGGCTTGCCGGTCGGGGCTTCGAGGTGGCGGAGGTTATCGACGAAATGCCGAACGTGAAAAACATAGTCGTATGCACCGTTCTTGAAATGCAGCAGCATCCGAACGCAGAAAAGCTTACCGTGTGCCGTGTGGATACAGGCGCCGATGCACCCGTTCAGATAGTTACCAATTCCAAGCGTGTATACGTTGGCGCACAGGTGCCCGTTGCGCTCGACGGTGCGGTTTTGGCGGACGGCTTTGAAATAAAGCCCACAAAGCTCCGCGGTGTTGAGAGCTTCGGTATGTTCTGCGGCGGCAAAGAAATGGGCGTGACCGAAGCGGACTATGACGGCGCAGGCTTGGACGAGGTGCTTGTTTTCAACGAAAAGCATCCCAACGGGCAGAGGGTGCAGGAAGCGTTCGACATGGATTCGGTGATTTTTGACATTGAGCTCACCCCGAACCATACCGATTGTATGAGCATAATCGGAATGTGCCGTGAGGTCGCCGCCGCACTCGGGCAGAAGTTCAACGAGCCTGTCATCAGGCAGGTTGCCGGCGAGGGCTGTATAAACGACTATGCCTCCGTCACGGTGAAAAATCCCGAGCTTTGCCCCAGATACTGCGCAAGGGTCGTTACCGACCTGAACATAGAGCCTTCCCCGAAATGGATGCAGAGAAAGCTTAAAAGCGTAGGTCTGCGTCCGATAAACAATATCGTTGATATAACCAACTATGTGCTCGTGGAATACGGACATCCGATGCACTCGTTCGACCTTGCCTGCGTTGAGAACGGGAGCATAATCGTGAGAAATGCCGTCGAGGGCGAAAAGGTTACGACCCTGGACAGCAAGGAGCGCACGATGAGCGAGAGCATGCTTCTCATAGCCGACCCCTCAAAGGGAGTGGGTATTGCGGGCGTGATGGGCGGAGAAAACTCGGAGATTACCGCAAATACCAAGGCGACGCTGTTTGAGTCCGCCGTGTTTATGAGCGCAAATATCAGACATACCGCAAAGGCGCTGCATCACGTTACCGACTCTGCGGCACGCTTCATAAAGGGTGTTGAGCCCGTAAACGCCATGCTTGCGCTGAACAGGGCGATAGAGCTTGTTGAGGAGCTTAAGGCCGGCAAGGTCATCGGCGGCACCATAGACGTTTGCAATACCGATATAAACGAGCGTGTGATAAAGGTCAGCTGCAGCAGGGTAAACAGCATAATAAACCTTGAGCTTTCGCCGGAAGAAATGGTAAATATGCTCGATACCATAAACATATCGGCAAAGGCGGAGGGTGACGAGCTTACGGTCACCATACCGCATTTCAGAACCGATATTCAGTCCGACTATCAGGCGACGTGGGACATTGCGGAGGAGATTGCGAGAATATACGGCTATGACAAGCTGAAAAGGACGCTCATGGTGGGCGATACCTTCTCCGGAAGCATCGGAAGCGAATTTAAGTTTGAGGACGATGTCAAGGATACGCTGGCGGCTCTCGGCGGCTTTGAGGTATATAACTATAACTTCATAAGTGCGGCGGAGCTTGACGTGCTGGGCTTTGCTGATTCGGACGAGAGGAAAAAGGCGGTCAGGATACTTAATCCCCTCGGTGAGGATCAAAGCCTTATGCGTACAAGCCTTATGGCAGGCATGATGAAGGTGCTGTCGCTTAATAACAGCAGGAAAACGGGCTTCGGAAGATTTTTCGAGGTGGGAAATATCCACATCGACGCACCCGAGCTGCCCAAGCAGCATAAGCGTATAGCTATCGCTCTTTTCGGCGCTGAGGAGAGCTTCTTCACGATGAAGGGCTTTGTCGAGCAGTTCCTTGAGGGGATGAACCTTGACGGCAGTATCACGTTTGCCGTGAGCGATTATGATTACTTCCAGCCCGGACAAAGGGCGCTGGTGCTTTCCGGCGGCGAGAGGATAGGTGAGATCGGCACGGTGCATCCGAGGGTGCTGAAGCACTTTGAGCTTCCTGCGGGAGCATACTATGCCGAGCTCGACTTTGACAAGCTTTTTAAGCTCAAAAAGGACAGGATAACCTACAGGGCGATCCCCAGGTATCCCATAGTCAAGAGGGATCTTGCGGTGGTCGTGGAGGAAAAGGTCACCGCACAGACCGTGGCGGACATAATAGCCTCCGCCGAGGTTGCACCGATAGTTGAGGATATACTGCTGTTTGACGCATACCGGGGCAAGGGCGTACCCGAGGGCAGCAAGAGCCTGGCGTTCAGCTTTTCACTCAGGGCGGAGGATCATACTCTGACCGACGAGGAGATAACGGCTGCGTTCAACAAGATAATTGCAACGCTTGACGAAAACGGCGCAAAGCTCAGATAAAATGCGAGGATAAAACGAAAGAGGCGGGCGAACCGCCTCTTTTCAATTTATGCCGAAAGCGTTTTTTATATGACAAATCGTCTTTGCCGCAAGGTTTATTTCTATAACATCAAAGCGCATTGGCACGTCAAAACATTCGTTCTCCGCCGCCCATGCTTCGGCGGCACGGATTATATGCGCCTGCTTTTTGACGGTCACGGCTTCCCGTCCCGACCCGATAAGGTTTGATTTTCGGAGCTTTACCTCCACGAAAACCACGGTCTGTCCCTGCTTTACGATCAAATCGATCTCATAACCGCCGCCCCTGTAATTTTGACAAACAGGGGTGTAGCCGTGCTTTATCAGGTAGTTATATGCTGCGGTTTCGCCGCCGCTGCCTTTTGCCCGGGTGTTCATCGAAGTATTTTTGTTAAAAAGCTCATTCGGTGTATGGGGCACGGACCGTACTTTTTAAGTGCGGCAATGTGCTCCGCTGTGCCGTAGCCTTTGTTCTTGAGAAAGTTGTATTCTGGATACAGCTCGTGCATCTTTGCCATATATGCGTCACGCTCGACCTTTGCGATGATTGAGGCAGCGGCGATAAGATAGCTCAGCGCATCGCCGTGAATTATCGGATGCTGCGGCACATCTATATCCAGCCCCTCCAACGCATCCACGAGGGCGGCATCGGGACGCTTTATCTCTGCCATGCGGTTGTACGAAAGGGCAAAGGCTTTCTTCGTGGCGTTCAGTATGTTCAGCTCGTCTATCTCCTTTTCGGATACGAATGCAATGCCGATAATGTCCGTTTGCTCCTTTATCCTTGAGTACAGCTCGCTGCGCTTTTTTTCGGAGAGCTTTTTGGAGTCGTTTATGCCGCATATCAGCGGCTGCTTCGGCAAAGTGACACAGGCGGTGACGACGGGCCCCGCAAGCGGTCCCCGACCGACCTCGTCCATGCCGCACACCGACAGCCCTTCATCCCAGAAACTGCGCTCATTCTCCGTCATGTCGTAAAGGCGTTTGGCTTCGTCGGGCTTAATCCGCATTTTGCGCCTCCAAAAGCTGCACCGGCGTTTCGAGCGATATTTTGGCGATCTTTCCTCCCCTAAATTCGTCCAAAACTATGCGGCATGCACGTTCTATGTCATATTCGTCCTTTGAAAGCCTGAAGCCCCTTGCCTTTGCAACCTCGGGCAAAAGCGCTTCGGCGGCAAGGTCTATTCCCTTGTACCTTGCGGAAAGCTCGTTCGGACAGAGCTCGGTGAGCCTTCTCAAAAGCGACTCCGAAAGCTGCTCGATGTCGAGAATATCGTCTTTTATCGAGCCGATAAAGGCGAGGTTTTTTGCGTAATCCTCGTTTTCAAGCTTGGGCCACAGCAGGCCGGGGGTGTCCATGAGCTCCAGATACGGGGTTATTTTAACCCATTGTTTTCCCTTGGTGACGCCGGGCTTGTCTCCGACTATGGTGCGTCCGGAGCCCGCCACGCAGTTAATGAACGTGGATTTGCCGACGTTCGGTATGCCGACTATCATGGTGCGGACGGTCTTGATAACGCCCTTTTGTTTCAGACGGTTGACCTTTTCTTCGGCGGCCTTTGCAATCAGCTCACAGGCGGCTTTGCGCTTTGAGGAAACGGTGGCGACAAACTCCGCCGCAAGTATGCCCTGACGACGGAAATGATTTATCCATGCGGAGGTTGTCTGCGGCGAAGCAAGGTCGCTTTTGTTTAAAATAATTATGCGGTCTTTCCCCATAAAAAGCTCGTCAAAATCCGGATTTCTCGTTGACAAGGGGGCACGGGCATCGACTATTTCGACCACCACGTCTATCAGCTTCAGGTTTTCCGTAAGCATTCGGCGTGCCTTCGCCATGTGACCCGGATACCATTGTATCAGCATAGCTGTCTCCTTTTATAAATTACAAAACCCCCAAGAGCCGCAGCCGATGGGGGTTTGATTGGCAGAAAATTATTTGCTCTTCTTCTCGACGAAGCGCTCAACGACCTTTGCGGACTTACCTACGCGGTCACGCAGATAGTACAGCTTAGCCCTGCGGACTTTACCGTGGCGAACCACTTCGATGCGGCCGATGCGGGGGCTGTGGTAGGGGAAGGTCCTTTCAACGCCGATGCCGTAAGAAATACGACGAACGGTGAAGGTCCTGCGGACGCCGCCGCCCTGCATTTTAATAACGATGCCCTCGAAGTTCTGAAGACGCTCACGGGTACCCTCAATAACCTTTACGAAAACACGAACGGTGTCACCAATCTCAATCTTGGGGAGGTCGGTGCGAAGCTGCTCTTTTTCAAGCTCACGAATGATGTCAGACATAAAATTTCTCCTTTCTTTTACGGGCGTTCATGCCGAAAAAGGCAGAGGACTGCCCACTGTCCGTGCGGTAGTATAACATGAGCAAAAACCAAATGCAAGGAATTTTTGCGACTATTGTAATATATTTCTGCCGCAAAAGGGGAATTTTGCGCCCGCACTATTTGCACACAAGCTCAACGAGTATGACGTCGCCGCCTATCTTGCAAATTTTGGAATAGGGAATGACTATTTCCTCGGTGCTTTTGAGTATGCCGAAAAAGCGGCTTGTGCCGGGAACGACTATCGAGCTTATAACGCCGGTGCAGTCATCAAGCTCCAGATCGCATATACAGCCGAGTCTCGATCCGTCGCAGATGTTTATGACTTCCTTTCGCCTGAGCTCGGAAAAAGATGTGCAGCTCATATTGACACCTCCTAAACGATAATATGCATAAATACATAAAAAATGCACATAAAGGCGGATTTTGTACATTATTTGCCGATAAAATCCGTTTGGAAGAATAGCTGACAGGCTTTGCACATAGATTAGTTAACAATGCCGCACGAAAGGAGTCTTTCAAATGTCCGGTATGTTTTCGGTTCCGCTGCTTATAATCAGAACAGATGCCGATGCGCTTATCGAGGTGAACGGACAGCAATACGGCGAATGCAGGGCATTCGGACAGGTTGCCGTGCCGGTATCCGACGAGGGGGAATGCTACGTGCTTGTCATGCCGCTTGTAAACGGCGGAACGAGCAGATTTTATCCCGTTACGCGAAAGCTGAGCTTTCGGGACGGTGAGCCGTTGCCGCCGGTTTCGGATGACGTAACGGTGCTTAAATGGGACGATGCCATATATGAGGTCATGATAAAGGTCGGGCGTTTTCCGAAAGAGGATACGGGCGCTCCCAAAGTGATTGCAAGCCTAAAAGCGCCGTATGGGACGGGAGATATATATACCCTCTATGTGGAAAACGGATTGAAGTTTGCCGTGGAAAACGGAAGCAGAGTGCTTGCCGGATACAGCCTCGGATACGGAACGGACGGAAGCATAAGCTTTTTCGATACGGGAGACAGGCTTTTGACGGTTATTTCGGCAAAGCTGGAGGAAAGGGAGAGAATGCTGATACTTGACAGCGCCCTGTCTCCGATGCTCGACGTAACCGGTGATGCGGTGTATATAGAGGACGGAACGGTGAGGGTAATAAAGAGGCTGAATACGCTGATGCTGCACGAAATATGCACCGAATACAACTATGAAAACGGCAGATTCACGGCAAAAAAACCCATAAGGGGTTATTATACCCATAAAAAGCCGTCTTTTACGGGAAATTACGAAACGGCAATGGCGTTTTGCGAGGCGGTAAGGGAGGAGTTTGCCGAGGAGGCGGTGTCGTATTTGACGGAGGAGCTTAAAAAGGGCGTCGGCTTTTCGGAGCTAAGGGAGTTTGTCGGGAGCTTTACCGATGCCCGTGTTCCCGTGTTTGCGGGGAGCGAAAATATGCTCGGGCTTATAAGCAGCGCCGACGGCATGGCGACCGTCAGGCTGCTTAAATTCGATTTTTCGGACGGACTTATAAGCAATATAACCGAATGCTGAATCAGCCGTTCAATATAAACACGCCCGTATTGAGATACGCAGCAAACAGCAGCCATATAAGATAGGGGATCTGCAGATATGCGGCGGTTTTGTCTATGCGGTAAAAGCGAACGATCATCAATATGACGAGCGCAAGGAGCAGCAGCAGCCAAAGCAGCGCAGCGAGTCTTAGTTCAAGCCTGAAAAATATCACCGGCCACATGAAGTTTACGAAAAGCTGTATTCCATAGACGGTGAGCGCAGAAGAATTTCCGCCTCTGCCGCCGATGTTGTAAATCCTTGCGGCGGATATGCCCATCAGTATGAAAAGTATTGTCCATACTATCGGGAACAGCCATGACGGCGGCGAAAGCGGCGGCTGCTCAAGCTCCGAAAAGCGCTCCATGCTGTCCATTGTCAAAAGGGCGGAGACGCCTCCGACGGCAAGCGCAATGATTATGGATACGATAAAGACGACGGCTTTCTTTTTCATTTAATATCTCCGAACTTTTATATATGTTCGATAGTATGCGCCAATTATAACGGAAATACGCAAAATCGGAATACATAAAAAGGCGGTACGCACACGCCTCACCGCCTTATGTTTTTGGCTGCCGCTTACTTATTCTCGACCGTGAGGTTGACGATCTCAAGAAGTATCTCACAGGTTTTGTACAGAGACTGTACGGGGATGTATTCAAACCTGCCGTGGTAATTCAGACCGCCGGTGCAGATATTGGGGCAGGGAAGTCCCATGAACGAAAGCCTTGCGCCGTCCGTGCCGCCCCTTACGGGGTTGGTTATGGGGGTAACGCCGCATCTTTGCATAGCCCTTTTAACGCTGTCAACAAGGTGCATGTGCGGAGCGATCTTCTCCTTCATGTTGTAATAGGAGTCACGCAGGGCGACCTCGACGGTTTTTTCGCCGTATTTTTTGTTGAGATACTCGGCGGCGGCGAGCACTATGGCCTTCTTTGCCTCAAATTTTTCCATGTCGTGGTCACGGATTATGTAATCCAAACGGGCATTTTCAACGCAGCCCTCAAAGGTGTGCAGATGTATAAAGCCCTCATACATCTCGGTGTATTCGGGACGCTGCTCGGAGGGGAGCATGCTGTCGAATTCCTCGCCGATGTGTATGGCGTTTACCATTTTGTTTTTGGCGGCACCGGGATGTATTCCGACGCCGTGCACGGTTATCCTTGCGCTTGCGGCGTTGAAGTTTTCATATTCTATCTCACCGAGCTCACCGCCGTCCACCGTATAGGCAAACTTTGCTCCGAATGCGGCGACGTCGAACTTATCCGCACCGCAGCCGACCTCCTCATCGGGCGTAAAGCCGATGCAGATTTTGCCGTGCTTTATGTCGGGATTTGTCATAAGCGTTTCGGCAAGCGTCATTATCTCGGCAACGCCTGCCTTGTCGTCTGCGCCGAGAAGGGTGGTGCCGTCGGTCACTATCAGATCCTGTCCCACGCAGTTTTTGAGCGAGGGGAAGTCCTTTGGAGACAGCACGGTTTCGGGATTGAGCGGAATATCTCCGCCGTCGTAGTTTGCGACTATGCGGGGGTTCACGTTTGCGCCGGAGGCATCGGGGGAGGTGTCCATGTGTGCGATGAAGCCGAGGGGAGCAATTCCCTCGGTATTGGCTTCGATATGGGCATATACATAGCAGTTTTCGTCTATGCGGGCGTTGGATATACCCATGGCTCTGAGCTCCTCAACAAGCCTGTTTCCAAGGTCAAACTGCTTTTTTGTGCTCGGTATTACGGATTGTTCGTCCATGGACTGAGTGTCTATCTTTACGTAGTCTAAAAAGCGATCCAAAACGTTCATGGTAAATTCTCCTTTTGTTTAATGGAATGTCGGATAAAAAGCGAAGCCGCCCGAATGACTTGGGCGGTTTCATGCAGCATTATTTTATTGTTGTTCCCGCAACGCCCTTGAGCGCTTCCACAGCCTTGTCGAGAGAGGTTATTATCGACCTTCTTCCGGGCTTGGACTCGACAAACTTGACCGCAGCTTCGATTTTGGGAAGCATTGAGCCGGGCGCAAAATGTCCCTCTGCGATATACTTTTTCGCTTCCGTCGTGTCAAGAACGGACAGGGTTTTTTGGTTGGGCTTTCCGAAGTTGATGCAGACGTTTTCAACGGCGGTGAGAATTACGAGGGCATCGGCATCGAGATCCTCGGCGAGCTTTTCGGAGGCGAGGTCTTTGTCTATAACGGCCGCCGTGCCTTCAAGATTGCCGTCGGCGTTCTTGATTACGGGAATGCCGCCGCCGCCAACGGTGACGGTGATGAAGCCGTTATCCACAAGGCACTTTACGGCGTCAAGCTCCACTATTTCAACGGGCATGGGTGATGCAACGACACGACGCCAGCCGCGACCCGCATCCTCCTTCATGGTGTAGCCCTTTTCGGAGGCGATCGCCTTTGCCTCGTCCTCGGTGTAGAACGGGCCGATGGGCTTGCTGGGGTTGATGAACTTGGGGTCGTTTTTATCGACGACAACCTGAGTTACAACCGTCGCTACCTGTTTGTTTATGCCTCTTTTGGCAAGAACCTTGGAAAGTCCCTGCTGAATATGATAACCGATGTAGCCCTGGCTCATTGCGCCGCATACGTCGAAAGGCATCGAGGGGGTGATGGCGGTTGCATATTCGTTTTGAAGTACGATCCTGCCGACCTGGGGACCGTTGCCGTGTGCGACGATGACGCCGTAGCCGGCCTCGATTATGTCCGCGATGTATTCGGAGGTTTTCTCCACAACATCAAGCTGAGATTCGGCGGTGGCGGGTTTACCTGCCTCCTGAAGCGCATTGCCGCCAAGGGCGATAACAAGTTTTTCCATAATTATACGTTGCTCCTTTGTAATTTACATACAAAAAAATTATAAAAGACGGCGTCTCGCTTGTCAAGGAATAATAAGGGAATGTCCGTTCGGAATGTCGGAACTTATTTGACGCCGTTTTCTTACCCCTTTCATAAAGAATTATATTTATCAAAGCAAGGATGGCACGTATAACCGCTAAGATACAATAGATAACCTCAAGCCAGACTATAGCTTGAATGAGCCACACGGCGGCACAGAGCAACCATAAAATTGAAGCAGCAAGAAACCGTTTTTTATGACGGGTCTTTTGTGACTTCGATATGTCCCGGTCCAGCTTTACGCAAGGAGCATCATTATCGTTTGAATAATCCTCATTCAGCAAATAATCTGCGGTTACGTTGAACACCCTGCTCAACTGAAGAATATTATTTGCATCCGGAAGTGCCGTCCCCGTTT
>JAEDJH010000093.1 GCA_016296415.1 Clostridia bacterium | reverse complement strand
AAAGGGAGGTGGCTGCCCGAAGGGCAGACGGAGGGATTGAAGAAGCAATTCGCTCCCACACTGCACCAAACAGCAAAAACGACCGGAGCCGCCGCTTCGGTCGTTGCTTTTACTTTTTATTCAATTTACGGCTCGTGCGCCGTTTTGTATGTTTATCTCATCCTCTTGAGGAAGTCCTCGACGGTCAGCTTAAATTCCTTGCTCGACCTCATGTCCTCTTCGACCTTTTCGCAGGCGTGGAGCACCGTTGTGTGGTGCTTACCGCCAAACTGCACGCCGATCTCCGCAAGCGACAGCACCGTAAGCTCACGGCAAAGGTACATCGCCACCTGCCTCGGTATTACTACGGGCGTGTCACGCCGCTTTGACTCCAGATCCTCGGGCTTCACGCCGTAATACTCGCATACGACCTTTTTGATGTCGGCGGGGACTATGGTTTTTTTTGCGGGGATAATATCCTTCAGCGCGCGCTCGGTCATGGCAAGGTTTATATCCTGCTTGTTTATGTTGGAGTAGGCGATTATGCGGTTGAGCGAGCTTTCAAGCTCACGGATGTTCGACACCACCTTTTCGGCGATATAGAACAGCACGTCGTCGGGTATGCTCCTGCCCTCAAGCTCCGCCTTGCGCCGAAGTATCGCCATTCTCGTTTCCATGTCGGGCGGCTGCACGTCGGCGATTATTCCCCATTCAAACCTCGTGCTGAGGCGCTCCTCAAGCCCGGGTATCTCCCTCGGGTGCTTGTCCGAGGTGATGATTATCTGCTTGTTCGCCGCCTTAAGATCCTCAAACGTGTAGAAAAACTCCTGCTGTGTGCTTTCCTTGTTCGCCATGAACTGCACGTCGTCGATCATCAAAACATCGACGTTTCTGTATTTTTTGCGGAACTTCGTGCGGTAATGCACGTTGTTTTCCTTCGCCTGAAGTGCGGTTATAAGCTCGTGCGTAAAGTTTTCGCTCGTGGTGTAAAGGACATTGGCGCCGGGGTTGTTGGTAAGCACCTTGTGTCCTATTGCGTGCATAAGATGCGTTTTGCCAAGACCCACGCCGCCGTAAATGAGCAGGGGATTGTATGCGGAGCCGGGGGAATTTGCGACGGTTTCCGCCACCGCATAGGCAAAGCGGTTGGATTCGCCGATTACGAACGTTTCAAAGGTGCATTTGGGATTATGCACAAAGCCGCCGGTGGAAAGTGCGGGATCCTGCTCTGAAAGTTCGCCCAAAAGCTCCCTCGCCTCGTTCGGCAAAAGGAGCACGGCCTTTATTTCCTGTCCCGTAACAGCTTTCAGTCCGGCATTTATCTGCGATATGTGCAGACGGTTCACGGTGCTTTTCTGCAGCTCGTTTGCGGTCACAAGGTATATCGTGTCGTCGGTTATCGCAACGGGCTCCAGCGTGCTTATCCATGTCTGATAGGTTATGTCCGTAAACTCGGGCTTTAAAAGAGCCGTCGCTTCGTTCCATACAGCATAGAAATTTTTACCTGAGCCTTTTATCCGGTTTACGCCGACTTTTTCAAACTCTCCGTTGCCTTCCATAGAATCCTCCCATCAGAAGCGGCAGCTTGCGAAAAATGATAGAATCACAGTAATTCTATCAAATGCCGTCCCCTTTTACAAGGGAAAAATTCGTAATTTTTCAGAAAAAAAGCCGCTTTTCGGCTTTACACCGCAGCCTTGTTATTCTATGAGACCGTTTTCTTCAAGCTGTCCCAAAAATTCATCCACGTCCGTTTTAACAGTCTCCTCGTCGGCGTCGTAGATTTCGAGCATCGCCTTTACTATATCGTCCCGTGTTTCGGCGTCGGGCATTATCTTCAGTATTTCGGAGGCGGTGGGGTTCACGATTATCATCCCGTTAAAGTCCGCCGACGTGCCGAGGGGTATAAGCACCGTTTCGCCCATCAGCTCACGGACTATCACGTTTTCCTTCAGCTTCATTTCAGTTTTGCTCCTTTATCCTTTGATATTCAAGCTCCGTCAGGCGCAGAATCTCCTTTGTCCTCTCGCAAAGATACCTCGGCACCCCGTCAAAGCTTCCCGTTTCCGTGTAGCATGAGGCGGCGCAGACGTCGCAGGCGTGGCGCACCGGGCATGAGGTGCATTCCGGCGGCAGGAATATCTCCAGCGTTTTCGCCCTCAGCTCGTCCCACGCGGCATCAAAGCCGACCTCCAGCGGATACACGCACGGTTCGTTTATCATGCCGCAGGGAGTCATCCTCCCGTCCCACGTCATCCAGAAGGTGCTTCTGCCCGCGCGGCAGAATATCCTTTCGCCCTCCTTGGGGGGCATTTCGGGTGAACCGCCGCAGCCGTCGTCCTCCTCCTGTCTTATGCCCTTTTTCATGTTTTCGGCACGGAGCATGAAGCGCTCGTCCGAGAAGCGCAGCCTGTCATAAAGTACGCTCAGCCTTGCCGAATCCTTCGGGCTTAATCTGTCGCCGCAGCCGATATGCTCCTCGCCGCACCTTGCCGCAGGGAACATATACGACGCCATCTGGATATGTGCGCCCTCAGCGGCGGCTATGTCGTAAACCGCCTTTGCGTCCCGATAATTGTGGGGGGTCATGCTGTGGTTTATCTTCACGTTCAGCCCGAGCGCCTTCATCGAGCGAAGTGCCGAAAGCGCCTTTTCAAACGCCGCTTCGTCGCCGCAAAGCCTTCCGTATGCCTCGGGCGTGGCGCCGTACAGCGACATATTCACCCTCGCCGGAGGCTGCGCCCTGAACAGCCGCAGCACGTCATCGTTCACCATCGTGCCGTTGGTGTTTATCGAAACGAGTATGCCCATCTTTCTGAGGCTTGTGTAGATGTACTCAAAATCCGGTCTCAGCAGCGGCTCGCCGCCCGTCAGCAGCATCAGCAGCATTCCCTTCGCCCTTGCCGCTTCGGCTATGCCGAGCCATTCGTCGGCGGTAAGCTCCCTGCCGCGCTTGTCGACCTCGTCCTTTGACAGGTGGACATAGCACATTTTGCAGTTTAAATTGCATCTTGCCGTCAGCTCGAAGGTACCCATGAGCGGCACGCCCAAGTGCACCGCCCTGCCCGACAGATATTTTACTATTCTAAGCTCCTCATAGCTTTCAGACATTGTTTTTCTCCTTATAGCCCATGACAGTTTTTTACTGCGGCTTCGGGCTTGC
>JAEDJH010000031.1 GCA_016296415.1 Clostridia bacterium | reverse complement strand
TGGAAAGAACCGTGCCGTCCCAATCCTTGAACGTTACCGTGTAGGTGGTGGGTTCCGGAGCGGTTGCGGTTACGTACTTATAGAGTACGATATTGTTGCCTGTGTTCTTGCTCGTGGTGAAGCGTTCATAGGCGTTGGAAGTAGACGCTGCGCTGTAAGACAGATAGTAGTAACCATCGGTGTCTACCTGGTTGTTAAGGTCATTTCCGCTGTAAAGCCATGCAATGGCGGTAGTGGAGGGTGCAAGATACTGTGCCGAGTCAAGGCCCATGTACATTCCGTCATCAACGCTCTTGAACGTCCAGCCGGAGGTGCTGTTGCCTTCTGCTACCCACATTATCTCGTTCACGTTTACGGAGCTTCCGACAGTAAGGGTATTATCGCTGTTCTCGGTTACGTTTACGGGAGCAAGATAGTAGTTGTTCGTTACGGTGTTGTTGGATACAGCCTTGCCCTGTCCGCCGGCTACGATGATGTACGTTCCGCCTGCTTCGATCTCGTCCGCAAGCATGAATCCTTCAAACTCGGTTACGGTTACTTCGCAGGAAGCGCTGTAGGTCTTTCCGTTGAGGTTGTCGGTCACGGTTGCGGTGATCGTTGCGGTGCCGGCTGCAACGCCGGTCACTACGCCGTTGTTTACCGTTGCTACGGATGCCTTATTGGTGCTCCATGCTACGGTATAATCGCTTGCGTTTGCGGGTGTTACGGCTGCGGTGAGGCTTACGGTTTCACCGACAAGCACTTCTGCCGCTGCGGGGGTCACGGTTATTCCGGTTACGTTTACCGGTGCTACCGTTACGACACAGGTATCGGTGAAGGTGCCGCCGCCTGCGTTATCGGTAAGGGTCGCGGTGATCGTTGCGGTGCCGTATGCCTTTGCGGTTACAGTGCCGTTGTCAACGGTTGCAACGGAGGTTGCCGAGCTCGTCCATGCGATGCTGTAGTCGCTTGCGTCGGCAGGCTCTACTACCGTGCCGATCGCTGCGCTCGCGCCAAGGTCAAGGGCAAGCGTCTCGTCAATGCTGAAGCCCGTTACGGGGGCAGCTTCAGAGGGAACAGAGGCGGTGTTTACGGTCATCTTGTACTCGTTGCCTGCATAGTCACCAAGGAACAGATAGACGGTCGCTCTGCCGCCCGTGGGGAATGTTACAGTGGAAGTGGCCGCACGGGTATCTTCGGCGATAGCCTGACCGGATATCAGGGTGCTGTAGCTGCTGTTGGAATAGATTGCCGCATACGCCGCATAGTGATTATCCTTGAGCGTTACGACAAGGTTGTCGCCATCCATGCGCATGCTTACAACTTCCGGTGCAGTGGTGTCGATTGTTACGGGGGTAAGCCACAGGGAGCCTTCGTTTGCTTCGTGCGTGAAGCCCTCGTAATCAAGCTCAAAGCCGATTGCTATAACAGCAGTATCGCCCTCGGAGTAGGTGTGGTCCAATGTGACGGTTTTTTCGTCAACGGTTATCGTGTTGCCACCGTCCCATTCGGGGAACTGGCAATAGTCAACGCCGCACTGTACATAGGTGTAGGTATAGGTTCCGGTCTGCATATAGTAGCCCTTGTTTTCAAAGTTCCACTCAAGCAGGGAATCATAATCCGACATATCCTCCGTATAGAGACGGTAATATGCGTTTATGGAGTTTCTGATAACGCCTACATAAACAGTGTTTACAGAATCGTATTTTCCGTCGCCGTTCGGAGAGATCGAGCAGCGGTCGGAGTTCCAATCGGTAGTATCGGTATAGGGGTTAAGACCGAGTCCGTAAACGGTAGAGCCGCTTGCATAGCCAAGGGTGTTGATTTTGGGATGGCTCTGATAGCAGTCCTCGCCCATTGCGCTCATCCAGTAGTAGCCGTGGTCTATCGTTGCGGGATAGTTCCAGTCACCGTAGAAGCTGAGGTAAGGAACGGAAAGGTTCCTTGTGGTGGAGGAGCTGTTGGTAAGGGTTACGAAGCCCTCAACATACATACCGTTCGGGAACCTGTCCATATAAGTCTTGCCGGTGCTGTTAAGGGTGATGGTAACGGTAACAGAGACCGTCTGACCTGCGGCGACGGTGATTTTATTGCCGGAATGGTTGGTTGTCACGGTTGCGCCCAGTGCGTAGGGAGTACCGTCAATATAGCTTATGGAGGAAGCGCTGATGTTGGAGCTGCTTACAGACTTGGTCTTAATGGACTCAGTCTGAGCATTTGCGCTTATGGTGTAGGTCTCGGAAGTGGTGCCGAAGTTTGTTACATCGAAGCTGATGGTATATACACCGCTCTTTGTCTTGTCATCGCCGATCTCCATAAGCGGACGGAGAGGATGATAGTTTGCGGATACATAGCAGCTCGTGGTCGATGCGCCTGCCAGGTCCATGACGCCCGCACCCTGCTGACGGGGCGAATAATACGTGCCGGAGCTGGATGAATAGCTCGTGGGATTGGCAGTGCAGATGAGCAGGGTGTCAACCATGTTCATGCGCTGTTCGGCCGAAAGTGAGCTGAACTCGTCCTCAACGTAGGCAGTCAAAAGTGCCATACCGCCCGCAACATGGGGGCATGCCATGGACGTGCCGTTAAGGCTTGAATAGCTCGACGTACCGCTTCCGTAGGAGGAGTAGATGCTGTAACCGGGAGCCATAAGCTCGGGCTTGAGCCTTAGGTCGGAAGTGGTTCCCCAGGAAGTAAAGTCCGTCGGCACACCGGAGGAGTTACATGCGGCTATGGAGAGCGCTTCGTTCCAGGTGGAAGGAGAGCCTACAATGCCGTAGTCGGGGTTTTGATAAAGCTGATAGCCGCCCCATGCGTTTCCGGTGATGGTATCCTGACCTGCGTTGCCTGCTGCCATGGCAAGGTTTACGCCGGCCTGTCCGAGAAGTTCAAATACCTCGGCATAGCTGGGATCATAATATGTGGTAAAGCCGCAGTCAGAACCGAGGCTGAGGTTTGCCGCATCAACTCCAAGATATACGCAGTCCTCGAGTGCAGCCAATATTTCGGTAAATGAAGCGCCGCCCTCATTATTGAATACCTGCATGATAGCAAGCTGAGAGTTGTAAGCAATACCCTTAATGGTTCCGTTGGAAGGATTACCGGCAACGATACCGGCAACGTGGGTGCCGTGATAGCCTGCCGCGGAGTTCAGTACATCGTATGAATTGGAGTAATAGTTCCATCTGAAGGGAACCTTTGCACTGTAATATACATTCGATGCCGAGCCGCTTGCATTGAGCTTGCCGGAGCTGAGGAAGCTGCTGACGGTGGACGAGGTCCATGCCGGGCTTGAGGGAGCAACAGCAAACGCATTATGTCCAACGATCAGTCCGGTGTCGATGATCGCAACAACGTTGCCTGCACCGTTGTAACCGGCGTTCCACATAGTGCTGGCACCAACCTGGGTGGAGCCGATGGTCCTCATTGCAACGCCCTTCTCGGTCGTGGGAGCTTCAAACTCTGCCGCACGGAATGCCCTGTAGCCGTCGAGTGAATTTATCTTTTCAATCCATCCGTACTGGCCTTTGAAGGAAAATCCGTTGAACAACAGCGTATAATTGAATTTTACGTCGATGTCCGTGCCAAGAAGCGCCTCTATCTCTTTTACGGCCGCTTCCTGCTCGCGTTCGAGTTTGCGCTCAACGGATTCCGCAGCCTTCAGGGAACCTGCTGCTTTCATTGCAGGGTCGCCTTCGAGCTCGACCATGATATTCACAATCTCTTTTCTGCCGGTACTTTCCTTCTGAGATTCGGCTGCTTCGATTTTATAGCCGTTCATCAGATGGTCGGTATTGACATCTTCGACGCTTGCGGGAGTCGTTTCAGCCATCAAAAGCATGGGACAAACCGAAAGTCCCATTACGAGGGCGATAACGCAGGCAAGCATACGTCTTACAAACGTGTTCTTCATTTTCTGCCTCCTAAAGTTTTTGATACCGATATTTGACAGCATCGGCTTCCTTGTAAAGCATAAGCAACCGTTAGCTCGCAAAATGCCGTTTTCTCAATACGGCACACACCTGGAGTAAAAGTTGCTGTGTCAAAACAATATAGCCATGTCGTTAAATATCATATACCTGAATATGATTTTATTTTATTACATAATGTATGTCAATACTATGAATATATAATGGTGAAATTAGGGCTGTTTTTGCCACATAAAAAATCCTGCGGACTTTACGCTCCGCAGGATAAATGTTCAAAACGAGTCAGTTCATTCGGATACGATTTTTATCGAAGCACTTGTACCGATGCGGCTTGCTCCGGCTTCGACCATCTTCATCGCCGCTGCCCTGTCCCTTATACCGCCCGATGCTTTTACGCCCATTTCCGCACCAACCATGCCCCTCATAAGGGCAACATCGCTCTCGGTTGCGCCGCCGGTGGAGAATCCGGTCGAGGTTTTTACAAAATCCGCCCCTGCCCTTACGGCACAGCGGCAGGCTTCCGCCTTTTCTTCGTCGGTAAGCAGGCAGGTTTCGATTATAACCTTAACAGTTGCTCTCTTGTCGGCTGCCTTCACAACAGCCGATATATCGTCTTCTACCGTCCGCCAGTCCCCATCCTTCGCTGCGCCGATATTTATAACCATATCAACCTCTTTTGCGCCGACGGCTATACATCTGTCGGTTTCAAAAGCCTTTACCTCCGGCATAGTCGCACCGAGCGGGAAGCCTACCACACAGCACGGAAGCACTCCCGTTCCCTCAAGCTTTCGGGCAACGTAGCCTATCCAGGCGGGGTTTACGCATACGCTCATAAAGCCGTACTCGGCTGCCTCATCACATATTTTATCAATGTCACTGCGCTTTGCGTCCGGCTTTAACAAAGTATGGTCGATGTATTTGTTCAGTTTCAAGATATTTTCCACCTTTCGTTCCTTTGTTTTATTTTTTTCTTATAAGCAGGTTGATATTTTCCAATTCAACGGCGTCGCCGCCCAGCGCCTTTTGGCAAGCCAGCTGTATCGCCGCAAAAATCGAATCCTCTGCCTCTGCCGCTGCTACGCTTGCGACTTTGATACCGTCAAGCTCATGAGCCGTGTAGTCAAACAGACGGCCGCCGATACCGACTACCAGCCTCAGGCCGGTTTTTCGGTCATATTCGTTAAATGCGTCCATCGCACCGAGAGCAGCCTCGTCAGAATCGGCAAAAACGGCCGCAACCGCCGCTACCGTATCCTTATCGTGGTCGGCAAGCCACTTTGACACGGCCTCACGAGCCGCTTCCCTGTCGGCCTCCGCGTCTATGCGTATGCAGTCAAGAGAGCCTGCGGTGGTTTCAAATGCGTTATATGCCTCGGCATTTTCGTCGCTGACAAGCGCAAGGCACGAGGGCTGCTTTACTTTTACAAGCTCGCCAACGGCAAACTTTCCCGCTTCCTCACCTGCCTGCGCAAGGGTACTTTCCACGCTCTCGAATCCGGCAAGATATAGGGTTATATTCTTCTCCTCGGCAATTTTTTTCATCTCCTCGGTATCGGCTCCCTCCGTCGGCACAATAACGACCGCCAAAGCCCTCCAGCCCTTTGCCATATCAATAAACGCAAGCTGTTCCGCCGCGTCCGAGCTCTGTCTGAAAAGATATTCCACCGCATCGTTTCCGCTTACAGCAAACAGAGCCTCTTCAACCGCCGCAGCAGTCTCCTCCGAGATGCCGCTGCCGGTTTCGGGAAGCATAACGGCTATCTTCGGAGCGGCTTTTTTACCGCATCCAAAGCCCGTAACGAGCAAAAGCAACGCCATAATGCCAACAAATACGGAAGTAACGGTTCTTTTCATTCTAAAACATCTCCTTTTTACTCATCTGTCGCCCTCGGCTTTATACCGACGGCTTGGTCAAATATAAGTTCAAAATCCATCATCAGCACGGAAATATCGGTGTCAAGCTGCGCATACACAACGGTTTCGCCCGGCTCAAGCACCAAAAGATACTGTCCGTCACGGGTTCTGAAGTCGCCCGAAGCTATTTCCCTGCCCGACTCGTCATAATACACCATTTTAACCGCACAGACTATCGCACATTCATATTCGTTCGTAACGACCGCATCGGCAAACGTATCGCCGCTTTGCTCATACACACGGATGTTTCCAAACGTGATATGCTGTCTGTAGAAATCCTCGGATTCCACGGTTATGCTCTCAGTCTCATCAGGCACGGGCGGCTCGGTGGTTTCAGACTCGACGGCAGGCTCGGGCGTCACCTCCTGCGTTACGGGAGGCGGTGTCACGGAGTTATCGACATACGGCTTTGCGATGCTGCACGAGCACAGTGCAAAGCACAGTGCAAAGGACATGGCAAAAGTCACAGTCAAAGCCAAAATCAGTGCCGACAGTCTTTTTGAAAGTCTTTTCACCCTATGCTGTCCTTTTGTGCCAGCTCCCATATCAAACGCTTCCTCAAATCATAGAGTTCGTCGGAAATATCGACCTTATATACATGGGGATTCATCAAGCGCTTGCTCTCCTCCCAGAAGCTGTCCATTTCCTCCTTGGCGTACTTTTTGATAGCTTTGATATCCGGCAATTCGTAAACCTGCTTTCCGTCTATGAAAAGCGGTACCAAAAGCTCTCGCACGGTGAAGTCACGCACGGTTATGGATTTGTACGTCTGCTCCGGATGGAACAGCTTAAGCGGCTTTTCGGTGTCTATGGTTTCATGCTCGAGAGCAATGAGGTCGGCAATCGCCTTGCCGTGCTTTCCGTAAAGCCTGAACACTTTTTTATACCCGGGCAGCGTGGTCTTTTCGGGATTGTCGCTGAGCTTCATCTTCGGTATAAGCTCGCCGTTCACTATCTCTGCGGACATCTTGTACACGCCGCCCAGCGCAGGATGATCGGCGGAGGTTATCAGCTTCGTTCCGACGCCGTAGAGGTCAATGCACGCGCCCTGCACGTTGAGGTCATATATGACGTTCTCGTCAAGATCGCCCGAAACGCATATCTTTGCTTTCGGATAGCCTGCCTCATCAAGCATAGCTCTCGCTCGCTTGGATATGTATGCCAAATCGCCCGAGTCGAGTCTTATTCCTACAGGCTCGTAGCCCTTTTGCCTAAGCTCGTCAAATACCTTGATTGCGTTGGGTATGCCGCTCTTCAGCGAATCATAGGTATCAACCAGCAGCAAACAGGCGTGAGGAAACGTTTCTGCGTATGCTCTGAATGCGTCAAGCTCCGTCGGGAAGCTCATTACCCAGCTGTGGGCGTGCGTTCCGGAAACCGGTATATCAAACATCTGTCCGGTCGCAACACAGCTTGTTGAGTTACAGCCTCCTACAACCGCCGCCCTTGCACCGAGTATTCCCGCATCGGGACCCTGAGCCCGCCTCAAGCCAAATTCCAGAACGCTCTTGTCGCCTGCGGCGTAGCAAACACGGTTTGCCTTGGTGGCTATCAGCGTCTGGTGGTTTACAAGGTTTAGCAGAGCCGTTTCAATGAGCTGGGCCTCCATAATGGGTGCCTTGATCCTGAGCAAAGGCTCTCTCGGGAATATCAGCGTACCTTCCTCCATACCCCAAATATCGCCCGTAAAGCGGAAATCTCTCAGCATGGACAGAAAGTCCTCATCAAACAGCTTGAGTGATCTCAAATAATCAATATCCTCTTCGTTAAACCGCAAATTATTGATATAATCCACCACCGACTCTGTTCCCGCCATGACCGCAAATGCACTGTTTTTGCGGTTAGTCCGATAAAACAGGTCAAACACACATACGTTGTCTGTCATATTGTGCTTGAAATAGCCATACATCATCGTAAGCTCATACAAGTCGGTCATCATCGTTAGATTGCGCATTATGTTCCTCCCAACTATTGCTCGGCTTTTTGTTTATTCGTTCGCCTCCCCGTTATCATAAACGGTTCCGTCTTCGCTTTCAGCGCCGTTTTCCTGTTCCGTTTCTGCGCCCTCGTCCTCGCAGGCAGGCTCGGTTTCTTCTTTTTCTTCCGTTTCCTCGGTTTCGGGCGCCGGCCACATCAGCCTGCCCTCTTTCTTCTCACGGATCACCCTGACGATGATGAATACAAGCACGGCAATGAATATAAGGCCGCTCAAAACCTGCGATATGCGAAGCGATCCGAGCATAAGGCTGTCCTGCCTGAGCTGCTCTACAAGCATTCTTTCAAAAGCATAGAGCATGGCATAGGTAAGTATCATATCGCCGTCATGCTTTTGACGCTTTCTCACAAAGAACCAAAGCACAAGGAATACCAGCAGACACCACATTGACTCGTAGAAGAAAGTGGCGTAATGTATTGCTCCGCTGTCGAGCTGCACCGCCAGAGGGAACCACTTGTGCGCATCATTCGTAACAAGGGGACCGTACGCCTCCTGGTTGAAAAAATTGCCCCAACGACCTATTGCCTGTGCAAGCACGAGCCCGGGCGCAACGATGTCGGCAAGCTTTAAAAAGCGCACCTTCTTTCGAAGCGAATAGATCATTATGCCTATCATGCCGCCGATGACGGCGCCGTATATCGCCAAACCGCCTTCCCATATATAAAGGATGGAAACGGGATTGGAAATATAGTAGTCAAGCTCAAACAGAACGTAGTAAAGTCTTGCTCCTATTATTCCGAGAGGTATCGCCCAAAGGCACAGGTCGTACATGGTATCCCTGTACATTTTTTTGCGCTTTACCTCGTGTGCGCCGAGTATAACGGCCAGTATTACGCCGAGTGCCATCAGTATGCCGTACCATCTGATTTCATGCCCGAAAATACTGAATGCCACTGCGGTTGAGGGTGTTCTCATTAAAACCATTTTATTCCTCCGTAGACCAATCTTTTGGTATATCTCCATAAAATACCGAATGTATTATACACTAAAACTCCTGCAATAAAAAGGGGGATATTCCGTTTTTTCATTTTTTAACTGTTTCTTAACAGCAATAACATCAGTTTTGTATGTACAAAGTTTGGTTTATGTTATACAATCTTCATATTATAAATGATAACAATGGAGGATAATACCTTGACAGTAAAAGAGTTTTTCACGCTTATGGCAA
The DNA here is from genome assembly GCA_016296415.1 of Clostridia bacterium. Lineage (GTDB taxonomy): Bacteria > Bacillota > Clostridia > Christensenellales > CAG-138 > JAEDJH01. The sequence goes on along the minus strand of JAEDJH010000031.1, from coordinate 7,863 downwards.
GGGACACAAAGCTCATGTTCAAGCGGCTCGGCAAAAAGTGGAAAAAAGCCCGTCCTGCTGTGCGGGTCGGTATATGCGCCGGCGTCGCTGTATCACTGTTGACCGTTGCAGTATTGATAATCTGCTTGAGCGGCGGCAATGGCGGCATATTTGACACACAGGGCCGTCCGTCGGAAAGCCGTCCGGTAAATTACGCCTCCGAAAGAACGCTTTGGCTCGAAAACTCCAAGGGGGACTCGGAAATACAAACAGTTATTGCCCGACTCGATGTTACCGGCTGCGGCGAAAATATGCCCGTCGTGGAAAAGTCAACTGCACCCCGACTTCAAACATCGGTAACGCATTATTCACCGTCCGCACCTATCGGCGGCGACGGCTTGTGTATTTTGGCCGCACATCGTTTGACCAAGGGTGTCGGTTTCTTCCACTCCCTTGACAAAGTTAAGGTCGGCAATACCGTTTTGCTTCATACGGAAGCTCTTACATATAAGTATGAAGTTTCGTCCTGCGGCACAATACCCGTAAACGGACTTACTCAGATAATAGGCGAAGAAAGCGAAAGCGAGCTTCTGCTGATAACCTATTTAAGCGATACGGAATTTACCGCAGTATATTGCAATCTTATCGAGTCCTGCGAATCCGAAGGCGTTGTTCTCGGTACCATTGCCCCGGAAAATAACGGCTCGGCATCAAGAAACGACGGTACAAGCAAACCCGTCAATACCGGTTCGCCCGTCAGCACCGGTCAGGGAGGCTCCAGTGCAAAAATTACCACTGCGCCTGTAACACAGCCCGTTTCGGGTCCTTCGCATACCCCCTATGTGCCGACCTCCCCCACCCCTGCCCCCACTATCTCCTTCTCCGACCCCCGCCCGGTACTGACGTCTGCGCCGAGGCCCACGCCAACGCCAAGACCTACCCCGATAGCAACGGAGACGCCGGAGCCTTCTCCTACTCCCGAGGATACGGCCGTGCCCGCCCCCACAACACCGCCGCCCGAAACCCCTCAGCCGACAGAGGCGCCCACTCCCGAGCCCACGCCCGTACCGACTCCGGAACCTACTCCGGAGCCTACGCCCGAACCGGCACCCGAAACTCCGTAAAATCGGTTAAAGAGGTTGATTATGTATGCTGATGAGATGAAATACGACGAGGTATTCAAGCTTAAGGTGCTCAAGGCATTCGTTTCCGACGGAGTAATAAAGGCTCTGCCGGTACAGCGCAAAAAACGCCGTGTGCTGCTCGATATGATAGTTGAGAATTTCGAGTTCGGCATCACTTACGGCGAAGGCGAAGTGAACGCTGTTATCAAGCGCTATTTTGATGACTACTGCACAATACGTCGGGAAATGATTACGGAGGGTCTGATGACAAGAAACCGTGAGCAATATATGCGTTTGGAGCTTCCGAACGATAACGGATAATTACGGTACGAAACGCCGCCCGATATTTTCAGTCGGGCGGTGCTTTTTGTTGCCCTACATATTCGGGCATTATACATAATAAAACCCGTTTTGACAAAATGACCGTTTGTATTTGACAATGAAGAAAACATTTTATAAAATTAAGTTGCCGCCTGTTAAAGGATGCTTCTTATATACTATTGTGCAATGCACCTTCAGTAGCAAATGCACCGACTTCACTGGAGCGATATATGGAAGAAAAATGTCCGACTCGCAATCCCTCTCCCCTGTGTTCCGTGATAATACCTGCGTACAATGCGTCACGCTTTATCGAGGACACGGTAAAAAGCGTTATTGCTCAAACATTCCCGGACTGGGAGTGCATCGTCGTTGATGACTGCTCAACCGACAATACTTTCGAGCTTGTTTCCGCTATTGCCGAAAACGAGCCCAGACTTAGAGTCATTCAAAACAGCGAGAATATGCGTGTTGCAAAGACAAGGATGGCGGGTGTAGCCGCCGCAAGGGGGAAATACGTGGCTTTCTTGGACAGCGACGATATGTTCGTTCCCGAAAAGTTAGAGCGCCAGATCGATCTTCTTGAAAGCACCTGCTCCGACTTCGTATGTTCCTCATACGAGCTTGTTGATGAAAACGCCGAGCCTCTTGGCATTGTGTCGTGCGTACCGTCAAAAATTAAGCAGGACGATTTACTCTCCGAAAACTGTATCGGCTGCTCAACGGTCGTATGTAATAAAAACCTGATCCTGCGCCATCCGTTTACCGACGAATTTTTCCACGAGGATTATGTCTGTTGGCTCGGCTGTGTCAAGGATTGCGGCTGCATCCTCGGCATCGAGGAACCCCTCGTACGCTATCGCTTTATGCAGGGTACGAAGTCGCGCAATAAGCTTCGCTCAGCATACGGCGTGTACAGCATATATCGGAAGTACTGCAAAATGAATCTATTTAGAACAGCAAAGTATATGCTCGGCTATATTAAACTGAAAAGGAGAAAATATCAAAGCATTATGCCATGATGCAGGCACAATGTTTTGCGGCTGAATTATGATAAATCATCCAACTCCATCCGATGGGCGAAGCTGTTTCAAGGTTTATTGCAATTATATTATTGCTTGCCGTCACCGCAGTGTCCATGTATTGTGCAGAACTGATTGTGAATAACCTTTGGGACAGCACCGCAGAAATTCACTCTGTACTTACCTTCGTTTGGTATTCCGTTATACTGGTTGTCATTGTGCTTTTCCTCGGCGTGCTAAATTTCGGAGGAAACAGACTCCATATACTCATTTATACCGCACTTATTGCGCTTTTAATTACATCGGTACTGGTGCTCGCCCTTCCTTATTCAATGATAGGCAGGCAGGTAAGCAAAAAAATTATTTTTGTCATGTTCGGGGAGATGGCAATTCTAATACCGCTATGGCTTCTGATTTCACAAAGGATATATTTTAGGTTCTGCCCACCCGTTAAGACGATTTTTATAACAGACCTTCCCACCGAGGACTGGGTGGTTGACGTTGTGAACCTTTTCAGCAAACGCTATACCATAGTCGATACCATATCCCCCAAGAGCGTCGAAATTGCCGAGAAGATCCAAAGCGTACCGGCGGTCGTTATCGGCAGCCTCGTCAACGAGGACAAACAGCGTATACTATGTATATGCGCTGCATACAACAAAAGCGTTCTCATGCGCCCCGAATATACGGACATTATGATGACAAAGGCGCAAACCGAGCAGTGCGATGACCTGCTGCTTATTCTCGTACACAGTTTCGGCTTAACACGCAGTCAGCGCCTCGGAAAGCGTATATTTGACATAGTATTCTCTGCGCTCGCTTTGACAGTTGCACTGCCGATTATTCTTATTTGCGCTCTTTTTATATTTTTGGAGGACAAGCACAGCCCGTTTTATATGCAGGAACGCCTTACTATGAATAAAAGGCCCTATCATATAATTAAGCTTCGCACCATGATACCCGATGCGGAAAGCAAAAGGGGTCCTGCGCTTGCCGAAAAGGATGATCCCCGAATTACAAAGGTCGGACGCATTTTGCGCAAGATGCGGCTTGACGAGCTTCCGCAGCTGATCAACGTACTGCTCGGAGATATGTCAATCGTCGGTCCCCGACCCGAGCGTGCCTTCTTCTACGAGCAGATTCAAAGCGAATTGCCCGAGTTTGAACAGCGGCTCACCGTCAAGCGGCATTACGGGCTATGCCCAAATTTACGGACGCTACACCACGTCACCCCGTAAAAAGCTCATGTTCGATTTGATGTACATCAAGCACTATTCCTTCGCTTTGGATCTGAAGCTTCTTTTGGAAACCTTCCTGGTGCTGTTCAAGCGTGATTCGAGTACAGGCGTTGATGAAGCCGCCTTTGCACAAAAAAATTCCAACGGAAAAAGCCGTCGGAATCATTTGGACATGGATCAAAGATTGCAATAGCGGTAAATCAGAGCGATAGATATTCGGCTCTGACGCTCTCCGGCACAAGCCGACCGCCCGTAGCCCATACGATATGCGTTGCATTGTCATCAAGTGCTGCGCATATTTTCTTTTCATCGGAGTCCATAAGCATCCTGTATGCGGCAATAGACGCACATGCCGACGGCTCGATAAAGATGTTTTCACTCTCCATAAGTATATGCAAACAGTCAAAAAGCTTACCGTCGCTCACAGTCATCTCGCCGTCAAGCAGCTCTCTCATACATTCATATACAAGCTGTGACGCTCTGCCTACCGCAAGTCCGTCTGCACAGGTAATTCCAGACAGTCCGAAATCCTTTACGGATACGGCGCTGCCTCTGCCGCTCGCAAGCGCCGCAAGCATACACGGCGCCTGCACAGGCTCAACGAAGTATATATGCACGTTGTCACCGAGCATGTGCTTAAGTCCGAACGCGATCCCGCCCGGCGCACCGCCCACGCCGCACGGTATGTAAACGTACAGCGGATGGTTTGAATCCACGGCTATCCCTTTATCCTCAAGCTGCGAGCGAAGCCTTTTTGCCGCTACAGCATATCCCATGAACAGATCAAGCGAATTTTCGTCATCCACAAAATGGCTCTTTTCGTCGGCGGCTGACAGCGCTCTTCCCTGCTTTACCGCCTCGGAATAATCCGTCGCATATTCCATCACCTCTACGCCGTTTGCCCTCAGCATATCTTTTTTCCATTGCTTTGCATCCGAGGACATGTGTACGATAACCCTATATCCGATTTTTGCGCTTATCATCCCTATTGACAGCCCCAAATTGCCCGTAGAGCCGACCTGTATGGTATAGCCGCCGAAAAAACGCCTCATCTCCTCTCCCGCAAGCCCGCCGTAATCCGCCATGCCATCAAGCAATCCGTTTCTCTCCGCAAGCTCCTCGGTGTGCTTTAAAACCTCGTATATCCCTCCTCTCGCCTTAACAGAGCCGGCTATGGGCAGGCTGTCGTCCCGCTTGATATACAGCCTTCCATGCTTCTGCCCGAGTGCGCTTTGCAAGTACGGTATCTCGTCAAGCTGCGATTCGATCAGCCCGTCCATCGCTCTTGTTTCCTCAAAGCACTTTGCAATAAACGGTTTGAACCGTTCGAGTCTGCGTTCGGCATCATCTATATCGCCCATGGAAAGGCTCAATTTCCCGAGCGCTTCTTTTGCCTTTATAAGCGAGGGATTAAACCATAAAAGCTCCTCGCCGTTTCTCATTTTCTCTATTGTATGTTCGTTCACGGTTCTCTCCTCATTTACGCCGAAACTCAAGTATTCTTGCATCTTTTTCGCCTTCCGCCGGCTCTTTCTCGTACTCAAATCCGCTGAAATCCGGGACCCTGATCACGCTCGCATACGCCTCGTTATATCTGCATCCGAAGCTGATGTTCGTTATGTCGGCATAGTTAATTTTGAGCGGCTGCGGCTCCCACACGCCATCTGCATCATATTGCCAGATAAAAACACTGTGCTTCCTCACCTCACCGACAATGCCCAGAACATACCTGTCATTTTCTCCGTCAATGCGTCCCTCCACCGAAACATGGATGCCCTTGCTTTTGATGTCGCCAAACACCGTCTCCCAGCCGGAAATATCAACATCGGGTTCTTCCAAAGCTTCGTCAAATTTTCTGACAAGAAGCTGATGAAAGGGTCTTGCTATGTCAAAATCGACAAGCTTTCGTATGCTCCTTATCGTCCAGCCGTCGGGTCTGAAGTCCGAATCTATAGTCGCAAGCAGAAGATCTCCGCACTTTTTTCTCGGGATAAAGTAGCACAGCGATTCATCCGCAAGCTCCGCCCTGCAAAGAAGCCCTTTTTCAATGGTTTCCTCAATAAGCCTTTCCAGCTCGTAATAATTCATTTGATCTTTTCCTCATCAATCGTCAGCCTTACGGGGCAGTGATCGCTCCCCATGACCTCCGGCAGCAGCTCACAATCCACTATCGCTTCGGCTATCCTGTCACTGCACAGAAAATAGTCGATGCGCCATCCGATGTTCCTCGCCCTTGCATTTGCCATATAGCTCCACCAGGTATAGGCGTCCTCCCTGTCGGGATATAAATATCTGAACGTATCGGTAAAGCCGTTTGAAAGCAGCCTTGTCATACACTCCCGTTCTTCATCGGTAAAGCCTGCATTGCGCCTGTTTGTTTTCGGGTTTTTTAAATCGATCTCCCTATGCGCCACGTTCATATCGCCGCACACTATAACCGGCTTTTGACCGTCAAGCTTTTTCAGGTATCCGAGGAATGCCTCTTCCCATTTCATTCTGTAATCAAGGCGCAGAAGCTCCCTTTGCGAATTTGGCGTATATACGTCAACAAAAAAGAATTTTTCATACTCACAGGTTATGACCCTGCCTTCGCTGTCATGCTCCTCAACGCCTATTCCGCAGCTTACCGAGATAGGACGGCGCTTTGTGAATACCGCTGTTCCGGAATACCCCTTCTTAACGGCACTGTTGAAGTACACCTCATAACCCGCAAGGTCAACCGAGATCTGATCGGGCTGAAGCTTCGTCTCCTGCACGGCGAAAATATCCGCATCCTCCGCAGCAAAAAAATCGTAAAAGCCCTTTCCGATGCAGGCCCTAAGGCCATTGACATTAAACGTTACAAAACGCATTAGACAGTCCTCCGTACACTGAATATTGGTATTTTACCATACTATTACCTTTTTGAACACGGCCTGTTTTATTTCATTATTTTCTTACCTAATGCTATAAATTGAAAATAAATTTCTGCTTGCATTCTGCTTTTTTATGTGTATAATAGTATTTGCAAATCAGATTGATTTGTTGGTTCGGGGTTATAGCTCAGCTGGTTAGAGCGCCACGTTGACATCGTGGAGGTCATTGGTTCGATTCCAATTAATCCCACCAAATATCCTGCGGTGTGCGTTACGTTCTATTATATAAACCGACGCATATTTTACGGGAGCTTAACGTTGAACGGCGGATGCCACCTTTATTCTTGGTAAGCAGCAAACCTTCACTGAGCACCCACCTGCCTAAGGGCGGGTGTTATATATGGAACGGACGGCATCTTGGGATTATATATTGCGGAATTGTGTAATGGTAGCACCTACGACTCTGACTCGTATTGTCTAGGTTCGAATCCTAGTTCCGCAGCCAAAGCGACGGACATCTATAAGGTGTCCGTTTCTTTTTCATTAACAGCACGGAACATAAAGCGGACAGGATCTCCCCTGCCCGCTTTGCTGGTTATTCAGTCAAATAGCGGCTTATTCCTCCGCCTTGCCGCCGTCCAGCAGCTTATAGACAAGCGCTGCCAGCACGCCGCCAACCAACGGAGCAACGATGAATACCCACACATTGGATAATGCTTCTCCGCCGACAAACAGCGCAGGACCGAAGCTGCGGGCAGGGTTGACGGACGTTCCCGTGAAGTAAATGCCGAACACGTGAACAAGCGTGAGCGTCAGACCGATGACGATGCCTGCAACGGAGGAGTTCTTAATGCGAGAGGTAACGCCCAAAATTGCAAGTACAAACACGAAAGTGAGAATTACCTCAACAATGAGCGAAGCGATTATGTCACCGTTATACAGTCCGTTCTGACCAAGGCTTTCGTTGGAGCCGAGTATGGCACCGAGTATCGCCGCACCTGCGATGGCACCGGCAAACTGTGCGACGACATAGCCGATAAAATCCTTTATCTTCATTTTCCCCGACACCAGCATTGCGATGGAAACCGCAGGGTTGATGTGGCAGCCGGATATGTTGCCGATAGAATACGCCATGGCTACAATAACAAGACCGAAGGCAAGTGCCGTCATCAAATATGCCGTATCGGGATTTGTTCCGCTGCAACCGGTAACGGCGGCAACGCCGCAGGCAAACAGCACAAGAACGAGCGTGCCGATAAACTCGGCAATGTACTTTTTAACAGATGTCATTTTTCTTCCTCCCAAGTATTGTGTCGCTAATGATAAA
>JAEDJH010000030.1 GCA_016296415.1 Clostridia bacterium | reverse complement strand
TGATAAAAGCGCCCCCCAAAGCAGGCAGGAGGCGCTCACCGTTAGTTTACATCAAATCAGTCGTCCACGTCCAGCGCTTCAAGCTTTGACTTTGCCGGGATGGGCTTGCTGTCGCCGTGCTTAACAAACAGCATCGTTACAAATGCGAGTGCCACGAAGATTGCCGCATACGGGAACAGCACCGTCATGCCGAAGCCATCCATCAAAAGTCCGCTTATATAGGGTGTAAGCGTCTGCGCCGCCATGCTTGCGGTGTAGTAAAAGCCCGTGTATTTGCCGACGTCTGAGCCTCTCGAAAGCTCCACCACCATCGGGAAGCTGTTCACGTTTATCGTTGCCCAGCCTATGCCCGCAAGCGCAAACATCAGGTTCATCACCAATGCGCTCGAGTCGGATCTCATGAACGCCGCCACAAAGAACGCCGTCGTCAGCATGGTAATACCGCAAAGAATGGTTTTCTTCCTGCCGATTCTTGATGCGACCATACCGACGGGGATATAGGCGATTATCGCCGCAACGTTTGCAACCATCAGTGTGCTTGAATAGTCGATATTAAGCACGTTGCTTGCATAAACCGAGTATTTTGACGTGACCGCATTATAGCCCATGAACCAAAACACAACCGAAGCAAGTATCAATGCAAGCGAAAGCTTTTGTCCGCCGGACAGCTTGTGCTTTTCGCCGGAGGCTTCGGTCTCCTCCGTGTCGATGCCGTACTCCATGCTTTCGACCTTCATGCGCTCAACCAACGCAGGCTCCTTTACCCTCCACAAAAATATCATCAGCGATATGAGCATCACGCCTGCCACTATGCAGAAATATGCCGTGTAGCTCATCATGGAGTTTTTGATGCTTCCCGTCTTAAATACGATGCCGAGTCCGAGGACTATTATACCGCCTGCCGTGCCCATGAGATTGATTACGGCATTCGCCTTGGAACGAAGCGGCTTCACGGTCACATCCGGCATAAGCGCAACCGCAGGGGATCTGAACGTCGCCATCGACACCAGCATTATGAACAGTACGGCGATGAACAGTACAAGATTTGTGTAATCCTGCTGCGTTATATCGTGTATATACGCCTGTCTTGCAGTGACGACATATTCGGTGTATTCGGGGTTTGTCACGGTCTTGCCGTCCAATACGATGTCCGCCGTTATGGATTTATACTCCTCCAGCGTATATATATCGGAAAGGACAAACTCCTCGCCGTCCGTGGTTTTCAGCACCTCATCGCCCTTTTTCTCATAAATCAGCTCAAGTGCCGCGGGATCGTCGACCGCCGAAACGCTCTCTATCTGCTTTAGCTGTGCATTATCCACAAAGGTCAGCCCCACAAGCGCCAGCGCAGCAACAAGCGTACCAACGATAATAAACGGCGTTCGCCTGCCGAGTTTGGAACGGCACCTGTCCGAAATGGTGCCGAAAAGCGGCAGCATGAACAGTGCAAGCACGTTGTCCGCCGCCATTATGATGCCGGAATTTGCCTGGCTCATGCCGAATTTATCGGTCAGGATTTTGGGGATTATCGTGTCATACGCCTGCCAAAACGTGCATATCAGAAAAAATGCCATGCCGACAAATATCGTTTTCTTATAGTCAAGCTTCACTCCACATACCTCCGTACGGTTTTACAACAACAATTTTATACAAAAATCCGCATTTTTTCAACAGCGGTATTGCAAAAAACGCCCCTGAAGGCGTTTTGCATACTTTTGATCACTGTGTCGTTTTCTGTGCAAGCTGAAGCTCCGCATACATTCCGTTCGCCGCCATCAGCTCCGAATGAGTCCCACGCTCTCTGATGCGCCCGCCGTCTATAACGACTATTTCGTCGGCATTCCTTATCGTCGAAAGCCTGTGAGCAATTACCAGCGTGGTCCTTCCCTCGCTCAGCCTGTCTATTGCGCCGGTTATCTTCGCCTCGGTTGCGGAGTCGAGTGCGCTCGTAGCCTCGTCAAGTATCAGCACGGGCGGATTTTTGAGGAATATTCTCGCAATGGATACCCTCTGCTTCTGCCCGCCGGACAGGGTCATTCCCCTCTCTCCCACCACGGTGTCGTATCCGTTCGGCATGAGCATTATGTCGTCGTGTATCTCCGCAGCCTTTGCCGCCGCAACTATCTCTTCGTCCGTAGCCGTGATGCAGCCGTATCTTATGTTTTCCTTTATGGTGTCGGCAAACAGGAATACCTCCTGCTGAACTATGCCTATGTTTCCCCTCAAAGAGTGCATGGTTGCATTGCGTATATCCTTGCCGTCTATCGTTATCCTGCCCTCGGTCACCTCGTAAAATCTCGGTATGAGGTGGCAAAGCGTAGTCTTTCCCCCGCCGCTCGGCCCGACAAGCGCAAGTTTTTTTCCGTGCTTTATATTGAGATTGATATTCTCAAGCACGTTTTTGCCGTCATCGTAAGAAAACGTCACGTCGTCGAAAACGATGTCACCGACGACGGAGTCAAGCTTCTCCGCACCGGCTGCGTCCTTTATCTCCGGCTCGGTGTCCATAAGCTCGGCAAAGCGCCTGAAGCCCGCCATTCCCACGGTGTATGTCTCGGCAAACATCGCAAGCTTTCTTATCGGGTTTACAAATGAGGTGACGTAGAGAAAGAATGTGGTAAGTCCGAGCACGCTCAGGTTTCCCTTCATGATCATATAACCGCCGACGCCCAATACTATAACCTTGAGTACGTTGGTAAAAAACTCCATGCCGCCGAAGAACACGCCCATTGCGCCGTAATAGTCACGTTTTGAGTCTATAAAGCGGGCGTTGCCTTTGTGGAATTTGTTTATCTCATGCTCTTCATTGGCAAAGGCCTTCGCTACCCTTGCGCCGGATATGGAGGATTCTATTCCCGCATTTATAACTGCCACGCCCTCACGGACACGCTTTGAGGCAACGTTCATGCGCTTTCTCAGAAGCATCGTAAACAGTATCATTATCGGCACGGACGCCATAAGCACGATGGCAAGCCGCCATTCTATCGTAAGCATCACCACAAAAGAGCCGCCGAACGTGAGCAGCGATATGAACACGTCCTCGGGGCCGTGGTGCGAAAGCTCCGTTATATCGAAAAGGTCGTTGGTGCATCTTGACAAAAGCGCACCTGTCCTCTGCTTGTCATAGAAGCTGAAGGACAGCTTTTGCAGATGTGTGAATATATCCCTGCGCATATCCGCCTCAATATATACGCCGAGCTGATGTCCAAAGTATGTGACAATGTAATACAGACCCGATCTCAGCAAAAATGCCGCCACGCACAGCAGGGTGATCACAAAAAGCTTATCAAACTGTCCGAGAAGATTGTCAAGGGCGTAGTTGAACACCCACGGGAACGCAACGTCTATCGCCGAGATTATCAGCGCACAGGTCATGTCCAGCAAAAACAGCGGCAGATGCGGCCTGTAATAGCTCACAAATCTTCCGATAAGGCTTTTTTTCATTTTCTCTCTCCGTATCCGAGTATTTTCATGATACCATTATAACACACATTGCGCAGGATTTGCAAAAAACGCCTTAAAATCTCACACGAATAAGAAATATTGAAGCATTTTCTTTTCATTGGCACCGCAAACAAAATTCTTTTTCGACAGCTATTGACTAACCGAGTCTCCAACAGTATAATATATTAAGCTATTATTGTGATGATCAATCAATAAGGAGAATTTGTATGGAACTGAAGAGAATAGCTGACGAAATGCAACCGAGAACTATGGCAGCTCGAGATTGGGTCTTTCAGGTAATCAGAACAGCTATAGTTAGGGGTGTGCTCCCCGGCGGTCTCCCGCTCAGGCAGGATGAGATCTCCGCTGCGCTCAGCGTGAGCCATATTCCCGTGCGTGAAGCCTTCAGACAGCTCGAGGCGCAGGGGCTTGTCAGGATATATCCCAACAGGGGCGCCGTTGTGACGAAGCTTTCCAAAGAAGAAATAGCGAATATTATGGACACCAGAATAATGCTGGAGCTCGGCGCCATGCGTGCCGCACTTCCGCTTATAACGGACGATGTTTTGGACGAAGCGGAAAAGCTCCTCGAAAGATCCGTTGTCGAAACCGATCAGCATAAGCTCGAGGATCTCAACCTTCAGTTCCACATGACGCTGTACGGTCCTGCCAACAACCCCGTGTTGTTCCAGCTCATCGACCAGCTACATGCCAACGTGGACAGATACATCCGTCAGTTCTACACCATCACCGACAGGCAGACCCGTTCCATCGAGGATCACAGAAGGATACTCGAAGCCTGCCGCAAAAAGGACTCCGTGCTTCTCGACGCCGTGCTTCGCACCCACATGGAGGCCGCACGCTCGATGCTCATGGATCTTCCGAACCTCTGATAATACCGTTTTACCACCGCCTGCGGCATACAGTCCGCAGGCTTTTTTCATTTTCCCGCAAGATTCACAAGCATCGCCGTAAGCGCACCCGAAAGCGCACCTATCGCTATGTCCGCAAGCAGAAGCAGATCCACGTTGAACGATGCCGAAAGCAACGAAAAGCAGCAAAAGGCGGCAACGGAAAAAAGTGCGCCCGCCAACGCACCGGCAAGCCAGCGACGCCTTTGGTATTTAACTATAACAACGAGCGAGCAAAGCGCCGCACACAGCACCTTTATAACCGTCGTAACGGTCGGTACGCTTTCCGCCCCGAGCCAGCCCTGCTGCAAAGCCACCGCAAACAGCGTTATGAGCAAAATTGCCGCTATCGTTGAAAGCAGCACGCCCTTTATCAATAAAGCCGGCAGAGGTCGGTTTTCCGCAGTTTTATGCGCCATATCATCACCCCACAGTCATCCTTTTGATGAATTGTATTCGTGAAGCATTAAAATAATGACACAGGGGCACGCAATAAAAAGCCGACACGGACAAAGTCGCCGTGCCGGTTTTTTCGTTCTGTTCGGTTTACGATACAACAATATTGAAAATATTCTTTACAGCAATAACCTTGCGTATGGTCTTGCCCTCAAGCAGCGGCTTGACGTCGGGATGGTTCAAAACCTCCGCTTTCAGTTCCTCGCCCTCCATGCCGGTGGGAACGTTTATCCTCGCCTTTATCTTGCCGTTAAGCTGTACGCCGATTTCGACGCTCGCCTTGACAAGTGCGCTTTCGTCCCACTCGGGCCATGCGGAGGCGTATATCGGCTCATAGCCGAGCTTTTCGTTCATTTCCTCGCATATATGCGGCGAAACGGGCGAAAGCAGCAGGAGAAGCGTTCTCAGCTCGTCCTTTGTTATGCTGCCGAAGGCGTAAATATCGTTTACGAGCGACATCATGGCAGCAATGGCGGTGTTGAACTTCATTCGCTCATAGTCCTCGGATACCTTCTTTATCGTTCCGTGTACCGCCGCCATCAGCTCAGGGCGTATGCCCTCGCCCTCGGTAAGAATATCACTCAGGCGCCATACCCTGTCAAGGAAGCGCTTGCAGCCGTTTGCGCCGGCAGTGCTCCACGGTATTGGCTGGTCAAATGCACCCATGAACATTTCGTACATTCTGAAGGCATCTGCGCCGATGGAATCAATGTAGTCATCGGGATTTATTACATTGCCCCTCGACTTGGACATCTTTTCGCCGTTTTCTCCAAGCACCATTCCGTGGCTCGTGCGCCTCATATACGGCTCGGGGGTGGATACAACGCCTATGTCGTACAGGAATTTATGCCAGAATCTTGAGTAAAGCAGATGCAGGGTCGTATGCTCCATACCTCCGTTGTACCAATCGACGGGCATCCAGTAATCCAACGCTTCCTTTGCGGCAAGCTCATCATCGTTATGCGGATCGCAGTAGCGCAGGAAATACCAGCTTGAACCGGCCCAGTTGGGCATGGTGTCGGTTTCCCTTCTTGCCGGTGCGCCGCACTTGGGGCAGGTGGTGTTTATCCATTCCGTCGCCCTGATAAGCGCCGAGGAGCCATCGTCGCCGGGTGTAAAGTCCTCAACGTCGGGCAATTCAAGCGGAAGGCTCTCATAGGGTATGGGCGTCCAGCCGCAATGCTCGCAGTAAACGAGCGGTATCGGCTCGCCCCAATAGCGCTGGCGGGTAAATACCCAGTCCCTCAGCTTATAGTTCACCTTACGGCTGCCGATGCCCTTTTTCTCCAGCCAGTCTATCATGGTCTTTTTGGCCTGTTCGACCTCAAGACCGTTCAAAAAGTCGGAATTAACAAGCTTGCCCGTCGCACAGTCCGTAAAAGCCTCTCTGTCAACGTCGCCGCCTGCGACCACCTCGATGATGGGAAGTCCGAACTCCCTGGCAAACTCCCAGTCCCTTGTATCGTGTCCCGGAACCGCCATTATTGCGCCCGTTCCGTAGCCCATAAGCACGTAGTCGGACACCCATATCGGTATCCTTTTGCCGTTTGCGGGGTTTACGGCGGCTATGCCGTCTATCTGCACGCCCGTCTTTTCCTTGTTCAGCTCGCTTCTTTCAAAGTCGCTCTTTTTCGCCGCCGCCTCACGGTACGCCTTTATTGCGTCGGAATTTTTAATTTTCGCCTCATATTTTCTGAGCATGGGATGCTCTGGCGAAATTACCATGTAGGTTGCGCCGAAAATCGTGTCGGGACGGGTGGTGTATATCTTCAGCTCGTCGTCTGCGCCGTCCAGCCTGAAAAGCACCTCTGCGCCCTCGCTGCGGCCTATCCAGTTGATCTGCTGTGTTTTTACACGGGGTATAAAGTCAACGCCGTCAAGGTCGTCGATAAGCCGCTGTGCATAATCGGTTATTTTGAGCATCCATTGACTGCGTACCTTCTGCACGACCGTTCCGCCGCAGCGCTCACATACGCCGTCCACAACCTCCTCATTGGCAAGACCGACCTTGCAGGAGGTGCAGAAGTTTATCGGTATCTCCGCCTTGTACGCAAGCCCCTTTTCAAAAAGCTTGAGGAATATCCACTGCGTCCACTTGTAATAGGACGGATCGGTGGTGTTTATCTCCCTTGACCAGTCGAACGAGAAGCCGAGGCGTTTAAGCTGCTCCCTGAATCGCTCGATGTTGTTCTTTGTGACCTGCTTGGGATGTATTCCGGTCTTTATGGCATAGTTTTCCGTCGGAAGTCCGAATGCGTCATAACCCATGGGATACAGCACGTTATATCCCTGCATCCTGCGCTTTCTCGATATTATGTCGAGTGCGGTGTTGGAACGGGGATGCCCAACGTGCAGACCCTGTCCCGAGGGATAAGGAAACTCGATAAGCGCAAAAAACTTTGGCTTTGAATAATCCCTGCTCGCCTCAAAGCAATGCGCTTCCTCCCATATTTTCTGCCACTTTGCCTCAACGGCACCATGTTCGTAGCGTTCTGCCATTTTTTCTTACACCTCCAAATAATATAAATGCCTCCCGTCTTTAATTAAGACGAAAGGCTTACTTCCGTGGTACCACTCAATTTGACCGCAGCACCGTTTTAACGTGCCGCCGCCCGCTCAAGTCCTTTAACGCAGGATTGCGCCGATGCTTACTGTATCGTTCGGCACCGATGCTCCGCGATGAGTTTCGGCTTTTTTCGCTTGCCGCATCGCACCGAACTGCGGCTCTCTGAAAGCATACGAAAGCTTACTTTTTCGCTTCAAAGCATTTTCCGTTGAAATTTTGCCGTCAAACGGACGGCTTAATGGGTATAGTAAGCTATTTTTGCGCCTTTGTCAATCGAAAATTTCGGGCAAGCATCCTTAAAGCGATGATTTTTCCAAGGTTTTTGAAATTATATTATTAAAATAACTGGTGCAAAATAATTATATCGTGTTATAATAAAGGGTAAGACTATATTAAGGAGAATTTCGATGTTCAGAGAATTCAAAACAGAAGTTTCGGGAAGGACGCTTATCGTCGAAACCGGAAAATACTGCGAGCAGGCAGGCGGCTCGTGCCTTGTCCGCTGCGGTGACACTGCGGTGCTGGTTTGCGCAACCGTTGCCAAGTCTGCAAGGGACGGCGTGGATTTTCTGCCGCTGTCCATTGAGTTTGAGGAAAAGATGTACTCGGTCGGCAAGATCCCCGGCGGCTTTATCAAGCGTGAAGGGCGTCCCACCGAAAAGGCGATACTCACCTCAAGGCTTATCGACAGACCCCTGCGCCCGCTTTTCCCGAAGGGATTTTACAACGATATACAGGTCATCGCAACCGTCATGTCGGTAGAGCAGGACGTCCAGCCCGACATACTTGCCATGATCGGCTCGTCGGTCGCGCTCTCTATCAGCGAAGCACCCTTCATGGGTCCGACCGGTGCGGTAAACGTGGGCTACGTTGACGGCGAATACATTATCAACCCAAACAGTATCCAGCGTGAGGTTTCGAGAATGAACCTGACCGTTGCCGGCACCCGTGACGCCGTTATGATGGTCGAGGCGGGCGCAAGCGAGGTTTCCGAAAAGGAAATGCTCGACGCCATCCTTTTCGCCCACGAGGAAATTAAAAAGATTGTCGAGTTCATCGACAATATCGCAAAGGAAGTCGGAAAGCCCAAGTGCGACGTAAACGTGTACAAGCCCTGCGAGGAGCTTGCCGAAAAGGTAAGAGAGCACGCCTTCAACAACATGGTATGGGCGCTCGACACCTTCGACCGCAAGGAGCGTGAAAACCGTTCCAACCAGGTAAAAGAAGAAACCATAGCGCACTTTGAGGACGAGTTTCCCGATTCCGCAAAGGATATAGACAACATCCTCTACGGCTTCACCAAGGAGATAGTTCGTGATAAGATAATCAACAGGGGCATTCGTCCCGACGGTCGTTCCTACGAGGATATACGCCCCATCTGGTGCGAGGTGGGAATGTTCGAGCGAACGCACGGCAGTGCGGTATTCACCCGTGGTCAGACTCAGGTGCTTACCGTTGCAACGCTTGGAGCGATGGGCGACGGTCAGACACTTGACGGCATAGGCGAAGAAGAATACAAGCGCTATATGCACCAGTACAATATGCCCCCGTACAGCGTCGGCGAAACCCGTCCCGTAAGAGGTCCCGGACGCCGTGAAATAGGTCACGGTGCACTCGCCGAGCGTGCGCTTCTCCCCATGATCCCCAACGAGGACGACTTCCCCTATGCCATAAGGCTCGTTTCCGAAGTCATCAGCTCCAACGGCTCCACATCGCAGGCATCCATTTGTGCAAGCACCCTTGCTCTCATGGACGCAGGCGTTCCGATCAAAAAGCCCGTAGCCGGCGTTGCAATGGGTCTTATACAGGACGAGGAAAGCGGCAAAATAGTCGTCCTTACCGACATTCAGGGGCTTGAGGACTTCCTCGGCGACATGGACTTCAAGGTAGCCGGAACGAAGGACGGCATCACCGCCATTCAGATGGATATAAAGATAAAGGGCATCAACGAGGAGATCCTCACCCGTGCCCTCGAACAGGCTCGCAAGGGCAGGATGTTCATACTCGGCAAAATGCTCGAAACCCTTGACGCTCCCCGCGAGGAAATGTCGCAGTATGCACCCCGCATCCTCCGCTTCTCCATCCATCCCGACAAGATACGTGAGGTTATCGGCACCGGCGGCAAGACCATCAACAAGATCATCGCCACCACCGGCGTTAAAATCGACATCGAGGATGACGGTCGTGTATTCATCGCTTCCCCTGACGAGGCTGCGGCAACCGAGGCAAAGCGCATGATAGAGGCGATCGTAAAGGATATTGAGGTCGGTGACGTATATCTTGGCAAGGTCGTATCCATTCTGCCCATCGGCGCACAGGTTGAGATAAAGCCCGGCAAGAAGGGACTTGTCCACATTTCAAAGCTCGCCAACAGGCGTGTTGAGAAGGTCGAGGACGTTGTTGCCATCGGTGACGAAATTCTCGTCCGTGTAATCGACATCAAGCCCGACGGCAAAATCGACCTTACCCGCAAGGGACTTTTGCCCGACGAGAAAAGATAAAAAGCATAAATCGGTTTAGCCGGAACCGGGGCGCAGTTCATTCAGCGCCCCTTTTTTCTGCTTTTTACCCCATTTTCGAAAATTCCGCCGTTAAAAAGTTGCAGTACACAAAAAAATGAGTTAAACTAAAATTATTAAGGAGTTAAATCGGTTTACCCACGGTTCGGGACTATATTCCGAAGGGAGGGCGTTTTAAAAAGTGAGCATAGCTGTAAAAACATTCGGCGAAAAAAATCCCGCCCAAAAATACGGGAGGCGTGTCTGCGCCTATCTCGTCTGCCAAAATGAGGAAGGACTGATACCGGTTGCAAAAACCCCGAGGGGCTATTTCCTTCTCGGCGGCGGCGTCGAGCAAAACGAGCCGCACAGGGCCTGCATCAGACGCGAGTGCCGTGAGGAGATAGGCTACGATGCGAAGGTGCGGCGGCTGTTCTGCCGTTCGGAACGCTACCACTGGGCGGCACGCTTTTCAAGAAATATGCACATGACGGGCTTTTACTATACCGGAAAGCTTCTTGACAAACTGGGCGAACCAACCGAATCCAACCATGTCCTTGAGTGGCTCACGCCCTCCGAATGTGTCGAAAAGCTCCTTCTTCCGAATCAGGCGTGGGCGGTCAAGATTTATCTTGAGCTCGACGACTCCATGAAATAACCACCTATGAAAGGATAAAGCAATGTACTCTCAGGACCAGCAGAAAAAGGATACAAAGGTTTCCGACCTCATTTTGGTCGGCGTTATAATTGCTGCATTTTTCGGCATACGCTCTTTGATGGAGGCGTTTCCGGAGACGTTTGAGGCAACAACGACCCGGCTCGTTTTGGCGGTGCCGATTCTGGTATTCTGCGTACTGATTTATTCGCTCAGAATTTCGCAGTTCCGCTACTCCCTTTGCCATACCCAGCCCGAGCCTTATTATAACGAGGCGTACTGCACCTTTGAGGAAGTAAGGCTTCCCTTCCCTCTTTATACGTTCAACGTGCAAAAGGGCGTTGCCGAAAAGGGCAAGATTGTCGAAACCGTACACGGAAGCGAAATGCTCGCCCTGATGCTCCCCGAAGCGGACACGGAAGCATATTTGGGCGGTTATGCAAAAAACAAGGAGTATAATTTTACAAAGGGTCCGAAGAAAAAGGCGCATTGCCTCATATACGCAAGGAAAGACACGCTGTATAGAATGTACATAACGCCGGATGAGACCATGTTTGAGCATCTTAGCAGGCTCATTGCGGAAAAGCCGTGGGAAACACAGGCCGTCTCAGAGGAACCCGAAGCCAAATGACCTTCCGCACTCCCGAAAAACGCCCGTTTGAAAAAATGCTGCAGGATTACGCAAACAGCGATGCGGCAAGATTTCATATGCCCGGGCATAAGGGTCTGGGGCTTGAGGGAACGCCGTTGAGCGCCATTCAAGGGCTTGACATAACCGAGCTTTCGTTTTCGGACAATCTGCACTCGCCCGAATCATCCATCAAGGCACTCCAGTATAGGTTTGCGAAAGTGTACGGACAAGCCGGCGCATACCTTCTCGTGAACGGCTCAACGGCGGGCGTTATTGCAATGCTTCTTGCCATCGGCGATAGAAAGAGAATACTCGTTGCAAGAAACTGTCATCGCTCCGCCGTCAACGGGCTTATGCTCGCAAATCACGAGTGCGTGCCGCTTTTCGCACATGACGGCATTGTAACCGCCGAAGCGGTCGGGGCGGCACTGGAAAAGCATAACTGCGACGCCGTTTTGATAACCTCCCCCGACTATTACGGTCGCTGCTGCGACATAGATAAAATCGCCGAAGTTTGTCACAGGCACTCCGCCGCACTGCTGGTTGACGCCGCCCACGGAGCGCACTTTGCGTTCTCCAACCGTCTGCCAAGCGTGCCGGGCAAGGCGGATCTGTGGGTAACAAGCTGTCACAAGACGATGTGCGCCCTTACCCAGTCGGGTGTACTGTTTATGGGCAAAGACTCGCTCGTTTCGCCATCCGAGGTAAAAAAGGCTCTGTCTGCGATACAAACGACAAGTCCCTCTTATCTTCTCATGCTTTCACTCGAGACGGCATTGAACTTTTCTGATTTTTGGGAGAAACATATAGAAAGGATACAAGGCATAAGGAAGCGGCTTCATGGCATAGCCGGCATAAGGCTTTATGATGGAGACGTGGCTTTTTACGACACAACACGCCTTCACATCGGCGTAAACGACGGCTTTGCAGCAAAAAAGCTGTTGGAGGATATCGGTATTTTTGTCGAGATGGCAGACACTAACTCGCTTCTTTTGATAACAAGCCCGTTTGACAAGGACGAGTGGTACGAAAGGCTGTTAAATGCGCTGTCATGCCTGACTGCATATAATAAGGAAGCCTGCGAACGGACAATCCTTGTCCCGTCCTCTGCCGCCGACGCTTTTTCGGTAAGGGACGCATTCTTTGCCGAAACGGAAGCGGTCGGGCTTGACGCTGCAGAGGGGCGGATATGCGCCGAAAGCACGGGCATATATCCTCCCGGCATCGCCCTTTTATTCCCCGGCGAGAGGATAACGGCGCAGACGTTAAAGCTGCTTGGCGCATACCTGAACACGGAAGCGGAATTTTTCGGACTTAGCGCCGAAAAAAAGGTGTATTGCATAAAGGAAAAACATAATATATAATAACAGGAAAGAGTGAGAACATGGCAGCACTGAGATACAGACGGGTTTTTTTCGACCTTGACGGTACGCTTATCGACACGGCACCGGGCATAATAGCCTCGATGAACCGTATGCTGGAGATAAGAAGTCTGCCGCCGATAAATATGGAGCAGCACATGGCGCTCATCGGTCCTCCGTTGCAGCTTGGATTCTCCGAGGTGCTGGGGCTTTCCGGCGAAGAGCTTAGCGAAGCCATCAGAGTATATAGGGATATAATGCCGGATATTTCCCGGGAACTTATCGCTCCGTTCGGCGGTGTTATTGAGCTTCTTGATGCTCTCAAGCGGCACGGAGCATTTATAGGCGTTATCACCTCCAAGCAGCAGTCAACCGCCATCGAGCAGCTCGATCACTTCGGCATCTGGAAGTACGTTGACTACATAATGGGCGCAGAACCAAACGGCGAGGGTGAAAAAACCGCATTGATGAAAAAAGCGGGCTCCGAGATAGCTTTTGATGACGACTGCGTTATGATAGGCGACCGCTTCTATGACATCAACGGAGCAAAGGCAGTTGGGATAGCCTCCATAGGCGTAAGCTACGGCTATGCACCCGAGGGCGAGCTTGAAGGCTGTAAGCCCACATTTATTGCGAACACGGTCGGGGAGCTTCAAGGGCTTCTTTTAACCGATTGACAGGCAGGCAGCACCTGCAAAAAACAAAGAAGGGACAGTAATTACAATGAAGCTGATTTTTGCAATCGTACAAAACGACGACGCCAAACGCCTCATGAAAGTGCTTGTGGCCAACAACATCAGCGTCACCCGCATTTCCTCCACCGGCGGCTTTCTTCACAGCGGAAACGCAACGCTGATGATAGGTGTTGAGGAGAGTCTGGTTCAAAAAACGCTCGACCTTATAAAGCATCATACCGGCACCCGCAAGGAATATATGGTGATCCCCCCTGCCCTGCCCACCTATTCGGACGTTGCAAGCACGCCCGTACCCATAACGCTTGGCGGTGCGACGGTATTCGTGCTTGACGTGGAAAGCAGCCACAAATTTTAATGGCAGGCGACCAAACAAAAGCGAGCCTCATACGGGGCATTAAAAGCGGCTATTATTCCCATGCCTACATAATCTCGTGTGCGGATGAAATAAAGGCGCATGAGCTTGTGGTCAGCATCGCGGCATTGATATGCCTTGGCGACGAAACGCGGAACATCGGCGACAACCCCGATTTTATAACGCTCGATTGTGACGGGCTTCCCATCGACAAGCTGCGTGAAGTCATGAACGAGCTGTGCTTTCGCCCGTTCTCCGACAACAAGCGTGTCGTCTATCTCAAAGGCGTGCATCTTTTGGATGAGAAAAAGCAGAACGCCCTGCTTAAAACGCTCGAGGAGCCGCCGGACGGCACGGTATTTATGCTCACCGGCACAGAAGCAGGCATCCTTCCCACCATTCGCTCACGCTGCACACGCCTAAGGATAGCGCTCGATGCGGACGACGATATTTTCGGCGCACTACTGCGCTCCGGCGTCTCCGAAGCCGATGCCGAAAGGGCGCTGATGTATTGCGGCGGCATTGAAAGTCGGGCAAACGCCATCTGCTTTGACGAAACCGTTTCCTCCATTTTATCGGACTCCGTTTCGTATATCGAAACCGTGCTCGGCGGACGGGCGGTTTTTTCTCTGCCTAAAACCATCTCGGCAGACAGAGCCTCGGCACGGCTTTCGCTCGAGTTCATGCTCGAATATATGGGGAATCTGCTGTCGGCAAAGACCACTTTTCCCAATAAAGTCTTTACAGGCAGACAAATTAGCGATATTATAAATCAAATCGCCGTCACTCTGATGCGTATTCAGCAAAACGATTC
The DNA here is from genome assembly GCA_016296415.1 of Clostridia bacterium. Taxonomy (GTDB): domain Bacteria; phylum Bacillota; class Clostridia; order Christensenellales; family CAG-138; genus JAEDJH01. The sequence continues at coordinate 2,943 of JAEDJH010000030.1, read as the reverse complement.
GATACAGCAGGCGTTCGATTGCCTCGCCGCATCCGTTTTGGAAATCGTTTAAGCAGTCGTGACGGATCGGATATAAATGAGGGCGCATTGCAAAAAACCGCCCGGCGAAAGGATCAACAAATGCAAAAAGTAGTAGGCATCAAGTTCAGAGGCGGCGGAAAGACCTATTTTTTCGGCGCTAACGGATTGGATATAAACGAAGGCGACGGCGTTATCGTCGAAACCGCCCAGGGACCCGAATTTACCAAGGCGGTGTCGGGCGTTATCGAGGTGGAGGATGACAAAATAGTCACTCCCCTAAAGCCCGTGCTCAGGGTCGCCACTCAGGATGATATAGAGATAAACGAGGCCAATCGGGAAAAGGAGAAGGAGGCATTTGAAATCTGCCTTGAAAAGATTGCCGAGCATGGTCTTGACATGAACCTTTCGGGCGTAGAATATGCCTTCTCGGGAAGCAAGATCACCTTCTTCTTCACCGCCGACGGCCGCATAGACTTCAGGGAGCTGGTCAAAAATCTCGCTTTCATTTTCAAAACAAGGATAGAGCTTCGCCAGATAGGCGTTCGTGACGAGGCTAAGCTGCTCGGCGGCTTGGGAACCTGCGGACGCACGATATGCTGCAAGGCCTTCCTCAACGAGTTCCAGCCGGTCAGCATCAAAATGGCGAAGGAGCAAAATCTCTCGCTCAGCCCGACAAAGATCTCCGGCGTTTGCGGCAGACTCATGTGCTGTCTGCAATACGAGCAGGAATGCTACGAAAGTACTCGCAAGCACATGCCCAAAATCGGCAAGGAGGTGCAGACCGCAGACGGTCCCGGCACGGTGCTTGAAAACAACGTTATCACCGAAAAAACCCGTGTAAAGGTCGCCCTGTCCGACGGCACGTACGACGTAAGGGAATATCCGTTCAGGGATTTAACCGACATAAAATAAAATTCGCACGCTTTCAATCGGCTGCCCCTGACGGCGGTCGATTTTTTCTAACGCCCCAACAGAACTGAAATTTTATATTTCTATATTATTATTTGACACGAGGAATGCGGTTTGATAAAATTTATATGATAATTTTATGTGCATCGCCTGTTTACGCAAAGCGTACCAAAATCTCTCGGCAGTACCGATGCACGAAAGGAGATTAAATGAGTAACGCCTATTTTTCGATTCCCAAGCCTTACAATGAGCCAATCCGCTCCTATCTCCCCGGCTCTGCCGAGCGTGCGTCGCTTAAAGCCGAGTTGGACAGGCAGGCAAACGAGATAGTGACCATACCTCTGATAATCGGGGGAAAAGAAGTTTACACCGACGTTTACGGCGAGGTGGTAATGCCCCATGACCATCAGCACGTTTTGGCACGCTATTGCATCGCCACGCCGAAAGAGCTTAAAATGGCCATCGACGCCGCTTTGGAAGCCAAGGAGCGCTGGAGCAATATCCCGTGGGAACACCGTGCCTCCATATTCCTCAAGGCAGCCGACCTGCTTGCCGGTCCCTACCGTGACCGGATCAACGCCGCAACGATGCTCGGACAGAGCAAAACCGTGTTCCAGGCCGAAATCGACTCCGCCTGCGAGCTTTGCGACTTCTTCAGGTTCAATACCTATTACGCAAGCGAGATATACGCTCAGCAGCCCCAAAATTCCAGCGGCGTATGGAACAGGGTCGAATACAGACCGCTTGACGGCTTTGTAATGGCTATCTCCCCCTTCAACTTCACCTCCATCGGCGGCAACCTTCCCACCGCACCGGCCCTTATGGGCAATACCGTGCTTTGGAAGCCCGCATCCACCGCCGTTTTGTCCAACTACTACGTAATGCGTATGCTCATGGACGCAGGGTTGCCTGCAGGCGTTATAAACTTCATACCGAGCCGCGGCTACGAGGTTTCCGAGCACGTTCTGACGCACCGTATGCTCGCCGGTTTCCATTTCACCGGCTCCACCGAGGTGTTTTCCGGCGTTTGGACCACCGTTGGTCAGAACATCAAGACCTATGCCTCCTATCCCCGTCTTGTCGGCGAAACGGGCGGCAAGGACTTCATATTCGCACACAAAACGGCAAACGTCGATGCGCTCGCCGCAGCAATGGTAAGGGGCGCATACGAATATCAGGGACAAAAATGCTCCGCCGCTTCCCGTGCATTCATTCCCGCATCCATCTGGGAGGAAGTTAAGACCAAGGTTCTTGCGATCGTAAAGACGCTTAAGGTCGGCGACATCAGAGACTTCACCAACTTCATCGGCGCAGTTATCGACAAAAACTCCTTCAATACCATAACCAAGTATATCGATCTCGCCAACGAGTCACCTGATGCCGAGGTCCTTTGCGGAAGCTATGACCAATCAAAAGGCTATTTCATTCAGCCCACGCTTATCCGTGCATATAAGCCCGACTTCCCCACGATGATAACGGAGCTTTTCGGGCCGGTACTTACGGTATATGTATATGACGATGACAAGCTCGACGAAACGCTAAAAATCTGCGACAATGCAACCGCATACGCACTTACGGGTGCAATTTTCGCACAGGACCGCGAAGCTCTCGTTCACATGGAGAAGATGCTTGCAAATACCGCCGGCAACTTCTACATAAACGACAAGCCCACGGGCGCAGTTGTCGGTCAGCAGCCCTTCGGCGGCGCACGTGCATCCGGCACGAACGACAAGGCGGGCAGCTCCCTCAACCTTTACCGCTGGGTAAGCCCCCGTACCATCAAGGAGAACTTTGTACCCTCCTACGCCATAACCTACCCGTTCATGGACGAGGAATAATCGGCGAAGCAAGCTGAAACAGCATAAGGGAGAGGTCTTCGGGCTTCTCCTTTTTCACAATTATATGGAATGTGCTTATCCGGCGACAAGGTTCGGCAGCAAAAAGCCGCCACCCCGAATGGGGTGGCGGCTCCTGTTTAGCTTTCAGCCGTTAGCCGTCGTGCCGATCAGTCTT
>JAEDJH010000092.1 GCA_016296415.1 Clostridia bacterium | reverse complement strand
AAAATATCTTTTTCGCAGCCCGCCGGTTTTTCAACCAAATCCACCCTTGCGGGCGAGCCAAAGCGAACGGTTTCGCCAAAACCGAGGGTTCAAAGCTGTATGCAAGACGTCTGCCGCCGGATCCGCCCCGAAATCTCATATATTTTAAAAAGCGATTGACAACATTTACCCTTGATGCTACACTACTTTAGGTATGGTTATCTGTATAGGTATGCGTATGCCTTTTTCCTTGAAAAGCTTCAAAAAGGTGTGTAAAGCGATTCGGGAAAGCGGATGTCCGCAAAACCGGCGATAGCCTTGATATATCGGCGGAAATAATCTTCTTCAAGGGGTTGCAGAAGATATTCTTGATATAGATCACTAAATAAAAAAATAAGGAGCAATATAATGCCGACTATTAATCAGTTAGTCCGTAAAGGCAGGCAGCAGGTTGAGTATAAATCCAACTCGCCTATTTTGAAGCAGTGCCCGCAGCGCCGCGGAGTATGTACCGCAGTACGTACCACGACGCCCAAAAAGCCGAACTCTGCACTTCGTAAAATCGCAAGGATCCGTCTCAGCGACGGTCTTGAAGGTACCGCATATATCCCGGGCGTAGGCCACAACCTCCAGGAGCACTCCGTTGTTCTCATCAGGGGCGGCAGGGTTAAGGACCTCCCCGGTGTACGTTACCACATCATTCGCGGCGCACTCGACACCGCAGGCGTTGCCAAGCGTATGCAGGCCCGCTCGCTCTACGGCGCAAAGCGTCCCAAGAAGTAAGGAGGAAAACTATGCCCAGACGTGGATTTATACCTAAGCGTGAAGTTCTCGATGATCCTATGTACGGCGGCAAGCTCGTAACAAAGCTCATCAACCAGGTAATGCTTGACGGCAAGCGCGGAACCGCACAGAAGGCTTGCTACGGCGCATTCGACATCATCCGTGAAAAGACCGGCCGTGATCCTCTTGAGGTTTTCCAGGACTGCATGAACAACATCATGCCCGTACTCGAGGTTAAGGCTCGCCGTGTCGGCGGTGCGACCTACCAGGTACCGATCGAGATCCGTGCAGAGCGTCGCCAGACCCTCGGTCTCCGCTGGCTCGTAAACGCAGCCCGCAGCCGTTCCGAGCGCACGATGATGCAGCGTCTTGCAGGCGAGATCATGGATGCCTGCAACTCCACCGGCTCTGCCTTCAAGAAGAAGGAAGACACCCACAGGATGGCAGAGGCAAACAAGGCGTTTGCACACTTCCGCTGGTGATAAACAAAAACAGCACTGATTATAATAAGGCACTTGGTTTTCGCCGTTTGCTGACGGTGAGGGTCGGGTGCCCTAAGCCAATAATAAGAACAATGTTTTACGGGGAAAGGAGGCATGGCAATGGCACGGGAAACAATGCTTGAAAACACGAGAAACATCGGAATAATGGCGCATATTGATGCCGGAAAGACCACCACGACGGAGCGCATACTTTTCTACACGGGAAAGATCCGCAGAGTCGGAGAGGTGCATGAAGGCGCCGCAACGATGGACTTCATGGTGCAGGAGCAGGAGCGTGGCATAACTATAGCGTCGGCGGCAACGACGACCTATTGGCGCGGGCACAGGATAAACATAATCGACACGCCCGGTCATGTTGACTTTACCGTGGAGGTCGAGCGTTCGCTGCGAGTCCTCGATGGTGCGGTTGCGGTATTTTGTGCAAAGGGCGGCGTTGAGCCCCAGTCCGAAACCGTATGGCGCCAGGCGGACAAGTACAACGTCCCGAGGATCGCATACGTCAACAAGATGGACATTGTCGGCGCCGACTTCTTCAACGTTGTTTCGATGATGAAGGACAGGCTCGGCGCAAATGCCGTACCTATCCAGCTTCCGATAGGCGTGGAGGATACCTTCAGAGGGATAGTGGATCTGGTCAAAATGAAGGCCGAGGTTTACTATGACGATGAAGGCACCGACATAAGAGAGGAAGAAATTCCCGCAGCAATGCAGAATGACGCCGAGGAATACCGCATGGCGATAGTCGAGGCGGTTGCGGAGCAGGACGACGAGCTTTTGGAAAAGTATCTCGGCGGCGAGGAAATAACCGCCGAGGAGCTGTCAAAGGCTTTAAGAAGCGCCACGATCTCCGGCAGCGTAGTGCCTGTGTGCTGCGGAACATCTTATCGCAATAAGGGCGTACAGCCCCTTATGAATGTAATAGTTGACTACCTGCCGAGCCCCCTTGACATACCTCCGGCGATCGCCACGGGTATTGACGGAAAAGGGGAAATAAGGCTTGAAGCGAATGACGATGCCGACTTTGCGGCGCTCGCATTCAAGATCGTCGTTGATCCGTTCGTCGGAAAGCTGGCCTTCACACGCATATACAGCGGAACGCTCAGCTCCAACGCTTACATATACAACGCAACGAAGAACAAGCGTGAAAGGCTCGGCAAAATAGTCCTTGTCCATGCGGCAAGCAGGACCGAGACGGACAAAGCCTATGCGGGCGATATAGTGGCGCTCGTGGGGCTTAAGGATACCGGCACCGGCGACACGCTGTGCTTGCAGGAGCGTCCGCTGCTGTTGGAGTCGATGGAGTTCCCAGAGCCTGTGATCAAGGTGGCGATCGAGCCAAAAACCAAGGCAGGGCAGGAAAAACTATCGGCGGCGCTTGCAAAGCTGATGGAGGAAGACCCCACGTTCAAGACGAATACCGACCCGGAGACGGGGCAAACGCTTATAGCCGGTATGGGTGAGCTCCATCTGGAAATAATAGTTGACAGACTCATCCGTGAGTTCAAGGTCGAGTGCAAGGTGGGTAAGCCCATGGTTGCATACCGGGAAAGCATTGTCAGACCGAAAAAGGGCGTCGGCAAGTGCATTCGTCAGACCGGCGGTCACGGAATGTACGGTCACTGCGTGGTGGAATTTGCCCCCACGGAGCCGGGCGAAGGCTACATCTTCGAGGACAAGACGGTCGGCGGGATCATACCCAAAGCGTTTGTTGAGGCGATCGACCTTGGTATCCGTGAGGCGGCACGAAGCGGTCAGCTTGCCGGATACGAGGTTGTGGACTTCAAGGCGACGCTTGTTGACGGCAGCACCCACGAGGTTGACTCGAGCGAACTGGCGTTCAAGATCGCCGGCAGCTTTGCCCTTAGAGATGCGCTTACGGACAACTCGATGCTGCTTGAGCCCTTTATGAAGGTGGAAATAACGCTCCCCGGCGAATACATCGGCGACGTTATCGGAAACCTCAACGCAAGGCGTGCAAGGGTGGAGGGCAACGAGCAAAGAAGCGGCGGCGTTCAGGCTATACAGGCATTGTGCCCGCTGTCGGATATGTTCGGATATGCGACCGACCTGCGCTCGAGAACACAGGGCAGGGGCACCTACACAATGCAGTTTGACCACTATGAGCAGGTTTCACCGGCCATAGCATCAAAGATGCTCGGAATAAATAATTTTTAACAATAATAACGGAGGAATAAACAATGGCAAAAGCAAAATTTGAAAGAACCAAACCGCACGTAAACATCGGCAC
>JAEDJH010000091.1 GCA_016296415.1 Clostridia bacterium | reverse complement strand
CGGGATTTTTCATCTCGGGAACTGCAAGTTGACAGGCGCTCAGGCTCATCATTGCCGCCAGCAGCAGGCATATTACACATATAACTTTTTTGTTCATCTTATTCATTGTCGTCCTCCATGTCTAAATTACCGTCGAATTTAAGTATGTCACCTACGTCGCATTGCAGGTAATAACAGATCTTGTTGATCGTCCCGAACCGTATGCCCTTCGCCTTTCCGCTTCGCAAAATGGACAGATTGGCTTCGGTTATGCCGATTTGCTGGCAAAGCTGCTTCGAGGTGATGCCGCGCTCACGCAGTACATCGTCCAAGTATGAAACGATTGCCATATTATCCTCCTTATACGAAAAGCTCATTGTCATCCTTCAGCTCCTTACCCTGATACAGCAGGCGTGTTATGCCCATCAGCACAAACGCAAGACCGACGCTTCCTATCGGAAGGTTCAGCTCAAAGTTGAGGCTATAAAGCATACCGGCAAGCAGAAGCTGTGCGATATTCAGGGCAGCGGCGGCGGCTGTGATTATCACGACGCTTTTGCCGCACCACTTCGACAGCCTTTTTGCGGCATTGCAGGACGCCTCGCCGTATGCATCCGCACTAAGCTCCCCGAGCAGCCCTCCCGACAGGTGCAGCAGGAAAATATCCAGCCCGTATTCAAGCACCTTCACCGCATAGGAGACCGCTATAAAGATATTTGTCGGAGCAAGCATCGCCGAGGGGTCCGTATTGCCCTCTCGCACCTCACGGATGGACTTTATGCAATCGCCGAGACCGACCGCCGCCGAAGCCGCAATAAGCACCATGAAAAGAAAGACGAAAATACGAAGCGCACCGTAAACGCCGCCTGCGTCCGACTCGCCGACCGAACCGACGAGTCCGATCATCCACCAGCACAGCAGCACGCCGTACACCGCCGCCGCCATCGCCACGTCTCCGAGATAGTTTTGTATAATTTGTGCCCTGAAGCCCGGGTTTATCATGCAGTAAAGCACATAGAACATAAGTGCGGAGCATATCGGGAGCAAAATATCCCTCGCCGTCCATTTTTTGCGGAGCTTCAAAAGCAGGGGCGAAAGCGACACCAGAACATAGAGGACGATCGCCGCCGCATTCCCCACGTCTCCCGAAAGGCTGAGCCACCTCAACCCCCTGCCGACAAGCGTGAACGGAAGCGCCAAAAGCTCAAATCCGTCGGCAATGCCGAGCGCAGACGCCGCGATCAATGCAATGAATACCACCGCAAGCACGGCGTACGCCTTGATATGGTTGTTTTTCATATTCCACCTCCTGAATTATTGTTTTTCAATAATTTCATAAGCAGGATAACATGGTTTTCAGACGTTGTCAACAGAAAATTATAATAAAACGATAATTTTTTTGAGAAGGGCTTTCCCCAAAAATACACCGACGCCGAACACTTTTTCGGCTTTTTCAAGCGGTGTGTTCGGCGTGGAGACAGAAATTCTTATGCGGTTGTTTGTCCGTGCCGCGGGGACGGCACTTTGCTGCGGACTTTGCTTATGCGTTCAGTCTGGTTGCCACCTCGACGGCGATTGCAACCGTTGCGCCGACCATGGGGTTGTTGCCCATGCCGATATAGCCCATCATATCAACGTGCGCAGGAACGGAGGAGCTGCCCGCAAACTGTGCGTCGGAGTGCATACGGCCCATGGTATCGGTCATGCCGTAGGATGCGGGACCCGCCGCCATGTTGTCGGGGTGCAGGGTTCTGCCCGTGCCGCCGCCGGAGGCAACGGAGAAATACTCCCTGCCGTTCTCGTGGCACCACTTTTTGTAGGTGCCGGCAACGGGATGCTGGAACCTGGTGGGGTTGGTGGAGTTTCCGGTGATGGATACATCGACGTTCTCACGGCGCATTATCGCAACACCCTCGCTGACGTCGTCCGCACCGTAGCAGCGGACGAGCGCATTGTTGCCGTTTGAGAACGAGTGCTCTTCAACGATCTTAAGCTCGTCGGAGAAGTGGTCGTACTCGGTCTTTACATAGGTGAAGCCGTTTATCCTCGAAATGATGTACGCAGCGTCCTTGCCAAGACCGTTCAGGATAACGCGAAGCGGCTCCTTCCTGACCTTGTTCGCCTTGTTTACGATGCTTATTGCGCCCTCTGCGGCAGCAAAGCTCTCGTGTCCCGCCAAAAACGCAAAGCACTTGGTTTCGTCGTTAAGAAGCATTGCGGCAAGGCTGCCGTGACCCAGACCTACCTTGCGCTGCTCGGCAACGGAGCCTACCACGCAGAACGCCTGAAGACCGATGCCTATCGCCTTTGCCGCCTCCTCGGCGGTCTTTACCTGCTTTTTGATGGCGATCGCCGCACCCAGCGCATACGCCCATACCGCATTTTCAAACGAGCCGGGCTGTGCCTTTCTTACCATCGCCTGAATGTCAATGCCCTTTTCGGTGCATATTTCCATCGCCTCGTCGAGAGTATTTATGCCATACTCCGCCATCACGCCGTTGATCTTGTCGATCCTTCTTTCGTAGCTTTCAAAATGTGCCATAGCTCAATCTCCTCACTCATGACGGGGGTCGATGACCTTCACCGCTTCGGCAAAGCGTCCGTATATGCCCGTGTTCTTTTCAAGCGCTTCCTGTGCGCTGTCGCCCTTTTTGATGGAGTCCATCATCTTGCCGAGGTTGACGTATTTGTAGCCGATTATCTCGTTGTTTTCGTCAAGCCCCTCCGCCAGAATGTAGCCCTCGGTAAGGTCGAGATACCTTGCGCCCTTTGCGTTGGTTGCGTAAGTGGTGCCGACCTGCGAACGAAGTCCCTTGCCAAGATCCTCAAGCCCTGCGCCGACGGGAAGTCCGCTGTCGGAGAAAGCGCTCTGCGTTCTGCCGTAAACAATCTGCAAAAACAGCTCTCTCATTGCGACGTTGATAGCATCGCATACCAGGTCGGTGTTGAGCGCCTCGAGTATGGTCTTGCCCACGAGTATTTCGGAAGCCATTGCCGCCGAATGGGTCATGCCGCTGCAGCCGATGGTTTCGATGAGCGCTTCCTCGATGATGCCGTTTTTGACGTTAAGGGTGAGCTTGCAGGCGCCCTGCTGCGGAGCGCAGCGCCCGACGCCGTGCGTCAAACCGCTGATGTCCTCGATCTTCGTCGCCCTCACCCATGCTCCCTCCTCGGGTATGGGGGCGCACTCATGCCTTGCGCCCTTGCAGACGCAGTGCATTTTGTTTACCTCTGCCGAATATTCCATGATAATTCCTCCGGATAGTAACATATTTTATAAGAAATTAAGTATAACATTAAAAAAACGCCCATGCAAGACGGTTTTACAAATATTCCTTTTTCCCACAATGTGAATTTTCCGTGAAACGTGGACGAATTTATCAAAAAAAGCAGGCTGTGATCTGTCTTTATATTGCGGGCGGACGACTGCCCTTCGTTCGCCGTGCGGCAGTATCCCGTTTTGTGTTTTCTTCCTCCGAACGGTACTGCCGCTTTTCAGGCTCGGGGCGGCCAACGGTCAGCGAAGCTGACGGCGGGCAGACGCAGTCTGCCC
>JAEDJH010000090.1 GCA_016296415.1 Clostridia bacterium | reverse complement strand
CGGCGGGCGGGATATGAAAAAACGTCCGCCTACGCCCTTTTCATCGAGCCGAGGACGGTGATGATTGCGGCGGCGAGTATCAAAAGGCAGCCGAGCGCCTTCAGAGGAACGAGCGTTTCACCGAAAACCAGCATGCTGAAAAGCGTTGCCGCAACGGGCTCAAGGGTGTTGAGCATGGAGGCGTTGCCGCCGCCGAGGGTGCGAATGCCGTAAAGCAGCAGGCGAAGCCCCACAAGATAGCCGAGGATACCGCCCAAAACGAGCAAAATGAGCGTGAACGCCGTCTGCGGAAGTACACAGGCGCCGCCGCCCGTAAGCGCAGAGGCGGTCAGGCATACCACGGCTGACGAGCCGGTTATATAGACCGACGTGACGGAGGTTTCGACATTGGCATAGGCGCTGTGCCGTCCGGCGAGAAAGTACGCCGCATACGAAACGGCACTGAGCAGGGCGAGAACGGGTCCCCAGGGGCTGCTTGCGCCGGAAAAGCCGGACACGAGATATACGCCGCCGAGGGCAAGAGCGCAGGAGAGCAGCTTTTTAACGCCGAAGCCCTCACCGAAAAACAGTGCGCCGCCCACGCAGGCAAGAACGGGATAGGAAAAATGCAGCACTATGACCGAGCCGGGGCTCATGTAGGAATAGGCATAGGATATGAGCAGCATGGTGGAGCTTAGGCAAAAGCCGCCCAGAAGCACCATGGAAAGGACGGATTTTGCAGGCTGTCCAAGCGACCGAAGGAGGGGTTTTCCGCCCCTTTTTGATCCGAGGGCGAGCAGCAAAAGCGAGATAACGCAGCCAAAAAGCATACCGAAGCCCACGACGCTTTCGTTTTTGAGGGCATAAAGCTCGTTTTGGAGCATGGTTTCGGGGAGCGTGAACGGACGGGCGGTAAAGCGTCCGATAAACGCCTCCAGCCGTGCGGCGAACTCCGGCGGCAGACCGCCCGAAAGCAGGGTTTTGGATATGATGGGCATCACCCCGTAGCAAAGCGAGGCGGCGACCACGGCAAGCACGCCCCTTACGGCGGCTTTCGGATAAAGAACCGGTTTTTCCATAAAAAAGCTCCGAATACTCTTTTTTTTCACATTATAACACGAAAACAGGCAACGAGAAAGGATGACGCAAACATGACATTAAACGATATTTTGGTAAACGCCCTGCAGCAGCTTGACAGGGGGCATGACACGATGACGCTCGACATTTGGAGGGACAAGCTGACGAGATTTGTAAACGACGGGCTGTTCGACCTTGCGGCGGCGCTCAAGCCCAGCATAACCGACCGCGTTTTGGTGGAGGACGGGCATTTCGATTTGGACGACCTTTCGCACCGCTACATGAAGGTGCTCCGTGTGGAGGACGAGGAGGGCAGGATATACGGCTTCCGCTACGGCAGGGGACTCGGGCGCATAGAGCTTAGGAGCAAAACGCCCCTGAACGGCGTTTATGTATATGTTACGTATCGCCCCGTGATAAACGACCTGCGCTCGCCGACGGACGTGCCGGAGCTTCCGGAGGTCATGCACCCCCTGCTCGTTAGCTATACCGTCGGCAGGGAGCGTATGAGCGGCGAGGTGGGACTGCAAAGGGGCGGGGGCCCGCATCTTGCGCTGTATGAGCAGGGGAAAAACACCATCGTAAGACAGCTTTGCCCCGAGGAACGCTTCCACATCGAGAACAAGTGGTGAGGTGAGCGCCATGGCAAACAAGCTTTATACCATTAGCGAGTTCGGCGGCATTGACCAGTCCCGTGAGGAGAGCCTTATCGACAGGGGAAGCACCGCCGACGCCTGCAACATGGACACGTCGGACGGAGCGCTGAGCGTTGCGTCGGGCTATTCGAGGCACATTGCACAGCCCGTACCGGGTGAGGAGGAAATATCGCACTTTTACATATTCGAAACGACGGAGCACGGCGTGCAGACCGTCGTAATGGCAGGCAGGAGTATATGGGCATTCAGGGGCGGCGAGTGGACGAGGATCTACGAATACCAAACCGAGCGCATACCCGTAAAATTCGCCTGTACGGAGGCGAAAATCGGCGACACCGACCATCTTTTGATAGCCTGCGGCGAAAGCGGCATTGTAAAATACGACGGGGAAACGGCGGCGGACTTCGGAAGCGGGGAAAACCTTTCAAACGTCTCTGCGGCGTACGTTACGATGTTCTCGGGCAGGCTTTTTGCGGCGGGCGTGCCGGAGCATCCCAACCGGCTGTATTATTCAAGGCTCCCGGGCGGCGGCAGGACCATCGAGGAATGGACGCCGGTGGAGGCCTCCCCGAACGTCGAGGGCGGTCACGTGGAGGTGGGGAACACCTCGGCGGACAGGATAACGGCACTATGCGCCATGAGCAACCAGCTTTTGATATTCAAGGAGCGAAGCCTTTACCGCCTGATAGGGGACAGACCCGCCAACTACGTTCTGGAGCGCATTGACGCCGACGTTGAGCGCATGAACCAGAATGCCTTCGTTCACGTGCGTGACATGGGCTTTTACATGACGGACAAGGGGATGTTCGTTTTCAACGGCGTGACGAGTGCGATAGCCCCCGACGCACGCCGCATAAGGCATATACTCGACGGGGCGGACGCCTCCGACTCAAGGGGCGCGGCGACGAGGACGAAGCTGTATTTCACCCTCACGAAAAGGGGCGGCGAACGCTGCATCATCGAATACGATATGCAGAGGGGCTGCTATATGCAAAGGTGCGGCTTTGACGTTATCCACATTCTTTCGTTTCGGGGCGAGCTGTACATGGTCAACTCCGCAAGGTATATCTATAAATTTGACGACTCGCACAGCTATGACGGCGCACCCATTGCGGCATGGTGGCGAACGCCGCAGACGGATCTTTCGGACAAGGGCTGCATAAAGCGGCTGACGGAGCTGTATCTCAGGGGAAGCTCCGTTGACGATGCGGCGGTGAACATCGACGTGACGGTGGGCGGACTTTCGCAGTCGCACAGGCTGCTTTTGCCGATGACGCCGCAGGAGGTGTTCGAGCTTCCCCTTAAAAACGAGGGCAGGACGTTCTGCATAAGGTTTTCAAACGAAAACGGCGGCATATTCTCCATACGGGGCGGCGTGGAGCTTGAGCTTGCGCTTAACAGGAGGGTGGAATAATGGACATGAGGGCGCTGTATTACGTTATTTTGAGGGGCAATTCCCCCTCCGGCAAAGGCTCGGCGGCGGACGAGGAGTTTACAAAGTCCAACGAAAACCGCCTGAACGTAAATTTCAAGCTGATCGCCGACAAGCTGCAGGAGCTTGAGGCACGCATAGCGGTGCTTGAAGCACGCATAGCGGTGCTTGAGGGATAGCCCCAAGGGGAGTGAAGAGTGAAGAGTGAAGAGTGAAGAGTGAATAGTGAGGGGGGGGTTGGGGGCGAAGCCCCCATATTTCCTCTGTGGGCGGTGGGTGGGATAAGAAAAAAGCAGGCTTCATAACGCAGTCCCTCGGTCAGCTCCGCCGACAGCTCCCTTTACACAAGGGAGCTTTTCGGACAAAAACAAAAAAGCCTCTCGTGAGCATACCTGCTCATGGATCCATAA
>JAEDJH010000089.1 GCA_016296415.1 Clostridia bacterium | reverse complement strand
CCCAAGGCGAATACGCCTGTCAAGAACGAGGTGGTTCCGATCCTTTTTGAGGAGGACGAGGACTTTGACGTAAAGCCTTTTGGGAAAAAATCCCCGTTCACCGTTGAGCGTGCCGAGGAAACGGCGCAGGAGCCCGATGCTCTTGGCGGACTGTTCGATGACTTTGACGAGCCTGAGACCAAAAAGCCCAAGCGTCGCTCCGGCGGTTTTTTTGCTGCGTTCACCCGTGCCGATGACGACGAGGACGATTTTGATGACGAGATCGAGGACGAGGGAGAAGAGTTTGACGACGAGGAAGAGTATTACGAGGAGCCCGCAAGGAAACCGAGGCGCTCCCGACAGGAAAAGCCTGCCGGCATAAGATACGCCGACCCCGTTGACGACGATTATTTCCACGAAGCCAACGGCGAATTTGAAAGGGACGACTTTTCCGGGTATAACAAAAGGCGCGGCGGCGGTGTCAAGCTGTCCGGCAAGGTGAAGCTGATAGGAATAATCGTTGCGGCTCTGCTGGTTGTGCTCGGCATAACCGCAATAATTCTCGGCAGCGCATACGACGGTCTGGGCAACTTCACGTCCCACGCCTTCGGCGGCAATCCGTTCATGCGCCCCACCACCCTGGAGACCTCCACCATGGAGGACGGCAGCCCCGCATATAAAATCACCGTCTATGCCCCCAACGGCAGCTCGGTCAGATTTACTCACGGCTCGCTCAATCAGCAGGAGCAGATAAAGGTTGACAACAGGATAATCTTCCGCATTCCCGAGGCGTTCTGGATGCCCTCCGAGCCTGCGGAGACCAATCCGCATCTTGTCACCCCCAACCTCACGCTCATAACCAAGGACGGCGAAGAGGTTCCGATTACCGAGTTCATCGTGCATGAGCTTGATCTCATTGTCGGCGCTTTGGGACAGACCGACCCCGAGGGCAACGCATACACCGAGAAGGATGCGGAGAAGGGCGTTGCGGTCACAGCCATACCGATAGAGGTTCCCTCGATCGTCATGACGCTTACCAGCCCCGTTGAAATGAACCTTGCCGTAAGCTCGCCGAGCCTTCTCGTCGAGGGCAAGGTGGAGAGCAATCTTGTCGAAGTCACCGTAAACGGTGTTGCCGTCGTTGTTGATGATACCGGCGCATTCAGCCATACCGTAACGCTTGAAAACGTCGGCGCACAGACGGTTCTTGTCGAGGCGAAGCGTGCGGGCTACATGACCGCAAGGCAGGAGATAAAGGTTGATTACAGCCTGGAGAGCGTAAACTTCTCGCTGGACGAGGGCGTTGCGCTCAGGACAAAGAGCTCCACCCTCACCCTCAAGGGCAAGGTAAGCCCCGGTTCGACGATAAGCGTGACCGGCGTTGAGCTTGCGGGTGAGCCCACCGTATTGTCCGACGGCTCGTTCACAATCGAAATATCCATGCCCGAGGTAGGCTTTGCAGATGCCACCATTTTGGTATCAAACGGCGGTCTGACCACGCAGGAAACGCTCCACGTTGAAAGAGCGCCTGCGGATTCGAGCGCATTCAAGGAGAACGCACAGAGGCTCGATTACGACAGGTGCGTTGAAACGCCCTTCCACAAGCAGGACTACTACCAGAAGGAGTGCACGGTTGTGGAGATAATCAACGCCGAGCCGTATGTAATTGCAAAGATCAAGTTTACAAGCGGCCGTGTTGCGTACATCATCTATCATAACAGCTATGACGGTGCCGCCGAGATAGAGGAGGGCAAGACCTACTCAATAGGCTGTATCCCCAACGGTCTTTACGAGGAAACGGGCTGCCCGTACCTTTACACCTGGTTCGTCTGGAGAGAGTCCTGATTTAAGCGATAATACGAATGCCGCAGCTTATGCTGCGGCATTTTGTTATCCTCCGAAAGTCAGGCGGTTAATGGCTTTTTCGTATTTTAGGGAAAGCTGTGTCAATATCCGAGGCTCCTGCCGCCTTAACCTTTCCTCAGCTTTTTCGCCGTGCTTTCTATGCTTTTGCGTATAAGCGCATCGAAAAGCGGCTTCAACGCCTCGGACGGCACATAGCGTTTCGCTTGACGCAGGCAAAGAGGGCGCATGGCATTCCACGCTTCGGGGGCTTCGGCAAGGCAAAGAAGGCTTTCCTTCAGCACACCGGCGTTTATGTGCGCTTCGCCCTCCGGAGCTTTGCAGATAATGCCCGTTTTGTTCGGCACGACTATCTCCGAATTGTAACGCCAGTCGCTGGCGATAACCGGCACGCCGGCGGCCATGGCGTCTATAAGCGTACCGGCAAAGCCCTCCCCGTCGTAATAGGTGGGGAACAGCAGCGCCGTGTAATTCTTGAGAACATCGGTGCTTTTGTCGAATCCGACCGTGCCCGTGTAGCGCACCGAATCGCCCATTTTAGCCCGCAGCGCCTCGAACCACTCCGACTGCGAAGGCTCAATCTGACCGTATATGTCGAGGGTGAACGTCGGCCCGTGCTCGGCGTTTATGCTCAAAACCGCCTCGACCGCTTCACCGATGCCCTTTTCACGCATCACCCTCGAAAACGTGCAGAGGGGATACGGACGGGCTGCGGCGGCGGGAAGCTCGTTCTCGGCGAGTATGCGTATGTTTTTGCAGTTCGGCACGACCGAAACGTTGTTAAAGCCCCTTATGCCGAGTGCTTTTTTCATCTGCTCCGTTTCGGGATAGATACCCGAAAAGCGTTTAAGACAGCGTGCGGTGAGGCGGTGCGAATCGAGATATTCGGGAAGCCAGCCGCCGATAACGACGTAGTGCAGGGATTTTTTGTACAGGCGGTTTATCAGGGACAAAAGGCTCGAAAACACCTTTAATCCGTTGTGTGCGGGGAGCATTATCACGTTGTCCGAGCTTTTTATCAGCCTTATACAGCCGGCGATAAGCCCAAACGGGTGCCTGCGCCAGTTATATGTGTCAAGACAAAGCACGTTCTCCCTGCCGAATGCGGCCTCAAGCTCGGTGGTGACTATCTTCGTTTTCACCGTCTGCCCGTCAAAAAACTCCCTGCCGCCGCCGTAATGTCCCAAAATTCCGACCAATGCCATTTATAAACCCTCCTTGATTATGGATTTTACGATACTATCAGGCGGCGAATTTGTCAAGCCGATGCATAAAAGTAGAAACGATAGTGTGTTTGTCCAAACTGGCAGATACCCACATCGAAATGGAGATTGACCCCGAAGAACTGGACACTATTACCGCAAAGGTGTCTCCCACATACCCCGAGATAAAGGCGTATGTTTTGGAGCATCACGGCTTAAAGGTCTCAAGCCTTGCCATTGCCCAAACCAAAAAGAAATGCGGGTTGGAAGTTGGGGAGTGCTACAATCTGCCCTCGGGACACGGCAGACCGCCCACAAACTTAACCCCCGAACGGGAAGCTGCCATTCGGGAAGCATTCCAATATTATGGACTTATATGAGAAGACGGCACCCACCACGGGTGCCGTCTTTATCTGTTCGACATATTGGAATTTGTCAGTATTACAACTGCTTTATCTCATTGGCAATTATAGCCACGGTTTTGGCGTTGGTATCAATTTTAATGGTATTGAGTGCTTGATACATCGGTATTCTTGCTA
>JAEDJH010000088.1 GCA_016296415.1 Clostridia bacterium | reverse complement strand
GGTCGAGTCCGCCGTAGCCGATGTCGTATGCCCAGCCGTCGCCGCCGAAGATCCAAACGGACTTCTTGGTGAGAAGATCCTTATCCTCGATGACCTTTGCCGCCAGAGTGCAGGCTTCGCAGGTGCATTCCTTGCCCTCGATGCAGGCTTTGCAGGCATTGACGAGCTTCTCGCCGGCAGCCCTGGAGCCCTCGGCGTCGTCCATGTTCTCGAGCCACTCGCGGCCGGCTTCCTGTATAGCCTCGTCGCAGTATTCGATGGCGATAAGTGCCTTTACGTTGTCGGCAAGCATATTCCTGCGGTGGGAAACGGCAAGGTTCATGCCGAAGCCGAACTCTGCGTTGTCCTCAAAGAGGGAGTTTGCCCATGCGGGACCGTGGCCCTTGTCGTTGGTGGTGTAGGGGCAGGTGGGTGCGCTTCCGCCGTAAATGGAGGAGCAGCCCGTTGCGTTCGCTACGATCATCCTGTCGCCGAAGAGCTGGGTTATGAGCTTTACATAGGGGGTCTCGCCGCAGCCTGCGCAGGCGCCGGAGAACTCGAAGAGGGGCTTTAAGAACTGGCTGCCCTTTACGGTCGCCTTGTTCACATCCACCTTCTTCTCGGGGAGCTTGGAAGCTGCTTCCCAGTTTGCCGCTTCAGCTTTGGTGACCTCTGCGGCGGGTACCATTACGAGCGTTTCCGCCTTCTTGTTGCCGGGGCATACCTGTGCGCAGTTTCCGCAGCCCGTGCAGTCGAGCGGGCTGAGCTGCATACGGAACTCAAGTCCCTCAAGACCCTTGCCGATGGCCTTCTTGGTGGCGAAGGTCTCGGGCATATTCGCCTTTTCCTCGGCCGTTACGAGAACGGGACGGATGCAGGCATGCGGGCAGACGAGCGAGCACTGGTTGCACTGGATGCAGTTTTCAACGTTCCATTTCGGTACGTCAACGGCAACGCCGCGCTTTTCGTACTTGGTCGTGCCGGTGGGAACATAGCCGTCGGCTGCGAGCATGGATACGGGGAGAGCATCGCCCTTCTGTGCGAGAATGGGCTTGATGAACTCGTTGAAGTAGGGGTCGTCGGTGACGGCGACGGGCTTTGCGCCCTCGGTTGCGGTCGCCCAGGACTCGGGATATTTTATTTCCTCAAGACCGGTGATGCCGGCGTCGATCGCCTCATAGTTCTTCTGAACGATGGCGTCGCCCTTCTTGCCGTAGGACTTCTTGGCGGCGGCCTTCATGTAGCCGACGGCGTCCTCTACGGGAATGACCTCCGCAAGCTTGAAGAATGCGGACTGCATGATGGTGTTGATACGGTTGCCCATGCCAACGGCCTTTGCGATCTTGATGGCGTCCATATTGTAGAAGCGCAGGTGCTTCCTTGCGATGGTGTTCTTCATCTCGGCGGGAAGCTCCTTCTCCATGTCCTCAAGGGTCCATGCGGAGTTGAGCAGGAACACGCCGCCGTCCTTTATGCCCTCAAGAATGTCGTAACGGGTGACATAGCTCGGGTTGTGGCAGGCGATGAAGTCGGCCTGGTCGATAAGGTAGGGACTCTGGATGGGGCTCTTGCCGAAGCGCAGATGCGATACGGTGAAGCCGCCGGACTTCTTGGAGTCGTAAGCAAAGTAGCCCTGTGCGTACATATCGGTATGGTCGCCGATTATCTTGATGGAGTTTTTATTTGCGCCAACGGTACCGTCGGAGCCGAGACCGAAGAACTTGCAGCGGATGGTTCCCTCGGGCGCTGCGTCGATCTGATCCCTGACGGGGATGGAGGTGAAGGTAACGTCATCGACAATACCCACGGTGAAGTGGTTTTTGGGCTCCTTCTCGGCAAGGTTGTCGTAAACGGCCTTGACCATGGAGGGAGTAAATTCCTTGGAACCCAGACCGTAACGGCCGCCGATAACCTCGATATTGCTCCTGCCGGCCTCGTTAAGGGCGGTAACAACGTCGGTGTAAAGCGGCTCGCCGAGGCTGCCCGGCTCCTTGGTGCGGTCGAGAACCGCTATCTTCTTGACGGAAGCGGGGATAGCTGCGATGAACTTGTCCGCTGCGAAGGGACGGTACAGACGAACCTTTATGATACCGACCTTTTCGCCGTTTTTATTCATGTAGTTTACGGCTTCCTCGGCTGCGTCTGCGCCGGAGCCCATGAGGATGATCACACGCTCGGCATCGGGTGCGCCGACATAGTCGAACAGATTGTAGTGACGGCCGGTAAGCTCGCCCACCTTCTTCATATAATCCTCGACGATTGCGGGGATCTCGTTGTAATACTTGTTTGCGGCTTCACGACCCTGGAAGTAAACGTCGGGGTTCTGCGCCGTACCCTGCTGATGCGGATGCTCGGGGTTGAGCGCCCTTTCACGGAAGCGCTTTACAGCCTCGAAGTCACAGAGCTTCGCCATGTCTTCGTAGTCGATAGCCTCGACCTTCTGTACCTCGTGGGAGGTGCGGAAGCCGTCGAAGAAGTGTATGAAGGGAACGCTGCCCTTTATTGCGGAAAGATGTGCAACGAGCGCAAGGTCCATAACCTCCTGTACGGAAGCGGCCGAGAGCATTGCAAAGCCGGTCTGGCGTGCGCCCATAACGTCGGAATGGTCACCGAAGATGGAAAGAGCGTGTGCCGCCAGCGCACGGGCGGATACGTGGAATACACCGGGGAGCAGCTCGCCCGAAATTTTATACATATTCGGGATCATCAGCAGCAAGCCCTGGGATGCGGTGAAAGTGGTGGTCAAAGCACCCGCCGCAAGCGAGCCGTGAACTGCGCCTGCCGCGCCGCCCTCGGACTGCATCTCCGCTATACGAACCTTCTGACCGAACAGGTTTGTTCTTCCCTGCGCAGCCCAATCGTCAGCAACCTCCGCCATGGGGGACGAAGGGGTGATGGGATATATCGCCGCTACATCGGAAAATGCGTATGCAACGTGTGCCGCAGCGGTATTTCCATCAATGGTGATGGTTTTTGCCATGTTAAATGACCTCCTGTTGTATTGGTTTTTTCGCCGAATTGACGGCGTAACAATCCGAATACATTATATTATCGCATTATCCGAGTGTCAAGGAAGCAGAACCAATTTACCGAATATAATTGAATATAATATTGCGGTCTTCGCCGAAAAACGCTCCGGCTTTGGCTGTATGCCTCCGCCGCCTGCTTAGGCAGGTTTTCCCCCCTGCCATGCTCTGCGCAGTCCGTGTTTTGACGCAAAACGCCCCCGAAAACGCAGTTTATTATTTGACGGTCAAACGCCTTACGATGCTCGGTTTTTGCCGCCGCAAAAAGCATTTTATGGGTATTTTTACGCCCGAGAGATGAATAGGTCGGAGCTTTAGGGCAGATACTACCGAAGGACTAACAAAACGGAGGCAAAACATGACGAAGCGACACGATATACACATAACCGACCGTGACAGAGTGCTGCGTGCGTGGCAAAATTCCACGGAGCTGGTCAGGGACTATCAGGCGTACGCACGGGAGACGGACACGGGAGAGCTGGGCAGGCTATTTTCCGAGTACGCCGAAACGGAGGCGCTGCACGCCTCGAAGCTGCTGGAAATTCTTCACGGATTTGAGCAGCGGTAAACCGAAGCCCCGCCGCCTGAAGGCTGC
>JAEDJH010000087.1 GCA_016296415.1 Clostridia bacterium | reverse complement strand
GAGCGACAGCCTTTACGCTTCGTCCGACGTGAGCCTTGCCGTTCGCTCGGCCAAAAGCAGCGCATCTATCATCTCGTCCATGTCGCCGTCAATGAACGCCTCCAGCTTGTAAAGCGTAAGCCCTATGCGGTGGTCGGTCACACGGCTCTGCGGAAAGTTGTAGGTGCGTATGCGCTCCGAGCGGTCGCCCGAGCCAACCTGACTTCTCCGTTCGGAGGCTTCCTTCCTGTCACGCTCCGTGCGGTACAGGTCGTAGAGCCTCGTTTTAAGCACACGCATCGCCTGCTCCTTGTTTTTTATCTGCGACTTTTCGTCCTGGCACTGCACAACAAGCCCCGTGGGGAGGTGGGTTATGCGTATTGCGCTCTCGGTCTTGTTTACGTGCTGTCCGCCTGCGCCGCTCGAACGGTAGGTGTCGATACGCAGGTCGTTCATGTTTATCTCCACCTCGACGTCCTCCGCCTCCGGAAGCACCGCAACGGTCGCCGCACTCGTGTGTATGCGCCCCTGCGACTCGGTCTCGGGTATGCGCTGAACACGGTGTACGCCGCTTTCGTATTTAAGGCGTGAGTATGCGCCCCTGCCCCTGAGGGTGACGATGACCTCCTTCACGCCGCCCACCTCGGTGAGGCTTGAGGAGACCGTTTCCGTCTTAAAACCGTGGCGTTCGGCATAGCGCTGGTACATTCTCAAAAGCACCGCACCGAACAGCGAAGCCTCGTCGCCGCCCGTGCCGGCACGTATCTCTATCATCACGTTTTTGTCGTCGTTAGGGTCCTTGGGGAGCAGCTTCAGCTTTATCTCCTCCTCAAGCGCCGCCTGCTTCGCCTTCAGCTCCGAAAGCTCCTCATGTGCAAGCGCCTTCAGCTCGCCGTCCGCCCCGTGGAGAAGCTCCTCCGTAGCGTCGATATCCGCCATCACCGAGAGCAGCCCGTCATACAATGCAACGTTTTCCTGCAGCGAGGAATGCTCCTTTACCGCCGCCTGCCACGCCGCCTTGTCGCTCATTGCTCCGTCCGAGCCGAGGAATGCGCCGAGCTCCTCATATCTTTCCTTCTGTGCCTTTAATTTATTAAGCATCTATTCCGTTCCTTAACCTCACAGCATACTTCCGTACCTTAAACTATAGCACATACTCGCCCCCAAAGCAACAAAAACAAGGTCTGTACGGCAAATTTGCGGCAAAACGGCGGTATTGCAATACCCGAAGCAAAATGTTATTATATTGACCGTATATATGAATGGGACCAGCGGACGCTCCGGATCGCTTTTTGAAGGAGGGAGGGCGTGCGCCGAATTGTCGTCCATGCGACCGTCCCGAAAGGAATATCAAAATGGAACACTATATTGTAAACGGCGGAAAAAGGCTTGAGGGAAGCGTAACGATAAGCGGCGCCAAAAACGCTGCGCTTGCCATCATACCCGCGGCGATACTTGCCGGCGAAAGCTGCCGCATAGACAACCTGCCGCAGATAGAGGACGTAAGGCTTTTTGCGAACATACTTTCGGGCATCGGCGCAAAGACCGAGTTTGTCGAGTCCGGCTCGCTGCTGATCGACCCGTCCACCATAAACACCTACGACGTTACCGCCGACATGGTAAGCTCGTTTCGGGCGTCGTATTACCTTTTAGGCGCATTGCTCGGCAGATACGGGCGTGCAAAGGTTGCGCTCCCGGGCGGCTGCACCATCGGCGCAAGACCCATCGACCTGCATATAAAGGGCTTCCGTGCGCTCGGCGCAAAGGTCTGTATCGAAAAGGGCGCCGTCTGTGTGGAGGGCGAAAGGCTTACGGGTGCGGAGATATATCTTGACATCGCCAGCGTGGGCGCAACGATAAACATAATGCTTGCCGCCGTGAGGGCGGAGGGCAGGACCGTAATAGTCAATGCGGCGAAGGAGCCGTACATAGTCGATCTGGCAAATTTTTTGAACATGATGGGCGCATCCGTTAAGGGTGCAGGCACGGATACCATCAAAATAAGCGGCAAAAAGAAGCTCCACGGCAGGAATTATTCCATAATCCCCGACATGATGGAGGCGGGCACGTTCATGATAGCGGCGGCGGCAACGGGCGGCGACGTTGTGATAAACAACGTCATACCCACGCACCTTGAAGCAATATCCGCAAAGCTGATGGAGGCGGGCGCATCCGTCGAGGAGGGCGACGACGGCAGGGACTTTTACATAAGGGTAAAGGCCGACAAGCCGCTCAGGAGCGTAAACATAAAAACGCTGCCCTACCCGGGCTTCCCGACCGATCTGCAGCAGCCGATGACCGCCCTGCTTGCGACGGCAAGAGGCACGAGCATCATAACCGAAACGCTGTTTGAGGACAGGTTCAAGCACGTTTCCGAGCTTTGCCGAATGGGTGCGGACATAAGGGTGAGAGGACAGTCTGCGGTCATAGACGGCAGGCAGGGGCTTGACGGAACGAGACTCTATGCCTCCGACCTGCGTGCCGGTGCGGCGCTCGTCGTGGCTGCGCTTGCGGCAAGCGGAAAGAGCGACATTTACAACATACACTATATCGACAGGGGCTACGAACGGTTTGAGGAAAAGCTCCGTGCGCTCGGCGCAGACATTGAAAGGGTGGAATAAAATGAGAAATTCGGCGGCAAAAAGGCTGATTCTGCCGATAGCGGCTTTGTTGGCGGTCATGCTGCTGCCGGGCTGCGGAATTGTTTTCGATACGGATTATCACTCCGGCTATAACGTATATGACAGCGGCGAAAGCGAGCTTGAAGCTTCGGTGATAGACGAGCTTTATCTCAATACCTCCGATGCTTACGTGACCGTGGCGGTTTCCGACGAGGCGGCGATAAGGTACGAGATCGGCGGAACCGGGCGCAGGGCAGAGGACCCGACGGTGGACTTTTCGACAGAGGACGGGCGGCTTACCGTAAATTACGACTCCGAGGGCAAAAGGGGCAGAAAATGCATAATCACCGTTGAGCTTCCGGCGGATTCGATAAGCACCGTTACGGCGGACTTTACCTCCGGCGTGGTGGAAATACAGGGTTTTCACATCGAAACGCTCAACTGCTTATTTACAAGCGGTGCGGCGTTCATAAGCGACGTTGCGGCGGACGGGATATTTGCCTGCTTTACAACGGGTGCGATGGAGCTTGACGGCATAGAGGTGCGGAGCCTCAGCCTCGGCTATTCGTCGGGTCACGTCGAGGCGGACGAGGTTTATGCCGAAGAAGCCGAGTTTTTGCTGGCGTCGGGAAGCGTGAATTTCTCGGGCGAGGTGGCTTCGCTTACGGCGGATCTAACAAGCGGTGCGGCGATGTACAAACTTTATTCGGCGCCGGGAAACATCAATGCCGCCGTTACGAGCGGTGCGCTCGAGATACGGCTTGACGGGGAGCCCGAAAACGGCTTTACGCTCGAATACGAAAAGGGCTCCGGCGTGATGGAAATAGGGCTTGACTATGACGGCGTTATAAATTCCGAGCAGAAAAAGGGTACCGTCAAGGGCGGCGCTTTGCAGCATGAGGCGAGGTATTCGTTAAAGCTGGACAGCGGCATGCTGAGGCTGATAAAGGATTGACGGGGCCCGGGGGCGGCCAACGGGTTGCCGCAGGCAACCTGCGGGCAGACTGCGTCTGCCCGC
>JAEDJH010000086.1 GCA_016296415.1 Clostridia bacterium | reverse complement strand
GTGCAGGGTGCATATCGGGGTCACGCCCTACACCGTGGAGCTTGAGGGGCTTTCGGACGAGGTGCGGCTCGTGCTCGTTTCCGATCTGCACGGCATGACCTTCGGCAGGGACAACGCACGCCTTGTCGGGCTGATAGAGGGTGAAAGCCCTGACTTCATCGCCGTTGACGGGGATATGATAGACCGTGACGCTCCGGATGAGGACGTGCGCTCGATGCTCTCGTTAATATCGGAGCTTTGCAAGATCGCTCCCGTATATTTTGCGCCCGGCAATCACGAGGACAGCTACATCGAACAAAACGGCACGGCGCTTTTGGATGCGATCCGTGAGGCGGGTGCGACCGTCTTAAACGACAGCTTTGTTGACGTGACGCACGGCGGGGCGGCGCTGAGGATAGGCGCAACGACGGGTCACGGCTTCCTGTTCGGGCGCACGTGGGCGGAGTTTGAGGCGTCCGACGAATACGTTTTTCTTAAAGAGATGGAGAAAGCGGACGTTCCCACCGTAGTCATGGCGCACATGCCCGACACCTTTATTTTCAACAGCGCCGCAGAGTATTGGAGCAATATCGACCTTGTGCTCAGCGGACATACCCACGGAGGCGTGATACGGCTTCCGTTCGTCGGCGGCGTTTATGCGCCGATGCAGGAGTTTTTTCCCTATTACGACAAGGGGCATTTTCACCTTGATGACAAGATGCAGATGATCGTTACCGCAGGGCTTGCCGGCTACGAATGGGTACCCCGCCTTTTCAATCCGCCGGAGATATGCACCGTAACGCTGATTCCGAAAAAATGAACGAACAAACGAACGAAAAAACGGCGGCAGAGCTTCACGATGAGCTTTTCACGGAGCTTCTTGCCTGCTTCATAAACGAAACGGAGCCCCTGCTTCCCGACTGCGCCGACATTGGGGGGCTTGTTGCGGCTGCATATATGCAAAACCTCCTGCCCGTGCTTGCGTGGCTCGACCGAAAGTGGAGGCTTTTCGGCAGCGGCGAGCTTTCCTCCGCCCTTAAAAGGACGGTATATGCCAACGCCTCAAGGCGGCATGCGTTCGGGCTTTTGTCGAAAAAGCTGACGGAGGGCGGCATAGCGCACCTGCCCGTAAAGGGGCTGTATCTTGCGGAGCTTTACCCGATACCCGAGCTTCGCACCTTCGGCGACATTGACATACTCATCCGTCCCGGGGACAGAAACGCCGTGCATAAACTGCTCGTTGATGATGGCTTTACGGTGGAAACCGACTGGGAGCCGACCTATTCATACAGGCGTGCCGCCGAGTTTTACGAGGTGCATACCAATATAATGGATATAAATATCACGGGAGCGGATATGAAGGCGTATTTTGCCTCCGCATGGGAGCATTCACGGCGGCGTGACGGGCTTTTGTACGAGCTTTCGCCGGAGTTTCACTTCATATATATACTCTGCCACCTTGCAAAGCATCTTTACGGCGGCGGCGCAGGTATGCGCATGTATCTCGATGCGGCGCTTTTCGTCAAACGGCACGGCGAAGGCATGGACTGGCGGTATGTGTCGGGCGAGCTTGAGTCGCTCGGGCTCGGGCGGTTTTTCGCCACGGTGATGAATGCGCTGAAGTGCTGGTTCGGCACGGAGCCTCCCCTTCCCCTGCCAGAAGCCGACATAAATACCCTCGATGAGCTGAAGCGCTTCACGCTCGGCGCCGACCTTTTCGGGCACGCAAGGGATCGCTCGGCGGTGCGGATACGAAACGCCGGAAGCACCTCACGCACGGGGCTGATACTAAGGCGCATATTCCCCCCTGCCGAGGATATAGAGGCACGCTATACATTCATAAAGGGTCGAAGGTGGCTGCTTCCTGCGGCGTGGGCAGCACGCCTGTTTACCAATGCCTCCCGTGTCAGGAAGGAGGCGGAGGGCATGAAGCGCCTTGCCCAAACCGATAATACCGCCGTTATGAGCCATGATGCGTTTATGAAAAAAATAGGGCTGTAAGCCTGTCGGGCGCAGACCGACGTATTATTTACACTGCGGCAAATGTGAAACCTGTAAATAATAAAATATATCCCAAACATATACAATTTTTCCATAAAAAATCGGCGTTTCCAAGGAAAATTGCTCTTGCAAAACTTGAAACGGGGCTATATAATGTAATATCCGTACTAATAGGTACGTATGCGCCTTTATTTCGTACGCGTATTCATTACCCGCCCGAAGCGGTGCACAAGTGCCGTTTTGAGCGCAGCAAAAACAACCGATGTCCGAAAGGGCAAAGAATTTTATCAGTCTAAAATCCCGGGAGGTAAAAAGAAGGATGAAACAATTTGGCAACAACTTACTGAGAAAATGCCTGGCCGTATTCTTTGCGGCGCTGATGGTGTTTTCCATCCTGCCCATGTCGGCAATAGCCGAGGCTGTCGAAGACGACGGCATGGGCAGAATGCCTTACGAACAGATTAAATTGGATGGCGAAGAAGATATAAAGTCGTCGAAAATCACCGCCGGTCTGACGCCCATGGCGGATCCGACCGTGCTTTGGTCCGAAAACTTCGATGGCGGTTCCGCTGATGTATCGACCGTTGACAATGACGGCGACGGCAAAAACTGGAGTTTGGACTCTAACTATTATCAATCGGGATCGAGAAGCGCAGTATCGGAGTCTTACAATAACTATAGCGGAGCACTCACCCCGGATAACTGGCTGATTTCGCCCACCTTCAGCATTCCTGCGGACGGCACCTGCACTCTTACGTACTATGTAAGTGCGTACGACAAGGCCGATTACGCCGAGAACTATGCGGTAAAGCTCTCAACCGGTACCGTTTACAACGATGATAATACCGTAAATCTTTCTGCGTTCACAGACACGCTGAAAGAAGAAACGCTGACTGCGTCGCATCACCAAACATGGACCAAGGTAACCGTTGATATGTCCGCATACGCAGGACAAAACGTCACCCTTGCGTGGAGGCACTATAATTGTACCGCCCAATACCGTTTGTACCTCGATACCATCAGCGTCGATTACACCCCCGCCGCAACCGGAAGCGGATACCAGTACGAGCTTACCACCACCGTCACTGCCGGTGAAACATACCTCGTCGTTTACGGCAGCGGTACCACTGCCGCCGGCAGCACGATGACGGTAATGACCAATACTTTCAGTAACAGCTCCTCTTACGGCGAGCTCATTGGTGCAACACCGGTGTTTGCAAACTCCTCCACCAAAACCGTTATTACGGGCTTGAGCGGCAGCACCTATAACATCGCCGACTGTGAGTATGTAATAAGAGACCTCGCAAGCAGCGGCACGACTATAGGTCAGGGTTTTTACAACACAAGCAAGGCCGGATATGTCAACCTTTACAACGCCACGTATGGTTACCTTAATTTTTCCAGTACCGCTACAACGAGTAGTGTATGGAACCTCACGCTGAACAGCTCGGCATACTTTACCATCAGTAACTATAGCGACAGCAGCTATTATCTTTCCACGAACGCCGCCGGTAGTTTATTTTACCCGGATGCTTCGTCTGCAAAGATCTACCTCTACAAAAAGGTAGCTGTAGCTACTCCCACCCCCACTCCCACGGCGGCTCCCACCCCCACTCCCACGGTGGCTCCCACTCCCACGCCCACCCCTGCCGAGCCGACGCTCGTGCTCGATAAGACGGC
>JAEDJH010000085.1 GCA_016296415.1 Clostridia bacterium | reverse complement strand
ATTATCTCTTGGAGAACTGGGGAGCGCGACGTGCGGCCTTGAGACCGTACTTTTTCCTCTCCTTCATCCTCGGGTCACGTGTCAGGAAGCCGGCCTTTTTAAGGGTGCCTCTGAGCTCTGCGTCCGCAACTATCAGCGCACGGGAGATGCCGTGACGGATAGCGCCCGCCTGACCGGTGGTGCCGCCGCCGTAAACGTTTACGATGACGTCAAATTTTGAAAGGGTGTTGGTGAGAACCAAGGGAGCCCTTACGATCATCTTGAGGGTTTCAAGACCGAAGTATTCCTCGACATCACGCTTGTTGATGGTGATGTTGCCCGTTCCGGGGATCAGACGAACGCGAGCAACGGACTTTTTACGCCTACCTGTACCAAGATACTGAGTTGTAGCCTTCATGCTTAGTTCCTCCTACCCATTATTTGTTGAGCTCGAGCACTTCGGGCTGCTGAGCCTGGTTCTTATGCTCGGAGCCGGTGTAAACACGGAGCTTCTTGAGCATCTGACGTCCGAGAGGTCCCTTCGGGAGCATCAGACGTACCGCTTCATAGACGGCGAAGTCAGCCTTCTTCTGAAGAAGGTTGCGATAGCTGATCTCCTTAAGACCGCCGACGTAGCCGCTGTGATGATAATACTTTTTCTGATCAAGCTTTTTGCCGGTCAAAACGACCTTGTCAGCATTGATGATAATAACGTAGTCGCCTGTATCTACATGGGGAGTGTAGATGGGCTTATGCTTTCCGCGTAGAATAGATGCGACCTGCGATGCAAGACGACCGAGCACCATACCGTTTGCGTCAACAACGTACCATTTGCGCTCGATGGTTTCGCCCTTTGCCATATAGGTTTTCATGGCTTTTCCTCCATAATAATTCTGTGTAATCTTTGTAGCTTGGTCTGTATGCTGCACTGCTTTCCGGGGCTGTGGCCGCACTACACCTACCATATCCAAAGCACGAGGTATATTTTAATAAACAAAAACCGCCCTGTCAAGCCTGTTTTGACCCTACTTTACGCTTTTTTTCATATATTTGTCAATATACTTTGTTGTGAAGTCCCATTGCTGCGCTTTTTGTCCCCACGGCTTGTAAGCTGCGCCGTATTTTGTTATAATTCCTTAATAAAAACTTTCGGAGGAGTCTATGCGGACGGGTATTTTCGGCGGAACATTCGACCCGATACACAGAGGGCATATCGAACTGGCGCAGGCGGCAAAAAAATGCTGCGATCTCGACCGTGTGCTTTTGATGGTCACGGCAACGCCGCCGCATAAGTCCGGCGAAAGAACCGACGGGCGCATACGCAGTGCTGTTGCCAAAACTGCGGTTTCGGGGCTTGACGGCATATACGTATGCGACATGGAGCTCGAGCGGGGCGGAAAAAGCTACACGGTGGACACGCTCGAGGAGCTTCACAGGCTGTATCCCGACGACGAGCTTGTGTATATCGTGGGTGCGGATATGCTCGAAAATCTGCCGAACTGGTACATGCCCGAAAGGATATGCTCCATTGCCTCGATCGTCGGCGCAAACCGAGGCGGCAGCGGAATAGATGCCGAAGGAGCTGCAAACGTGCTGAGGGAGCGCTGCGGTGCAAGAGTGCAGGTCATCGACGTAACGCCCTTCCCTGTATCCTCGACCGAAATAAGGAGCAGGATACACGACGCCCTTTCGGTGAGAGGAATGTTGCCCGAAAACGCCGAATTTGAAATTTACAAAAATCTGCTGTATATGCCCGACGACGTGGTCTCCGCCGCCAAAAAGCTCAAAGACGAGCTTTCGCCCGAGCGCTTTCTGCACAGCATCGGCACGATGATGGCGGCGGTGGAGCTTGCCGCAAAATACGGTGCGGACACGAAAAAGGCAAGGCTCGCCGGACTGCTTCACGACTGCGCCAAGCTTGGCGATGAGAAGGAAGCGATGCTTGCCGAAAAATATGCTCTGCAAGTCCCTGCCGACCTCCCCGGGGCATTGCTGCACTCGCCGCTCGGAAGCGCTCACGCACGCAAAAGCTACGGCATAAATGACGAAGATGTGCTGGACGCAATACTTTTTCACACGACCGGCAGACCCGCAATGACGCCGCTGGAAAAGGCGGTTTTCCTCGCCGACAAGCTTGAGCCGACACGTTCGGACAAACACGCCGGACAAATACGCAAAAAAGAGCGTGAAGCGGGGCTGGATGCGGGCATAATAGAAGCGATGCGGCTCAGCATCGAATACACGCTTTCAAAGGGCTTGCCGGTGCATCAAAGCACCGAGCTGTCGCTGAAATACATGATAAACGAAAACGGAGGAATTAAAATGACTGACACCAGAGAACAGGTTTTGAGCATCTGTGAGCTGCTCGACAAGAAAAAGGCGGAGGATATTGTTGCCATACACGTCGGCGATAAGACAATAATTGCCGAGTGGTTCATTATATGCAGCGGTCACTCCGCAGCGCAGGTGAAGGCGCTTTGCGACGAGCTTGACGAAAAATGCGGAGGGCTCGGCCTCGATTTAAGGCGCAAGGAGGGCTATGCCGAGGGCAGATGGATAGTCCTGGACTTTGCCAACATACTCGTGCATATATTCCATCCCGAGGAGAGGCAGTATTACAATATGGAGCGTCTTTGGATAGACACCCCCGACGCCTGCATAAATTATTCCGCCGAGGTAAACGGAAACTAAAAAAAATTTGAAACCTTTTCCTGCCTTAAACGTCTTTGGTATATACGCTTAACAAATGCGTATCATTGAAGAAAAAGGAGAAAGGCCCATGAAACGCAGATTTTTAAAGATTATCGGCATACTGTCGGTTGTTATGCTGGCTCTTGCGATGGTCGGATGCAGCGCAAGCACGTCCGATCTTGCGTACGACTCCGAGTTCAAAGAGCCGGAAATGGATAAGTCCGAAAGCTACGACGGCGGTTACAACGGTCTTGGGACTACGCCCGCAGAGGCGCCTTCGGTCGGAACATCCTCGCCCACGGTTCCCGGCTACGGCGGACGCAAAGTGATACTTTCCGCAGGCTTTACCGTTGAAACAAGGGAATTTTCGGACTATATCGTCAGGCTCAAGGCGCTTATAGGTCAATTCGGCGGCTATACGGAATCCGAATCCCAAAACGGCACCGAGCCTTATCGCAGCCTGCAACTCACCGTCAGGGTGCCGCAGGAAAATTTCCTCGAATTTTTGAATAAAGCCTCCGAAAACATGACCGTTGCGTCCTCGTGGCAAAAGTCGGACGACGTCACCACGGAATACTTCGACACCGAGGCGTGGATAGAGGTATATACGGAGCAGCGTGAGCGCATACTGGAGCTTATCGATCAGGCAAACACCATTGAGGAGCTGATACAGCTTGAAAAAGAGCTTACGAGGATCAATTACGAGATCGAGCAGCTCACCACCACCCTCAGGCAGTATGACTCTCTCATCTCCTACTCCACCGTCACGATAGATATATTTGAGCTTGCCCCTGCCGAAGCCGCATCCACCGGCGAAACGCTCGGCTCAAAGCTGTCGCTCGGATTCAAGCAATCCCTTGAAAACACCGGCAAATTCTTCGAGGGGCTTCTCTACGTGCTCGTTGTACTGTCGCCCGCACTCGTGATAATCGGCGTTATCGTTGCGATAATAATCATCATAGTGCATTTTGCCAAAAAGCGCAAAAAAGCAAGACTCCAGCCCCCGAACAGCACGCAGCAATAAAGCAGCA
>JAEDJH010000084.1 GCA_016296415.1 Clostridia bacterium | reverse complement strand
ATTGGACCGAGATCCTTTGTAGATGCCTCGTTTGACGGAGTCACCGATGTGGCAAGCATGAGAGGATTCGCTACCGGTGCAGATGATAAATACTATTTTGAAATAGTGAGAGCGATGTATACGTTCGCAAACAACTGACAACAAAAGGAGGAAAAATTATGGGATACGTTATCGCCATACCCATCATACCGGCAATTATATTCGGAATCGTATGGATAATATGGATAATTCGCGGCATCAAGTCGCCGCCCGTGAGGCCGATTGGACGCCTTTTGTTCCTGGGCGGCTGCTTTTTGATGTTCTGCTACTACTTTATGGAGTTTCCGCTGAATGCGGCGGGTTTTTGGTCCATTGTGGATGATCTGCTTCCGCTGAATGAGGCGATCCGCATTATTCCGTTCGAGCGGCTCATAGACAACTGCCAAAAAGGGTACTTTGACTACTACTTCGAGCCGTATTGGATATTCTACGGCGGTGCGGCGCTGATAGGGTTTGCGATAAATCTCGCTATGAAAAAGCCTATGTCGTTCAAGAAAAACGCTCTCGTTGCGTTTTTGATACCGTTTGGCGGCTTTGCGATTCATGCCATTATACGCCTGATCACGGGCGCAATGTGGAAGCGTGCCGACGTCACGGACATAATTGTCTTCATGGCCTGCTATGCGGTCGGCTACGGCGTGTATCTGTTGGGGCGGCTGATATTTGGCAAACGGCAGACGGAAAAAGAGGAAAAGAACTGAAACTCCGTGCCGCAGCATACGCTTATGCACTGAAAACGACGGATGGGAGGCAATAATGAAGCATCTCAGAATACTGGCTCAGGATGTTGAGGCGATGCTGCGCCGTGAGTGGAAAAGCATCGTACTGATTTTAATATTTCTCAGCATGTCGATAGGCGTATCGTTCCCGATGATAGCCTATTGCAAAAGTGAAATCCCGACCTATGAGGAAGTCTTAATCGAACGCCGGACATATAGTCTGTTTTTATTGAGTCCGAACGACGTGGGTAAGGATGCGCCGCTTTCCATCGAGTATTTTGACGATATATTCTTTTCCGAAAAATATCCCGAGGTTGTGAAATGCTACAACGAGATTGCCTTTTTGGAAGGCGACGCAGGCGGCAGCATAGTTTACCGTGAAACGGACGAGTATGGAAACGTTACTTTTTTGTCGAATGAATGGTATCCGTACTTTGACGAAGAAACCATTTTGGCATACGGCACGGGCGATAAGGTGACGGAGGGAGAGTGGTTTACCCCCGAGCTTGTCGAGAAGGACCCGTTTGTTGCGGTAGTCAGCAGGGAACGATTCGGCGATGTCAGCGTCGGGGATACGATTGAAAGCCTTGGACGGGAGTTTAAGGTGATCGGCATTTCCGAGACGGAAAACTTCATGCCCTACCAAACGATGAAGGCGCTCAGCACAAGGGAAAGCAATTATATGCTGCAAAACTGCAAGCTCATGTTTAAAGAGCCGCTTTCCGACGAACAGCTAAACGAACTGCAGGCTGAGGGCGTGGTTCATGCCTCCTCCCTTTTCAGCGTTCGCTCCGGCTCATACATTATGATGCTCATATTTGTTGCAGTGATAGTTATGGGCATATTCATGATCATCGTGCTCAACATAAGCCAGCTTTTCCTGCACCTTATTCGTCAAAACAAATACAGGTTCATGGTGCTCAAGGCGTGCGGAGCGAGGGGCGGACTTATATTCGTCGGGCTGTATCTTATGCCCGTGCTGACCACGCTTGCAAGCTATTTGGTGGGGCTTTTACTTTATATCGGTATCATCGAGCCGCAGTTTATAAGACCGTTGGAATATTCGACTCTGGCGGCGGCGGATTACCTTGTCGTGTTGGGCATGGTGCTCGTTTTTGCCTTCATTGTGCTGCTGCCCACGGCAAAAAGGACGATAAAGGCACAGCCTGCGGATATGAGCAAATGGAGGTGAGCGGATGAAGTTTATAAGACAGGTAAAGTGGGTCATGGGCAGGACCACCGTTGCACGCTTCCTCATTTCGATAGAGCTTCTGATAGGCTTGCTGGTGTGCTATATTTGTGCAAACGTGCTGTTTAGCATCGACGTCAAGGACAGATATTGCGAACGGTATTCAAACGTGATCTGCGTTGATACGGGAGATCCCGACCAGGTGGCGTATGCCGAAGCGCATGGGAAGCTGTTTCCGAATTGGATAAAGCTGTATTGCGATGAAAACTATTCGCTCAGCGTTAATTCAAAGGAGTTCTATGACAGCATACCGCTTGAGCTGTCGGAGGGCGAATGGTTTAACATGGAAAACACGACGGCGGATTTCGTGGCGGTCGTGTCCTATTCGTTGAAGGACGAGCTTTTGTGCGGCGAGGAGTACCGACTGAATTTCTTTGAACTGGGCGAGCGCCGTGTGTATATAAGCGGAGTGCTGAACTCCGACGTGACGCTCGGCAACAGCGGCGGTGCCGCCTTTGATGATGCAAATTCCGCCGTTGTGCTCCTGTGCGATCGAAGAGGCCGCTTGGTGGAGCCGAACGAGGCGGATAGTTTTGCCTACGCAATGCTGGACACGGTCAACGAGGCGGAGCTTGCCGAAATGGGTCTTGAGAGCGTGGGTATGCGGAAGGAGCTTGACGACAAGGCAAATCGCCTTAGCCTCGCTTTGCCGCTGATGTTCACGGTTATATTGTTTGTGCTGTTCACCGTTGCGTTTCTGGGCGAGCATTTCCTGACGCAGCTTGAACGGCAGATGCTTTACGCTGTGCAGTTCATGTGCGGCGCATCGGCATCACGGGCGTTCGTGCTGCAGGTATGTGCGGACGTGGTGTGGTTGGCTGTCCCCGTGCTTTTGTCGCTTGCGGCTGTGTTCGCTTTGGGAATACGGCTGCATTGGTGGGGCGTATTGGCTCCCGTGTGCTATCTTATCATCGGCATTGGCATAATAACCGCCGTGTCGGCACGATCGTTCAGCAAACAAAGTCCGGTAGAAATGATACGCAGGAGGTATTACTCGTGATTCGGTTAAACCATATTGAAAAGTTCTATAACAAGGGCGGCGAGAATGAGGTACACGCTCTAAAGGATGTTACGCTGTCCATCGCAAAGGGCGAGATGATTGCGCTGATGGGTATCTCGGGCTCGGGCAAATCTACCCTGCTGCATATTTTGGGGCTGATGAACGGCTACGACGGCGGCGAGTATCTTCTCGACGGGCAGGACGTATCAACCCTCAGCGCAAAGAAGCTGGCGATGCTCAGAAACAAAACCGTTGGTTTTGTAATGCAGAGCTTTGGCCTTATCGTGCATCAGACGGCGTATCAAAACATCGCTCTGCCGCTGCTGCTGAATAACGATGTCAAGGTCTCCGATATACGCCCCCGTGTCATGGCGCTTCTTGACGAGATGGGCATTCGGGATAAGGCGGAGGTAACGATCGACCAGCTTTCGGGCGGTCAGCAGCAGCGTGTTGCGATAGCCCGTGCCATGGCAAACGAGCCAAAGCTGCTCATTGCCGACGAGCCGACGGGTGCGCTCGACAGCAAGACCACCAAGGAGGTTTTGGATATTTTTGAGCGCCTCAATAAAGAAAAGAGCATAACGGTAATACTTGCCACGCACGACCCGAAGGTGGCGGAGGTTTGTTCCCGCACGATCACCGTAAGCGACGGTATGATAAGTTAATGGCGGCAATGGGTCGCTGTGCTTGGATGCTTGGCTCT
>JAEDJH010000029.1 GCA_016296415.1 Clostridia bacterium | reverse complement strand
AAAGAACCGTGCCGTCCCAATCCTTGAACGTTACCGTGTAGGTGGTGGGTTCTACTACTTCGCCGCTGACGAGCTTATAGAGATACATCGCCTTATAGCTCGATGCTGCATAGCTTCTAAAGTCCGTCTGATAGATGCTTATCACTCGTCCGCTCGATGCCGTGGTCGCAAGATAGAAGGCATTTTCCGCCTTAGCGGAGGCAGAGGAGGCATTGAAATAATAGGAGGGGGAGTCGGTCAGCGAGAAGCCCGAGGTGCTTGTGCCGCTTATATTGACATATTTTCCCGATGCCAGGCTCCTGATGGAGAATTGGTCGGCCACGGTGGTCTCCTCAAAGTACCATACGAGCTCGTTTGCGGGATTTACAACGTAATTGCCGCTTATGGTGACGGAGGATGCGCCCATTTTTCCGCCGGTGAGCGTATTGTTCATGGCGAGCATATCCGTGCCGTTATCGCCGACGATAACGTAGTAGCCGTCGGTTATGTCGTCGAGGGAGGTGACGAGTACGTAGCTGCCGCTTTCGGGCGCAGAGGTCGGCTCAACCGTAGGTTCAACCGTGGGTTCTGCCGTGGGTTCTGCCGTGGGCTGGACAGTGGGCTCTGTCGTGGGCTGAGCGGCGGTCGTTTCGGCATAGAGATATACGGCGGACTGTCCCGATGCGTAGCAGCTGAAAACATTTGCGGAGCGATTGAACATCAGATTGTTTCGGGTGTTGGTGCCGTTTGCGATGATCGAAGCGGCGTCGCCCGAGAAGGTGATGGTCCATTGTCCGTTTGCATTGTTGGCAGTCTGGCAGCGTAGGTAGTTTGAGGAGCTCGACGCCGCATACAGATAGCCGCCGTTTACGGAGTCATAGAGCGTCCATGCGCCGGAGGAGCCGCCAAGGGTAAATTCATAAACCGAGGCGATGTCCGTGGAATCCGAAGCGGGGGCAAGCGTGATATAGTCGCCGGAGGGCGTTACACCGACGCCGGGGCGGTTGTTGGTGTTTTGATAGCCGGCCGCCAGGTAGGTGTTGTCGGAGTCTATGCCGACTAAGATATAGTTCTTTCCGGCCTGAAGCTGTGCTTGGCTCGTGACGAGCTGATATGTCTTTTCGCCCTCGGTCACGGGAGCAGTGGGGGCGGCAGTGGGAGCCGCTGTCGGGTTCGCCGTGGGCGACGTTCCGCCTGCGGGCGGCGTCTGGTTGAACATCAGATATGCAAGCTCGGGGTAGTCGATGAAAACGTTTCGGTTGCCCTGTATATTTTCAACGGCGTTGTTGCGGCGCATTTCCTCGGCATCGACGGGGTCGAGCTCCATCCAGTCGAGCATTACGTCAAGGCTCTCAAAAATGCTGCCGGAGCTGTCGGTGTTGAAAAGATTGGTTTCGGCGGGATACCTCGTATATACATAGAGGATTATCCTTGCTACATCGCCCTTTACGTCGTCGGTGGGCTCCCAGTAGTTTGAGCTGTACCAGCCGGCAAGGCTGTTGGTGGCGCTCCTGTAAACGGCGGTGCCGCCATCCACGTTGCCGAAGGGCTTGTTGCCCCTCTTGCTGTTGATGGTCGGGTCGGTGGGCCTAAGATGATGAAGGTCTGCGCCCGCACCGCTTGTGGTGAATGTGCCGAGCGACTGGCACCAGACGTGCTCACGGTTCCATGTTGAGCCGCTGTCCCATGTTGAGGAAACGGAATCGCCGCAATAGAACAGCAGTATTTTTGACGAATTGTTGGGATCGGCGTCCGACTGCGCGGTATAGGTCCTTATGTCGTCATAGCTCAAAATAGTGTCATGTGTGTCGGTCATGAGCGAGTGGAGGGCGGTTTTTAGCGTTGTGCCCGAAAGTCCGCTCAGGTATGAATAGCTGTATCCGTTTGACGAATAATAGCTTCCCGAGTAAGTGACGCCGCTCAAAGCGGGATTTGTGGTGCTGTCGGCGAATGCAAAAGACGGCAGCGATGCAATAAGCATAACAGCCGCAAGCAGAAGCGACAGAAGTTTTGCGGTTGGTTTCATGTCGATTATTTCCTCCCAAAGTAATATAAAATCAGTTTATCTCAGACAGTATGTCAATTCAAGCCCCGTCTTAATTGAAATGTGATTTATTAGTCGCAAAAGCACTGCGCTTTCCCTGTCTCCGCCGTGATGTGATCTTACAAATTCCGATGCTCTTTTTGCCGTCAGATTCCCGTAAAAACCGTCGTTTATACAAAAAAATCCCCTTTCCCTCAAAAGCTGCTGCATGGCAAATATATGCGTACCGCTTTTCGCTTCACAGACAGGGGGTATGCCGTATATGTTTGCCGAGGAGATGCGCTTTGTTACCAAAAGCTCGCCGCCACCGAAAAAATCCCGGCGCACCGTGTCAAAATCATTCATCCTGATGCAAAGCAAATACAGCTCGTGAAGCTCATCCGGGGACAGCCCCCTGCCGATGCGCAGGCTTAGCCCCGCCATACTGTCCGCCGTGTCGCAATAATCCAGTCTTGCATCGAGCGGAGCGCCCCATGCGAAACAGCAGTCGTTGAGCGCCTCGATAACACGCCTGTCTGTGACCGTGCGCCTCCCGTTTTTCGGAAAAAAGCGTGCGGAAGAAATACCGTATCCCAAAAAGGGGATACGGCGCCCGCCATCCAAAACGGGCAAAAAAATACCCTTTGCGGCATCGTAAACATAGCAATTTCGCATAGTCTATTCTATGGAAGGATGCGGTTTTTTGTGCCGTAAAAGGTACTGTGAGTGCGTTATAAAGGGGTTCCCGGTTTAATTGAAGCCGAAGCCCATTGCCTTCATGGAAACGGCTTTTTCGCTGAGATTGTCGATTCTCAGCTCGTTCATGTTCACGACAAAGCTGCGTGTCGAGCCCATGGTAAGGTAGGAGCTGTCGGAAAAATACCACACGCCGATGAGGGAGTCCTGCTCATCGTAAAATGCGGCGTATATCATGTTAAGGCTGCAATCCGCCGTGTTGTTTGTTATTGTGCCGGAAAGGGTTGCAAACGTCGGGTAGTTTTGGGACACGTACAGGTCATCCACCCCGAGCGATATGCGGACCTCCTCCGACTTTTGGCAGGAAAGCTCTGCTGTGAGCGAAGTCACCTCGGGGGCACCGTCCTCCATGGTTTCAAAAAACACGATATAGGAGCTTTCGCCGGGCATGACAATGTCATATTCGTTCAAAAACGGAACAAATTCTCTCGTTACCGTTTCCGAGCCTGCGGCAAAGCCGAATACAACGCCGGTTATTATTACCGGGCAGTCGCCCGTATTTTTGTACTCCGCCGCACCGTACAAAACATTTGAGCCGAACGTATAGCATACCGTGTCCGTAATGCTTACGGAGGCGGAATTGCCGTAGGAAGCGGTCTGCGTGTTTTCCGGAACAGGCTCTTTGGTGGGAGCTTCTTCGCCCGCCGCGGGGGAAGCCGTAGGTATGTCGTCAACATTGACGGCGGTGCCGCAGCCGCAAAGCAGAAGTGCAAGCAGAAGTGCAAGCGTTGATGCAGCGGTAATTACTCTTTTCATGTATAAACCTTCCTTTATCCGTTTTGTTGGGGGATACGGGGATTACTTGTTGCTGCTTCCGAATGCTCCCGTTCCACGTTTCGATTCGATGGCGCAAAGCTCACCGTAGCTTAGCTCCATGACCTCGGCTTTGGGCACAGGCACCAGCATTGCCTGCATTATCGCCTTTTCGTAGGGGTATATAATGCAGCTTTCGATTTGTGAGGTATCGGCATCCTTTTTTGCGATGGCGACGGGTCTGTCATTAAGGTTGGTGACGACCAGGACCCATTCGCCCCGATAGCCCGAGTCGATAACGCCGCTTCTGTGCGAAAGTCCCTTTGAGCCGCTGCTGCCCCTTTCCTTTATAATAAAGCAGTAGTCGGCGGAGCAGGCACTCGCAATGCCCGTGGGTATGAGTGCCGTTTCACGAGGGGGAATGAGCATATAGTCCTCGTCGAAGCAGGCATACACGTCGTATCCTGCGTCCTCAAGCTCCTTTTCCGGTATTCTTGCCGACGGCTTTACCTTGGCAAAGCAGATTTTTGCGGCTTTGGTGGTTTCCTGCATAGCTTTATCCATCCCGAGTCTTTATGAAGATTATAATATAATTCCCGCACAGGGGCAACGCCTATAATTGTTAAAAAACAAAAAATCCGTCCCCTTGGGTTCGGGGACGGCGGCGATTTTCGACTTAATTATTTGATAGCATCTTTGAGAGCTTTGCCGGGCTTGAATGCCGGTGCTTTGGATGCAGGTATATTGATCTCTTTGCCGGTAAGGGGATTGCGTCCCTTATGAGCGCAGCGTTCTCTGACTTCAAAGCCGCCAAAACCAACGAGCTGAACCCTTTCACCCTTCTGGAGCGTTTCGGTGATGATGTCGAGGGTGGTGTTGATAACCTTATCGGCATCCTTCTTGGTGAGGGAAGTCTTTGCTGCAACCGCAGCGATAAGTTCGGTCTTGTTCATTTATATATCCTCCTGTGTAATAATGTAAAGCAATATAGCACGCTTATTTACGAATGCCATTATACATTCGTTTATTCGATTAGACAAGCATTTTTTGAAAAAACTTTCATATACTTTTGATTTTATTCCAATATTCGTCCATTTCGGCAAGGGTCATGTCCGAAAATGAAAGTCCGTCCTTCAGTATCAGTTCTTCCATGCGCATAAACCGTGCCGCAAACTTGTCGGCGGCGGCGGAAAGCGCAAGCTCGGGATCGATTTTTTTGAGGCGTGCAACGTTGACCACCGCAAACAGCAGGTCGCCAAGCTCCTCAAATGTATTGGAGTTTTCGGCCATCGCCCGCCTCAGCTCGTCGGTTTCCTCACCGATCTTGTAAAATGCCTGCTCCGCCGTGTCCCAGTCGAAACCGACGTCGGCGGCCTTTTTCTGCACCTTGAAGCTTCTTGTGAGCGCAGGGAAGCTCTTGGGTATGGCCTTTATGACCTCGGCCTGCGTGACCTGCTTTTTCTCCTTCTTCTTTAGCTTTTCCCAGTTTTCCAAAACTTCATCCGAGGTGGCGGCCTTTTCATTTCCGAAAACGTGCGGATGGCGGAAAACGAGCTTTTCGACTATTCCCGTGCAAACGTCACGGAACGAGAAGCAGGACTTTTCGTCCTCTATCATCGCATGGAAAGCAATCTGTAAAAGCAGGTCCCCAAGCTCCTCCTGCAGAGCGTAGGGGTCATCCTCGTTTATCGCATCGAGAACCTCATACGCCTCCTCAATAAGCGGCGTTTTGAGCGTTTCATGGGTCTGTTCGGCGTCCCATGGGCAGCCGTCGGGCGCACGGAGGCGCCTTAATACGTACATAAGGCCGTCGATGCCGTGACGCTCAAGGGCGGAAAACTCCGCCGCAGGCACATATACCGCGCAGGAAACGTCATAGATGCTTTGCCTGTCGAGCTCCAAAAGCGGCAGTTTTTTATACCTGTAATTTAGTTCGCCGTCAAGCCAAAATACGAATATCTCGTGACTGTCGGGGAAAAACTCGGACAGCCGGAGCTTTACCTCGCCCGCAAGCAGCATGGAGTCAAGCTCCTCTATGCAAAGCGGAATATCCGTGCTTATGCTTTCGGGCAGAGCGTTGGCGGCGGAAACGTTCAGGCACGGCGGAATGGCAATGCCGGCGGAGGCAAGTGCCGCCTCGTGAAAGCCCGATGACGGGAGCATCACGATGCTCGTCTGCGCTTCGTCGGCAAGCGACTTCACCTTTTCGTAAAGGGGCTCTGCAATACTGCGTCCGAGCACGGCGAATACCGAATCCGTGCCGTTTATCAGCCGCCTTGCTATGCAGAGGTTAAGCTCGTCAAAGTCGCCGCAGCTTTCGTAGAGATCGTCCATCGAGGTGCAGCTTTTGCCGGATTCCTTTATCCATGCGGCTGTAGGGTGTTCAAGCGTCTGTACAAACAGCCTGTCCGCTGAAAGTATGGTTTTTTCCGCCGCCGAGGTGATCGAGTGCGGAGTCGCAAGGGGCACTATCGTAAGGGTTGGCATTTGTTTCTCCTTTCGGCCGAGGTATCAGCGATACATCAGCTTCTTTATCTTTCTGCCGCCGGGCATAAACTCGAGGTCTGTGGGGCTGAGCATTTTAAGTACGAAAATCATAACGAGGTACACGCCTCCGCCCACCGCTATGGACAACAGCGTTGCAAGACTGCCGTGATCCTTTACAAGACCATAGACAAGGTGGACGCATACGCCCATTATCAGCGAGGCGAGGAGGGGCTTGAGCAGCGCATCCCATACGTTCAGACGCATGCCGGTTTTACGCAGAACATACACGGTGTCCATTATGCCTGCCGCCGCATAGCATATAACGGTGGAGATCGCCGCTCCCTGAATGTTTACGTCCTCAAGCGGAATGAGAATGAACATCGCAGCGACCTTCAATATTCCGCCGAAGATGAGGTTGACCACGGGGACGTTGGGTCTGCCCATACCCTGTATGGTGCCCGTCATGGCCTGTACGAGCGACAAAAACAGCACGCCTATTGCACTCGTTCGCATAAGGCTTGCGGCAAGTTCAAGCTGTGCGCCGGTAAGCCCCGTGTAAAGCAGGGAAAGTATGGGCTTTGCAAGCACAAAAAGCCCGACCGAGCAGGGTGCGCCGATAAGCAGGGCGAATTTCATGCCCGTGACCGACGCCGCACGAACGCTCTTGTAGTCCTTTTTTGCCATGCTTGACGATATTGCCGGAACAAGGCTCATCGCAAGCGCCATCGTAAGCACGGCGGGCATATTGATTATCGTTGTGACGTTGCTTCTTAAAAGCGAATACGCCGTTCTTGCCGTTTCAAGGGAAAAACCTATATCCACCAGCGTGCGCTTTATCAGTACGCTGTCGATTATTCCCGTCACGGGCATTATCGAGGCGCCTATCGTTATCGGTATGGCTATTGACAGCAGGGTTTTTGTTATGCTTCCCTTGAAGGGGGAGGAGGCATTTTGGGGCAGGCTTGCGTTGAGGACGCTGCTTTTTCGCTTATATATGAACCATATCGCCGCAAGCGCCAAAAGCTCCGACACCGATACGCCTATCAATGCACCCATTATTGCGTATTCGGGACCTTTTTTCAGAAGTAGGAGGGCAAGTGTAAAGCCGATGGCGAGTTTACCGATCTGCTCGATGACCTGCGATACGGCCGTGCCTATCATGTGCTGCAAGCCCTGCAGGTAGCCTCGGTAGGCGCACATCACGGATACGAACAGCAGCGCAGGCGACAGCGCCCGGAAGGACATCGCCTGCTTTGCGATTATCTCGGTTTCGTCTGCGGGGTATGAAAAGCTTGAAATCAGATTTGCTCCGAAAAGCATTATCAGCGTGGTTACGATGCCTATGCCCAAAAGCAGCTTCAATGCGGTGGAAAACACCCGTTTTGCCGCCTTGTAGTCGCCGACGGTCACACGTTCCGACACCATCTTTGATATTGCGGTGGGCAGACCCGCCGAGGATATGACCAAAAGCCACGAGTACCAGGGATAGACCGTTTCGTAATAGTCCATGCCCTCCACGCCGACGATGTTCGTCAGAGGTATTCTGTAAAACGCTCCTATTATTTTAACCAGCAGACCCGCTATGGCCAGCACAGCGGCGCCGCCGAGGAAGGATTTTGTCTTTTTTTCCATTTTATATGTCCTTTTTTTGATATAACCACATTATAGCAGATATTATAATGATATGCCAAACGGATGATAAAAAAACGTACTTTTTTATTTTGAGAAAGCCTGCTATAATTACGGCATATCGAGGGGTGAAATATGCGGAGAATAAGGCTGATAATCGAATACAACGGAACGAACTACGTCGGATGGCAAACTCAAAAAAACGGAATTGCCGTCCAGCAGATAATTTCCGACGAGCTTAAAAAGCTATGCGGAGAGGATATTGCCCTGCACGGATCGGGGAGAACCGACAGCGGAGTTCACGCCCTGGCGCAGGTGGCGCATTTCGACACGAGCTGCCGCATACCGGGGGACAAGTTTCAGTATGCGCTCAACGTGGGCCTGCCCGCCGACATACGCATACGCCACAGCGAGGAGACCGATGCCGACTTTCATGCACGCTTTGACGTTAAAAGAAAAAGCTATCGCTATGCCGTCCTGAACAGGAATCACTCGTCGGCGTTCACCCCGAACAATGCTCTGCACGTTTATTTTCCGCTTCGGCTTGACAAAATGAAGGAGGCTGCGGAGCTTTTTGTCGGCGAGCATGATTTTTTGGCGTTCAAGGCGACGGGTACAAAGGTCGAAAACACCGTGCGCACGATATATCGCTCCGAATGGTCGGTGGACGGGGATATGCTTTACTATGACGTAACCGGAAGCGGCTTCATGTATAACATGGTGCGCATAATGGTCGGCGTTATGCTGGATATAGGTCTTGGAAGAATGGATAAAAGCTGTATAGAAAGCGCATTTGAGTCGAGACAGAGGAAAGAACTCGGCGTCACCGCACCTGCAAAGGGGCTTTACCTTGCGAGGGTGCAGTACGCCGATTTTGACACGGATGACTTTATAAAGCCTACAGGCGGTTTTCCACCTTTTTTACGGCTGTGATGGCGAGCCAGCCGAGAAGCACGCCGCAGGCATATTGGATAAGATTGAACATCAATCCTGCAAATGCGGCGGCACTGCCGAAAATGAAAAGCTCGTACAAATAATAACCCAAAGGCATTACAAGCCCCGCAACCGCCAGCGCCGGAAGCGGAGTTTTGTTTTTCAGCGGGCGCATGAAAAGCCAAGCGATTATCGCCATAAGTCCCTTTATCACAAAGCTGGCGGGAGCATATATCACCACGCCGAGCATTATGTCGGCCAAGGCACTGCCGAGTCCCGCACACACTCCTCCGAGAACGCCGCCGAGC
Organism: Clostridia bacterium; assembly: GCA_016296415.1. Lineage (GTDB taxonomy): Bacteria > Bacillota > Clostridia > Christensenellales > CAG-138 > JAEDJH01. Next base: position 10,555 of record JAEDJH010000029.1, on the reverse strand, counting down.
ATATATGCACAAACATAGACCAGGGCGTCGCCTGCGTTGATGTATGCGCCGGCTGTACCCACGGGAAACATGATGAATGCCGTGGTTACGGCTATCAGGGCGATGGAAACGCCGCCGATTATGAATTTATAATGCTTCGGGCGTGCTTTCATGGCGATTTAATAGCGGTTTTCCATATTGCGGTAGCCGGTGCTGCGGTTCACGGTGTTCATCAACGGCTGACCGCTGATGTACAGCTTCAGGTTTTCGGCGGAAATATCCACTATCCTGTCGAGCGTCTGTTTCAGGTGGAACCAGCCGGAAATGTGCGGCGTTATGAGCGCATTTTCGAGCCTCCAGAGCCTATGCTCACGGGGGAGAGGTTCGGGGTCGGTGACGTCTATTCCGCAAAGCACCTTGCCATGTTCAACGGCATCTGCGAGCGCATCGGTATCTATCGCCGAGCCTCTGCCGACGTTGAGTATTACGGCTCCATGCTTGAACGTTGAAAGCGCATCTTTGTTTATGAGCTTCGTGGTGCCGTTTCCGCCCGGTACCGCAAGGGCTATAACGTCCGCACGGGGAAGCAGCTCATGTATGCGCTCGGAGGTGTAAAGCTCGTCTATGTAATCGGGCTTTTCGTGCTCCGTGCGGCAAACACCGATGGTGTATGCGCCGAGGGCCTTGCACTTTCGGGCAAATTCGCCGCCGATATTGCCGAGCCCGATGGTCAGAACAACGGCGTCCTCCACGGAGGTAACGCTGCCCTCGTCACGCCACAGGGAGCTGTGCTGATTATCTCTGTATTGATGCAGACGCTTCATCAGCATGAGCATCATTGCGATCATGTGTTCGCTTATGGCAAGTCCGTATGCGCCGCTTGCAACGGTAAGATGCACCGAGGAGGGGACGGCGGATGAATAACCGTCCGCGCCCGAGGAATTGAGCTGAAGCCACTTTAAGCCGCTTGCGGCGGGGATAAGCCCGACGGGAATGTTTCCAATGATGACTTCGGACGCTTTAACGTCCGCTTCCGTCAGAGTGCTCGGGTCTTTGACGGTAAAAGCGGCTTCGGGTGCCGCCGCCTTGAGCTTTTCAAGATGCTCGGGTGATGCGGGCATTGCAACAAGTATATTCATACCGGAATACTCCTTTCAAAAGGGCGCATACAGGCGGCAAAAGACCGCTTTGCGACTGTTTTTTATATTAGCAGTTGGCAAAATCTTTGTCAATAGCGGACGACGGTACTCGCCTTGCCGGATAATATACTGCCTAAGGTGTTGCAATCGCATGCGGCGGGGGATATAATCCATGCAGAGTGATTTCTATGGATTTTCGGCGTATTTTTCGCCGAAAGAAAGGAGAAGCATAATGGAAAATATTCGCAGACAGGCAAGGGCCGTTGTTGAGGAAATGCTGCAAAATGCGGTCACGCTCGAGGAGGGCGATATAGTTGTGATAGGATGCTCAACGAGCGAGGTGGGCGGCTATATGATAGGCTCGCATTCGAGCGAGGAGATAGCCTGTGCGATAATGGACGAGGTGCTGCCGAGGCTGCGTGAGCGCAAGCTGTACCTTGCGGTGCAGTGCTGTGAACATTTGAATCGTTCGCTGGTGGTCGAAAAGGAGTGCATGAAGCGCTATGACCTGACCCGTGTATGGGTAAAGCCCCAGCTTCATGCCGGCGGAGCGTTTGCGATGCAGGCGATAAGCAGATTTGACGATTATGTAATGGTGGAGGATATAAAGGGCAGAGCCTCCGCAGGAATTGATATAGGCGGAACGTTCATCGGAATGCACATGCACCCGGTTGTCGTGCCGATACATTCGGAAAACAAGCGGATAGGTGCGGCGAACGTAACCATGGCAAAGACACGCCCGAAATACGTCGGAGGACCGAGGGCGGCATACGATGAGATGCCTGCGGCAAAGAGCAGATAAAACAGGATAAATGAAAAACGGGTGCGGCTTTGGACCGCACCCGTTCTGTTTTGTATCAGCCCTTTTTTACGAAGAAGCATCTTAGAGAGTTAAGCACGGCGATTATCATAACGCCCACATCCGCAAAGGCGGCGAGCCATATACCCGTTATACCCAGCAGTCCCAGAACCATAACCGCAAGCTTGACCAAAAGCGAGAATACGATATTCTGTAACACGATAAAAGCGGTCTTTTGGGCTATCCTGACCGCAAGCGGTATCTTTTCGATGCTGTCATCCATTATCACTATATCCGCCGCCTCGATTGCGGCGTCGGAGCCGAGACCGCCCATGGCAAGCCCCACGTCGGAGCGTGCGAGAACGGGTGCATCGTTTATGCCGTCGCCTACGTACGCAACAAAGCCGTCGGAGCCGCCGATAAGCGTTTCGGTATGGGCAACCTTTTCATCGGGCAAAAGCCTGCAATGCGCCTCATCCATTCCGACGGAAGCGGCGATCGCCTCGCCGGTAAAGCGGCTGTCGCCCGTGAGCATTACGGTCTTTTTTACGCCGAGCGACTTGAGCGAGGCTATGCAGCCTGCGGCATTCCTCTTTACGGAATCCGTGAATGCTATGCTGCCCATGTATTTGCCGTTTGCCGCAACGTGGAGAGCGGTTTTTTCATGCTCCTTTGTGGGAATACCGACGTTGTGCATCGCCATCAGCCTTTCGTTGCCGACAAGCACGGTGCTTCCGTCAACCTCGGCAGCTATTCCGTGTCCGGGTATTTCCCTTACGGAGACTGCCGCAGGGATTGAAATTCCTTCTTCGGCGGCTTTTTTCGCTATGGCAGCGGCCAAAGGATGTGTGGAGCCTTTTTCTGCTGCGGCGGCAAGGGAAAGTATGCTTTGCCCGGAAAAGCCCGCTGCGGCGGTTATTTCGCTGACGCTGAGCATGCCCGTGGTGAGCGTTCCCGTCTTGTCAAAAACGAATGTTTTAACCTTGGACAATGTTTCAAGATATACCGCACCCTTTACGAGTATCCCGTTTCGGGAGGCACAGCCCATTCCGCAGAAATAACCGAGAGGAACGGAAATTATTATCGCACAGGGGCATGAAGCCACGAGGAAGGTAAGCCCCGTGCGTATCCACTCGCTCCAAACGCCGCTGAAAAACAGCGGGGGAATGACAGCGGTGAGTATGGCGGCGGCAACGACTATGGGCGTATAGTATTTTGCAAAGCGCTTTATTACGCCGTGCACCTTTGCCTTGCTCTCGGATGATTCTTCGACCAGCTTCAGTATTTTGGTGACTGTCGAATTTTCGTATGCGCTCGTCACCCGTACCTTTATCATGCCGTCGATGTTGATGCAGCCGCTTATGACCGCATCGCCCACACCCAGCACCGCAGGCAGCGATTCGCCCGTCAGCATCGAGTTGTCCGTGGAGGTGCAGCCCTCCGTGATGATGCCGTCAAGCGGGATTTTGTCGCCCGGGCGTATGACTATCACGTCACCGACGTTCACCGATTCGGGGGCGACACGAACAAGCTCACCATCAACCTCGATGAATGCGTTTTCGGGGCGTATATCCATAAGCTTTGCGATGGATCTTTTGCTCCGTCCGACGGCGATATGCTCAAACAGCTCGCCTATGCCGAAGAAAAGCATTATAAAGACGGCCTCGGGATATTCGCCGATGCACATTGCACCGACAGATGCGGCGGACATAAGAAAGTTTTCATCGAGCAGCTTACCTGCAAAGAGACTGCGTACAGCACCGATCAGCACCTCGCCGCCTGCGGCGAGATAGGGCACGAGGTAGATAGCCGCCTGCAGCAGGGGATGAAGTCCGGGGAAAATTCCGCAAACGATGATCGCAGCAATAAAAAGCAGTGCCGAAATGAAAATGCGAAGCAGGTCGCTTTTGTGCTCCTTAATAATGCTATTCACAGATATGCTCCATTCCCTGGTTGATGATCGTCCTCACATGGTCGTCCGCAAGGGAGTAAAACACGGTTTTGCCGTCCCTGCGGAATTTTACGAGGCTTGACTGTTTTAGTACTCTGAGTTGGTGTGAGATTGCCGAAACGCTCATGTTGAGCAGATTGGAAATATCGCATACGCACATCTCCGACTCGAACAGTACGTAGAGTATTTTTATGCGGGTGCTGTCGCCGAAAACCTTGTACAGCTCGGCAAGGTCATACAAAAGCTCCTCCTCGGGCATTTTGTCCGTCACCTTCTTGACTATATCGTCGTGGGCGTGCAGATAACCGCAATTCGGTACAGCGTCGTTCATGGCTCCTCCTACAATTGAATCATTGTTCAAATGTTATAATAAACGCTTTGATATATGCTGTCAATAGCCAACAAAATATTACGGAATATATTTATGTTGCATAAGGGGAGTGAAATGACTTATAATTATACGTATGAAAAAAATCGGAGGGAAACCAATGGCGAAAACCGTAGCTATTGCAAATCAAAAGGGCGGAGTGGGCAAAACGACGACCTCCGTAAACCTTGCCGCCTGCGTTGCCGAGATGGGCAAAAAGGTACTTCTTATAGACATTGATCCGCAGGGCAATGCCACGAGCGGCGTAGGCGTTGACAAAAATGAGCTCAAAGCGAGCATATACGACGTGCTGATAAACGGAGTAAGCACGGACGAGGTTATATGCGCCACGGCGGTGGAGGGACTTGACATAATTCCGGCGAACATAGAGCTTGCCGGTGCCGAAATAGAGCTTGTCAGCACCATGGCGAGGGAGCAGGTGCTCAAGCGTGCCATGCGGAAAACGGAGAAGGAATACGACTACATATTCATCGACTGTCCTCCTTCGCTTGGGCTTTTGACGTTAAATGCGCTGAATCTTGCGGATACGCTGATGGTGCCGATACAGTGCGAATACTATGCGCTCGAGGGTCTGTCGCAGCTTATGAACACGGTCAAGCTCGTGCGTCAGCATCTGAATCCCGATCTTGAGGTCGAGGGAGTGGTGCTGACGATGTTCGATGCAAGGACAAACCTCAGCGCACAGGTGGTAAACGAGGTTAAAAAGTTCTTCAAAAACACGGTTTACAAAACCATTATTCCACGCTCGGTCAGGCTGTCCGAGGCGCCGAGCTTCGGGCTTCCGATAACCGTGTATGACAATAAATGCACGGGCGCAATGGCATATACGGCCCTGGCACAGGAGCTTTTGGAAAAGGAGGAGAAGGCGGATGGCGATTAAGAAAGGACTCGGAAAGGGACTTGAGGCGCTTTTGGGCGAATACTCGGCGGAGTCCGAGGACAAGGTTTTACAAATCGACATCAAGCTTATCGACATCAACCCCGATCAGCCCCGAAAGGAATTTGACGGGGAAAGGCTCGAGGAGCTTAAGGAATCCATACTCAGGCACGGGGTGGTACAGCCCATAATACTCAGGAAAAAGGGCGAAAGATACATAATCGTTGCCGGCGAAAGAAGATACAGGGCGTCACGCCTTGCAAAGCTGAAAACCGTTCCTGCGATAATAAGGGATTTTGACGAAAAGCAGGTGATGGAGGTTGCGCTGATAGAGAACATTCAGCGGGAGGACCTCAACCCACTTGAGGTTGCATCTGCGATAGATTTTCTGATAAAACAGCACGATCTTACGCACGATGAGGTGGCAAAGCGTCTTGGCAAGGCGAGAACCACCGTCACGAACTCCCTGAGGCTGCTTGCGCTCCCCGAAAAGGTCAAGCAGGCGCTCCGCGAAGGCAGACTTCAGGCGGGTCAGGCGAAGCCGCTTGCAGGGCTTGACGACGAAAGCCTTCAGCTAAAGCTTGCCGAGGAGGCCGCCGAGCAGGGCTGGTCATCGAGGGAGGTGGAAAGGCGCATCGCCGCCATAAAGGAGAAGAAGGATACCAAGCCGGGCGAAAAGAAATCTTCGCAGTCTCCGGATATGGTCTATGCCGTGGGCAATCTTGCCCAGCGTCTCGGCACAAAGGTGCAGATAAAGGGCAATGAGAACAAGGGCAGCATAGTCATAGACTACTATTCCAAGGACGATTTAAACAGCATTTACGAATTGCTTATGCGTGAATAAACAAGGGATTGCCGAAAGGCGTGCGGTCACACGACCGTGCGCTTTTTTCTTTTAAACAATTAACCCAAAGCGGAGTTCCGGCATAAATTACATAATAACAGGCATTTGTATTTCCGAGTTTTATGGGGGTGTGTTTGATATGTACGAAATAACTCTTGACGCCGTAAATGTGGGCGAAAGAGCAAAAATAGCAAAAAACGCCGCTTCGGGGGCGATGGGCAGGCGGCTGCTCGACCTGGGCTTTACCGAGGGTGCGGAGGTGAGGCATCTGTTCGATGCGGTATCCGGCAGCCCGATGGCGTTTTTGATAAGGGGGACGGTGATTGCGCTGAGGCGTGACGATGCGGCCGGTATAGTCGTGAGAAAGGAGTCTGCGGATGGGTCTTACACATAAATCGACGGGTAAGAACATAGCGAAAAACAGCATGGACGGGGCCCTCATCGGAGAAATCGAGAGGGAGAGGGCGGACTATGTCGTTGCGATAGGCGGTAATCCGAACGTCGGCAAAAGCACGGTGTTCAACGCCCTTACGGGCATGAAGCAGCATACGGGCAACTGGGCGGGAAAGACGGTGACAAACGCACAGGGGCGGTGCAGATACAAATATACGGACTTTCTGCTTGTTGACGTCCCCGGGGCGTATTCGCTGACGGTGATGAGCGAGGAGGAGCGGGCGGCAAGGGATTTTATCTGCTTCGGCGAGCCCGACTGCACGGTAATCGTCTGCGATGCGACCTGCCTTGAGCGAAACCTCAATCTGGTGCTGCAAACGCTCGAGCTTACGGATAAGCTGGTGGTGTGTGTAAACCTTATGGACGAGGCGGAGAAAAAGGGCATTTCGGTGAACACGGAGCGCCTTGAAACGCTGCTTGGTGTGCCGGTCGTGGGCACGAGCGCGCGCTCGAAAAAGGGATTGTCAAGGCTGATGGAGGCGGTGTACAAGGTCTGCGGCGGCGAATATGCAGGACGAAAATGCGAGCTTTTACACGATGAAGAATTTCAAACGAGGGCAGGGGAGCTTATCATGCTCGCCTCGGAGCGGTGCGGCGATAAGCTGAAGCCCGAGTGGGTGGCGAAAAAGCTGCTTGAAGGCGACGATGAAACGCTTCTTGGAATAAAGGAGCATACGGGTATAGCGTTCGATGATGCGGAGGCAAAGGCGGCGGCGGAGAAGGCAAGGCAGGATTACGGCGGCACCGATATGGCGGCGGAGTCGGCAGGCAGGCTGTACAGGGCGGCGGAAAAACTGTGTGCCGCCTGCACGGAAAGCGGCGGCGAGCGCACGGCAAAAAAGGAAAAGCAGCGGATAAAGCTCGACAAGCTGCTGACGGGGCGCATATCGGGGCGGATAGTGATGCTGCTTTTGCTTGCGCTGATATTTTACATAACCATTGTCGGGGCGAATTATCCGTCCGAGCTTTTAAGCAGGTTCTTTGCTTTTATACAGGATAAGCTGACGCTGCTTTGCGAAAAAATCGGTGTGCCCGACTTTATCCACGGAGCGCTCGTGCTGGGTGTTTACAGGGTGCTGGCATGGGTGGTTTCGGTCATGCTTCCGCCGATGGCGATATTCTTTCCGCTGTTTACCTTGCTTGAGGATGTTGGGTATCTGCCGAGGATAGCGTTCAATCTTGACGAAAGCTTCAGAAAATGCAGGGCGTGCGGCAAACAGGCGCTGTGTATGTGCATGGGCTTTGGGTGCAATGCGGCGGGCGTGGTCGGGTGCAGGATAATCGACAGCCCGAGGGAACGGGCGATTGCGGTGATAACCAACAGCCTCGTGCCGTGCAACGGACGCTTCCCGACGATGATCGCACTGATAACCGTGTTTTTTGCGGCTGCTGCGCACAGCTTTATGCAGTCCGTTATCTCGGCGGCGATGCTTACGGCGTTCATATTGCTCGGAATTGCGGCGACGTTTTTTGCGTCAAAGCTGCTTTCCTCCACCTTGCTCAAGGGCGTTCCCTCGTCCTGCACGCTTGAGCTGCCGCCGTTTCGAAGACCGCAGGTCGGTAAGGTAATCGTGCGCTCGATCGTTGACAGAACGCTGTTCGTTTTAGGGCGTGCGGCGGCGGTTGCCGCACCGGCGGGGCTTGTTATATGGCTGCTTGCAAACGTGAGCATCGACGGGACATCGCTGCTTAAAATCTGCACCGATTTTCTGGATCCGGCGGGCAGGCTCTTAGGCTTGGACGGCGTTATTCTGATGGCGTTTATACTCGGACTTCCGGCGAACGAAATAGTTTTGCCGATAATCATAATGGCATATACCTCAACGGGCGTTATAGACGGATACAGCAGCCTTGAAAGCCTGAGACTGCTGCTTGCGGACAACGGCTGGACGTGGGTGACGGCGATATGCTTCATGCTGTTTTCACTTATGCACTGGCCCTGCTCGACCACGATATCGACGATATGGAAGGAAACACGGAGCGTAAAATACACCCTGACCGCAATAATGCTCCCGACGGCAATGGGTGCTGCCGCCTGCATTGCGGCTGCCCTCATCGGACGGATTTTGGGAGTGTTGCCATGGACATGATTTTAAGTTATAATATATATAAATTCCGAAAGCGTGGTGAATTGCGATTTGGTAAACCCTTTGCCCGGCTACGACTATAGCGTCAACGATGAAAACAGTTGTTTCGGACATCATTTGAACAAGGACACCATGGTGTACGAGGCGGAAAACCGCCTTGAAGCCGTGATACTGCTGCTGCGAAACATCGCCGTGGGGATCGCCTCGGTGTTGTTCCTGACCGCAAAATTTGTCGGCAGGCTTCCCGACGACGCCGCACGCATAATGAGGATCGCCGCCTATATTCTCGGCGCCCTCGCCTATTTTGCGGAGCTGCTGGTGCTTACGGACCTTTTCAGGCGAAAGCATCATCACCGTGAGCTTTTTATGCCGTTCGCTTTCGGTGCGGTGTATTTCCTGCTCGGCATCGGCTATATAATAGACGGGTTTTAAGGTTTACACGGACAAATAAAGATTACTCGGAGGATAAAGATGGTCATCGACTATATAATCGTATTTTTGTGTGCTGCGGCGCTTGCGCTTTCGATTGCGGTGCTTATAAGAATGCGGCTCCAAAGCGAAACGGTGAGGCGGCTTGTCGAGGAGCAGAAGCGAAACCGTGAGGCGATGGGTGAGCGCAACGAGGCTCTGCGTCGGGAGCTGAACAGCTCCATTCGCCTTTTGAGCGAGCTTATTTCCCAAAACCAGCGAACCTTTTCCGATGAAACGGGGAAGAAGTTTTCCGACCTGCAAATGAGCATAGTCAATCAACAGCTTACCATGCAGCGTTCCGTTGCGGAGTCGCTAAGAAGCCACGAGCAGAGGCTTAACACGTTTGCGGTTGAAAACGAACAGCGCCTTGACAACATCCGCTCCACCGTATCGAAGCACTTCATCGGTATGCAGGAGGATAACAACAGGCGCCTTGAGGAAATGCGAAAGACCGTGGACGAACGCCTGCAAAAAACGCTCGAGGACAGGATGACACGCTCCTTTGCCATGGTCAACGAACGGCTTGAACAGGTGTATAAGGGACTTGGCGAGATGCAGACGCTCGCATCCGGCGTGGGCGATTTGAAAAAGGTGCTGAGCAATGTGAAAACGAGGGGCATACTCGGTGAGATACAGCTTGGCTCGATACTTGACGAGGTGCTTGCGCCCGAGCAGTTTGAGCGTGACGTGCAGATAAAGCAGGGAACGAGGGTCGAGTTTGCCCTGCGCTTGCCCGGTGAAAACGATTCGGCGGTATATCTGCCCGTTGACTCGAAATTCCCCATGGACAGCTACGAACGGCTGATGGATGCGTACGATTCCGCCGTACCCGAGAGGATAAAGTCGGCACAGCTTGAGCTCAGACGCAGTCTGAAGGTGATGGCGAACGACATAGAGAAAAAGTACATACTGCCGCCCCTGACGACGGGCTTTGCAATAATGTTCCTTCCCACGGAGGGGCTTTACGCCGAGGCGGTAAGGCTTGGCATGATAGAGGAGCTGCAGCGTGATAATAAGGTGAATATTGCCGGTCCCTCCACCATGGCGGCGCTTTTGAACAGCCTGCAGACGGGTTACAGAAGCTACATAATTCACAAGCGCAGCGGCGAGGTATGGGACGTTTTGAACGAGGTAAAGACCGAATTCGATACCTTTGCGGAGGGCTTGCAGGCGGCGCAGAACCGCATAGAGCAGGCGAATACCGAGCTTGACAGACTTGTCGGCGTAAGGACGAGGCAGATGCAGAAAAAGCTCCGCAAGGTCGAAAGCATCGAGGCGGGGCAGTAAGATCGGGCAGGTATGAGCTTATTCGGCGGCGGCGATAATCAGCCGCCGTGCATTTTTTCAAGATGCTCGGTAAGCGCCGTGTTTTCTCCGATATATTTTACGCAGCCGAACACCTCGTCCGGCGTGATTGCGGCGCTGTCGCCGACCATGGCGCTATACTCGATATATGCTATGGAATCGGGCATAAACATCGTTCCGCTCAGGTGCTGCTTGCCAAGCACCGTGTACATTCCGCAAACCATATAAGAGCCGTCAAGCAGATGCGAGGCTTTTTTGATAT
>JAEDJH010000028.1 GCA_016296415.1 Clostridia bacterium | reverse complement strand
CCGATCGTTATGTTTTTGGTTTGCCTGCTCCTGTTCACAAGCTTCAGCCTGCGTATTTCTCCGTTGCGTTCCGCCGACACGAACACCTCTGTTTTCACGGAAAAATTATCGTCCGTCATGCTGAATACCGCCATATTGCTTTGAAACTCGGCTCTGTATTCCGCATCTGCATCATGACCGGGATAAAGCGTTGCGCAGCGGCTGTTTACGCCCTCTGTGCTTATAAACATGAATATACCAGAGCTTGACGTCAGGACGTCTCCGTCAAATTCATTTATCAAAACATCTCCGCATTTGCTGTAACCCATTCCGCCGTCCGTCAAAAGCACCGTATAGCTGCCGTTTGACAAAAGCTTTACATGAGGTATCTGAACAGTCGGACGGAAAACGATTGCCTCGGGAAGCTTTTTGCGCCGGGATCCCCTTTGCCTTCGCTCTGCGGGTTTCCTTATGGATGACAGACTTACCGTTTCAACGGGGATTTTCTCCTCAAGCAGTATCTCTGCCGCCTTCATCTCGGGTATCTCCATAAATTCCCGTTTTATCGAATTGTCTGTCACGGCGTTTGTTATTGCGCATAAGCCCATGCCCTGATGATGCGCCATATAGCTTTTCACTATCCTCGGCGGGCTCCCGTCGCTTCGCGAGGTATAGTCCGCCGCTTCATAAAGCCCGTATTCGCCCAATAAACCCATTTTAACCATTTTGCACACGTTCTTATATGCCTCATGCGGACTTTGCATCAAAGCCAGCAGTGATGCGTAGGGTGCAGCGACGTCTTCGCGCGATTTTGCCAGCGAAAGCGCAAGCCTTGGTATCCCAAACGCCCTGTACTGATAATACATTGCCTTATCGAAGGCATAGTAGCCCGACTCGGAAACTCCCCACAGCTTATCGGAGCCTCGTCTATGTGCAATTTGCGACTTAACCGCACTCATGCAGGACTCTCCCACAAGCGTGTTTTCATGCGTTGTCAAAAACAGCTCCGGCATAAGATATTCAAACATAGTGCCGCTCCATGACACAAGTGCGTCCCCTCCGTCCGCCTTGACGATCTCTCTGCCGAGCCTGAACCAATGCTTTTTGGGCACAAGTCCCGAAGCAACGGCGATATAGCTTGTCAATCTCGATTCCGAGGCAAGCAGGTCGTACCACGATCCCGAGAGTTCTCCGTTTTCTGTGCTGTATCCGATATGAAACAATCCCCTGTCGGCGTCGTACAAAAAGCCGAAGTCCATGTTTTCGATGAGATGATCAAGCATATATACGATATCATCTCTGTCCGCAAAGTGCTTCTTTGCAAGCCACAGCGACGCCAAAAGATTACCGCTGTCCACGGTCGATATATACTGCGGACGAAGCGGTCTCAGACTTTTAATGTTGTACCAGTTAAAAAGCTGTCCTTTCCATTTTTCAAGTTTCCCGAGCGTGGAAAGCAGATTTTCCATGCGCTCCGCCGCATCGTCATGGGATATAAACCCAAGCGTTTCGGCACACACAGCCGACACAACATACATGGCGATATTTGTTGGGGAGGTATTTGCAACGGGTGGCTTTTTCGGTTCCTCCTGAAAGTTGTCGGGAGGCAGGAAGTTATTCTCCTTCGTACAGAATTTTTCGTAAAACCTCCATGTTGCAGCGGCGATCTTTTTAAGCTCCTCCTTTTCGCTTTCGTCAGGCTTCTCCTCCTCCGTCCGCATATCTCCGTAGTACATAAACAGCGGTGCAAAGCACCAGAATATTCCGAGTATTGCGCATATAAACGGAGCATTCAGCAAAAAGCAGGCAAGCAGCATCAATGCGCCGAACGCCACGCACATTGCCGCCTTTTTGTAGTACTTTATTACACCCTCCGTCTTGATGCGCTCGGCCTGCGAAGCGGTCTGCCATTCAAGCATCTTCTTATGCGAAACCCACGTCCGCCATACCGCCCTTATGACAGCATCTAAGCTTACCCATGCGTAATAGGGCAGATAAAGCACCGAATACAGCGCACGAAGCGCAGTGCGGCATTTGTCAGAGATAATGCCGTGTGTGATGTTTTTCTTTTTCAGCAGCAGTTTGAACAGTCCCACCGCATCCGCCGCAATATCAAATAAAAGCAGCAGCAGTCCGAGCGCTATCGGCCATGCGCTGCCAAAAGCAGCGCCGATAATTATCGTTCTCAGCACCACAGGATAACGCAATGCAGCCTTCATATTGCTTATTATTTTGTACCTTGAAACATCGTTTAACGGCTGATTGGCAGTTTCCCCGTTTTTAAGGCGAATTTTCCGTTTTAAAAACGCAAGAAGCTGGAAATCGCCCCTTATCCATCTGTGCTGGCGCTTCCACCATGAAAACAGCGACGAAGGTTCCGAATCGTACAGCACTATGTCTCCTGCATAGCCTGCGCCGACAAGGCTTCCCTCGAGCAAATCATGGCTCAAGACGCTGTTGTCGCAAATTTTCCCGCCGACGGCAGAATCGAATACGTCTATGTTAAATATACCCTTGCCGCCGAAAATCCCCTCGCCGAAAAAGTCCTGGTAAAAGTCCGATACGGGAGTATCGTAGCGGCTCATGCCGCAGTTTCCCGAAAAAATCCTCGAAAACCGTGTTTTTGTGCTTCCCTTTGCCCGCACCTCCATTCTTGGCGCAATCAGCCCGTAGCCCTCCGTGACCACGCCGTTTTTGCCTATGACCGGCTCATTCAGCGGATGCAGGACAGATCCGATCAGCTCGCTCAGCGTCCCCTGCGGCAGTACGGTATCCGAGTCGAGCGTTACACAAAATTTCGCCCTTGGAGGAATTTCGGGATATATCGCAATAAATTCCTCGTCGGCTGTTTGGCTGCGATTAAGCCGTATAAACGCCATGACCGCACCCCGCTTTCGTTCATAGCCCATCCATCTGCCGCTGTTTTCGTCAAAGCTCCGTCTGCGATGAATATAAAAGAAAATCGGCGCATCGGGGGAGTATTTTGCGTTAAGCCCGTCAATAAGCGCTTTTGCAAGCTCCAAAACCGGGGCATCCTTCTCCGTTTCGCCTGTTTCGGCATCCGGAAAATCGCCTATGACGGCAAACATGCTTCCGTAAAGCCGATTTGCCAGATAATGGCACTCCAGCCTCGATATTACGTCACGAAGCGACTCCTCGGAGGTTATCAGCGTCGGAACTGTAACTATCGTCCTTTTATCTTCGCCGATGCAGTCGAAAACCTCCAGCCTCGGTATCTGCCTCGGTCGTGTAATGCCCGTAAAGACCCTTACTGCGATAGAAAATCCCAAGTACGCACAGACGGGAATAGAGATAACCGCACCTATCCATCCGCCCGTGAACGCAGTGAGGAAGACCGTCATGCCTATCAGCGCCTGTACGACAACAAAAAGCCACAGCCTTGTATCATTTGAAAGTCTGATATATTTTTTATCGGGGCGCATCGCCTTGTAAAGCCGATCAGTTCCCCTGTCGATCAAATAGTACCCGCAATGCGCCGCCTTCCCCATGCCCTTTTCGCAAAGCGCAACGGAGGTCTTGGCAACCGCCGCCTCGCTCACCTTCAGCCTTGCCGCAATGCGCTCAACCGACATCAGGTAATATCGCCTTGACGCAGGATCCATGGCGGCATACACATCATCGCTTAAAAGCACCTTATCGACCACGCACACCTCGGAGAATATACGCTCCCACGGCAGGTGCTCGAGGAACTTTATGCTCATTATCACGTTCATGGCAAGCATATTTTCAGAGGTATGCCGTTTCCGTTCCTTATTCAGAAGCTCTTCCGAGTTCGTATCATGCAGCCTGAGCTGTTCCTCGATTATGTCCCTCAGCACCTCCGATTCTCTCTCGCTGCTCACCGCAATGAGCCGTTCCGCCACGGAGGTGTTTTGGCAGATATTCAGTTTCTCTATTGCGGACACAGCCTGCTTTGCCGAGCTTGCCGGGGTTTCAAAAAAAGCCTCCGCCGCCTTATCCGCCTCCGCATACCGTGCGCTTACGACAAGTCCGTTTTTTATTATTCTTGCCGCCATTTTCAGCAGTTCAAGCTTCAAAAAAAGCGGCAGAACGTTCAGCTCCGCAATCGTCAGCGGCGCTATGTCCTGAAATGCATTGAGATAACATACGATCGTGCTTTCGTCGAGCTTACCGTTGCGATGGTTGACTATCTCCCCGGCGATGGCTTCAATTCTGAACGCATTTGTATTTCTGCCCTCGTTTATAAGCGGAAGCTTTGCTCCGTCTATCCCGTCAAACTCACTTTTAACGGACAGCACGGCTTTTTCCAGCACATAGAAATTCTCGCTCAGGGACATACAGATTGCCTGCATGCCTTTTAACGAATCGGTGTAGTACGTAAGCTGTTTATAGCTGTCAACGAGCCTTTTTTCCAGCATTGCCGCTTCGTGAGCGATTTTCCTGGGCTTGCGGCTCAATGCGCTGACAAAATTGAAAGCCGAGTGCCTTGCAAGCACCTCCAGTTCCTTCAAATCGAGAAAAATATCACAAATTTCAATCCGTTGTTCCAATTTCCGCCCTCCATGCCCTCGCCGCAATGACCTCTGTATTCTTTCCATCCCCCTCCAAGCCGTCGAACATGAACCGCATAACGTCGCATATATCATCCGCCTCCGTAACCTCGATGGCAAGATTTCGTTTGCTTTCGTCCATATTGCCGGCGGGAATAATGGCATATCTTGCTCCCGCCTCCTTCGCCGCCTCAAGCTTCGCATCTACTCCGCCTATAGGTCTTACCTTTCCGTTTGCCGTTATTTCGCCGGTCAATGCCGTGTGCGGTCTCGGCGGTAATTTGGTAATTGCGCTCATAAGGGCGGTTGCAAACGCTATGCCTGCGCTGGGCCCGTCAACGGGCATGCCTCCCGGAATATTGAATCGGATGTCATAGTCGCCGCAATCAACGTTGAATCGCTTCAAAAACGCCGCCATAACATTATCTATTGAAGCCTTTACGGTGCTTTTCCTTATAAGGCGTCTGTTTCCCACGTTTATTTCCTCCTGCTCTATCATGCCGAGCATCTTCATATCGCCCATGCCCTTGCCCGTTTTCTCTGCGGTACACTCTATCTCCATCAAAAAGCCCTTTGAAAGGTCACTTGCAACACCCAGCCCGTAAGCAACACCAACGCTTTGGCTGTCACTTATCATAAATGGAGTACGCTTTTCGTGGCGGCAGATCTTTGCCACCCAATTTATATCCGCCTCCGATATGAGCCTTCTTCCGTCAAGGTATGCCGTGCTTCCGGCAAGCTGTATTATGTTTATCGCATCACGCCCCGACGAGGAGTATTCCGCACAGCAGCTCACCGCATTTTCCGTTATCTCATACCCCACACGCATGGCCGCCCCCTTCACTATCTCCTCAAGCTCCGCTTTATCAAGAGATCTGAAAAAAATCTCGACACAGCGCGATCTCAGTGCCTGGGGCAATTCCTCGGGTGCCCTTGTGGTTGCGCCCACAAGTCTGAAGTCGGCAGGGAGTCCGTTTTTGAACACATCGTGCACGTATGCAGGTATGTTGGCATTGTCCTTGGAGTAATATGCGCTGTCAAAATAGACGCATCTGTCCTCCAGCACCTTCAGCAGCTTGTTCATCTGTATAGGGTGCAGCTCCCCTATCTCATCCAAAAACAGCACGCCGCAATGCGCACGGGTAACCGCCCCGGGCTTGGGCTGCGGCACTCCGAGCGAGCCGTATGCACCCGCACCCTGATATATGGGGTCATGTACCGAACCAATAAGCGGATCCGCTATGGAGCGTTCGTCGAACCTTACGCACGTTGCATCCACCTCAATAAAGCCGGAATTTTCGTCAAACGGTGAGCAGGGGTTCTTCTTCGCCTCCTCAAGCACGAGCCTTGCCGCACAGGTCTTTCCTATGCCAGGAGGCCCGTAGATTATAACGTGCTGTGGGTTTGGGCCGGTAAGCGCCGCCCTGAGCGCACGAATACCCGTGCTTTGTCCAACTATATCGTCCATGCGCATCGGTCTTGAAAGCTCCGTAAGCGGCATTGTCAGCGAACGCATTCTCTGCGTTTTCAACTCCGCAAGCTCGCTTGCATTCAGCTCCCGTTTTGTCACCTTTGACGGCTTCTCAAGCTCCCTGCGCTGCTTTTTAAACAAAATCCAGCTAAGTAGCCCCATCACTGCCGCCTGAATCAAAATTATCAGTATCCAATTCATATTCCGTTTCGCTCCGAAATCAAACGCTTTGTATTGTTCTATTATTGCCCGTACAGGGGCAAAAAAATTCCGTTCAAAAATTCGGTACGAATAGAATCGGGCATAAAAAACAGACGGTGATGCAGCGATCGCCGTCCGCTCAAAAATCCGTTTTATATGTTCGCAAGCTTTTCCAAAATTCCCTCGAGTGCCTTGCGCCTGTGGCTTATGGCGTTTTTTTCATCTGCCGAAAGCTCGGCAAACGTCTTTGAAAGCGGCTCATAGAGGAAAAGCGGGTCGTATCCGAAGCCGCCCATGCCCTTTTCGGCGGTAAGTATCTTGCCGTCCGCAATGCCAAGCGAAACAATATCCTCCCTGCCTCTGGCAGCAAGCACCATAGCGCAGACGAACCTTCCCGTGCGCTTTTCAAACTCAAGTCCGTCAAGCAGCGTAAGAAGCTTTTTATTGTTCAGCTTGTCATCGTGTCCCTCGCCCGCAAAGCGTGCGCTGTAAACTCCCGGGGCTCCGCCGAGAGCATCCACTTCCAGGCCGCTGTCATCTGCGATTACCGCACAGTCCCCGGGCGACACCGCAAGTATCTCATGCGCCTTTTTTGCGGCGTTCTCTGCAAACGTTACGCCATCCTCAACCACGTCGATGTCTATACCCATCTCCCCAAGTGAGTATATTGCCTCAAATTTGCCGGCAAGGATGCTTTTTATCTCCTCGACCTTATGCATGTTGTTGGACGCTATTACCAGCTTCATAACATAACCGCCTTTTCTTTTGTTTATTTTGGTGCCGTAATTATAACATTTTCGCAGGAATATTCAAACAGCTAAAACTCGTTTACATATTTCGGAGGCACCGTTTCCGAGGAAAACTTTGAAAATTCCATGCCGTCCACAAGCAATACAAGCTCGCTTATCTCCCCAAAGCCGCAGGCGGTGAGGAACAGCGTTTCGTATGCGGCAATATCCACCCCGGGAGAAAACTCGACCGAATTAAAATCCGAGCTGAGATTTACCGTTGCGGTATTGTTCGATATTTCCGCACTTATCAGCACCGTACCCTCGGGAAAGCAGCACTTTACTTCTTCATTGCTATCACCCGCAAGCAGGGCCATTACCGCCTTTTCAAATGTCGGCTCACTCATATAGCGTGTGATCGGTATGTTCAGGCTGCATGATTCGTTGGCGAAAAACAGTGTGACGGGCTTCGTATCGCCCGACGCAGAGGCTTCAACGGTTTCACTGATATTCAGCGGAAGCCTCGAAAGCTCCTCGGGAAGCTCCGTGCCGTTTGCCAGCTTTCCGGATTTGCCGTTCACCTTAACCGTTACCCTATCTATGCTTTCAAACTCCGTCAATGTATTCACTATGGAAACAAGCATATTTTTCTCCTGCTCCGCCGTTGACAGCTGCTCAAAATTCAAAAGGTTTGCCGTGGCACAGCCGTCTTTTATGCTTATTTCAACCTCCGTCCCGTTCGGAACGGTCGGGTTAAGCCCCCTTTTTGCGGTTTCAAGCAAATTTTCATCCGTTGCTATAAGCTGTTCAATCGCCGCCCGGGCGATCCCCTCCTCCCATGGTATCCTTTTCATGACCGGCACTATGAAGCCATCGTCGCTTACCAGATACACAACGGTATTTCTCCATCCCGTTTGGGAGAACACCGCCTGTTCGGTGTAGTCCGTATATTCCGCCTGCTCATTCTCGTTCGGCATATCCTGCGTGCCGCAGGCGGACACAGCCAAAAGCATCGCCGCCGTCAGCAAAATACATATCATTTTTTTTAACATAAAAAATCCCTCCTCAGCGTTATATGACAATCATATTCGCTTCAAAGGGATAAAATGCCGTAAATGCGCATTATATGCGTTTTCTGTGCTTTGCCGCTTCCTTTTGGTTTGGCGTTACGAAAACGGTGCTTTGGTTTGTATAAATAACCATTCCCGGCTTTGCCCCCGCGGGCTTTTTGACATATCTGACCCTTGTGTAATCAACGGGGACGTTTTCGCCGTTTTTTGCCTTGCTGTAGCATGCGGCCAGGTTTGCAGCGATAAGCAGCAGCTCGCTTGAAAGCTCCTCCCGGCATCTCACGATAACGTGCGAACCCGGCATATCCTTTACGTGCAGCCACCAATCGGACTTTGCCGCAGTGCGCAGAGTAAGCTCATCGTTTTGCCTGTTGTTTTTTCCGACCAATATCTCGGTGCCGTCATCGGCAGCAAACAGCATCGGCGGCAAGGTTTCGGCCTGCTTGCGCTTTTTAGGGGTTTTATTCTTATCCTTTATATACCCCTGCTCGGTCAGCTCCCGTGTGATCTCCTGCACATCCTGCGAGCTTTCACAGCATTCAAGGCTCTCATCAAGCGTTTCAAGATACTCCAGCTCCTCAAGCGTTTTGGCTATCTGCTCCGATCCGATGCGCTGTGCGGTTTTTCCCTTGCGGTACTCCCTGAAATATTCCTTTGCATTGTCGGCGGGAGTTTTTTTGATGTCAAGCGGTATCTTGACCGTTTCCATCCCCGGGGAATAGTAATCGGTCAATACCGCCTCGCCGGCATTCGACCTCAGCTTGAAAAGATTTGCCGTAAGCAGCTCGCCGTAACGGCGCATCGTCTCAAGCTCGCCGTCGCTCGGCACGGCGGCCTGCAGCGCTCCCAGCCGGCGCTCGCATCTTGCGATATTGTTTGAAACCACCTTTTTCACCGCACCGTATTTGCGCTTGATATGCTCGCTTTGATCCTTCAGCTCATACATCTTGTCCAGCGCCGCATTGATGTCGGTCACCTTTGTCAAGCCGTAATCGAAGGGATATACGTTCTGTATGTTACCGTCCGCATCCGTATCCGCCGAGTTTTGGAAAACATCCCGACGCACATCACGATAAAAAGCGAACAGGCGGGACGCAGTCTCCTCAAGGCTGCGCTTGCCGAAAGAATCTATGAGCATCTCCGCCACCCTCGGCGAAAGACCGAAATACGCCCTGCTGAGTGCAGAATGGGCGCTCGCGTTTTGGCTCAGTACGCTTAAAAAGTCCGCCTCGTCCGCCTCTCGCGGATCGAGCTTGGTCTGCGTTTTTGGCGGCTCGTAGGGCATTCCCGGAAGAACAACACGGTTTGAAATGCTTTCGTCTATCCTTTTTATTGCATCTATCACAACGCCGTTTTCGTTGACAAAGATAATGTTTGAATGCTTGCCCATTATCTCGCAGATAACCGAGTAAACCACATTGTCCCCAAGCTCATTGTATGCGGAAAAGCTTAAGACCACACGCCTGTCTAGCATCGGCTGCTCAACCGAAACAAGCTTTGCACCGCTCAGTCTTTTCCTCATGAGCATGCAGAACATTGGAGCATTGACGGGGTTTTCGTATTTTTTTGAGGTTATCTGTATCCGCCCATTGTCCGCAGAAACGGATAGAAGCAGCTTGTACCCCTGCCCGTTTTTGTGTATGGAAAGCAGCAGCATATCCCTTTCGGGCTGCTGCACCTTCTCCACTCTGCCGCCTGTAAGTTTTCTTACCTCCGCCGCAACGGAAGCCAAGGTCAAGCCGTCCATCAGTCTCCGACGATGTGATTCCTCAGTACGCCTATGCCCTCAAGCTCCACCTCGACAACGTCGCCGATCTGCATACTGCCTATGCCCTCGGGAGTACCCGTTGCAATGACGTCGCCGGGCAAAAGGGTCATAACCTGCGTGATGTAGCAAATCTGCTTTGCTATGTCATGCGTCATCATATTGGTAAACGAGCTTTGTTTGGTTTCGCCGTTCAATCTCGTTTCTATCTTCAGGCAGGAGGCGTCAAGCTCGGTTTCGATATGCGGTCCGATGGGGCAGAAAGTGTCAAAGCCCTTTCCCCGGGTCCACTGCATGTCCCCTTTTTGAATATCCCTTGCGGTAACATCGTTAAGGCAGGTGTAGCCGAATATAACGTCGTTTACCTGCTCGGGCGTAACGTTGCGGCACTTTTTGCCGATAACTACGCCGAGTTCTCCCTCATAGTCGAGGCGTTTGCTAAGGCTGGGGTAAACGACCTCATCCTCATGTCCCACAACGCAGGTGTTGGGCTTCAGGAACAGAAGCGGCTCCTCCGGCTGCCCTTCCTTCATCTCGGCGGCATGTGCGGCATAGTTTTTGCCTATTGCGACGATTTTCGTCGGTTCGCACGGCGCAAGCAGTCTTACGGATTCGAGCGGTATGCACCTGCCGTCCTTTTCGATTTTGTCGTAGGGCAGTCCGTTGACGGGGTAAATCATTCCACCCTCAATAATGCCGTACTCCGACCTGTTTTCATAACTGAATCTGCATATTTTCATGGTAAATCTCCTCCATGATGTTATGCTTGAATGATAGCACGCCCCGATATATTTTGTCAATTCACCCTCAAATTCGCTCTATAGTGGTACACGAAACCTCGTATGCCGTCCTCTGTACCGTTCTTCCGTCCTCTGTCAGCTTTTGATAAATACGGCTTTGGAATCTTCCGCAAATTTCAACGCCGTCACCGACCGTAAAACCGTTTGCCGCTCTTGCGTTTTTTCCCCATGCGATGCACGGAATATAATCCGACTTGCCATAATCCCTGTTCACCGCAATCAGCACGTCCGCTATCTCCCTTGCAAACGGCGTTTTTCTGTACATAACAGGCTTGCATACAAAGCCGGTAAGCATCACCTCATTTCGGCTGTCCATCTCACCGGACACTACGATGCTTTTGGCAAATACGGTCAGAATGAGGCGATTTTTCCTGTCTATCTGCTTGTTATACGATCTGAGTTCACCCGATATGCCGACAAAGTCCCCCACCATGACGGGATGTCTGTGCAAAAGTCGCCCGGGCAATGTTACGGGTATGCTGTCAACGGTGCCGCTTAACCTTGCGACTTCCACCTTTACAGAATAAAACATCTCTCCATATAAACAGTGGTCACAGATCGGTTCCGTTACGACCCTGCCTTCGATAAACGCCATATTATTATTCGTCATAGCCGTGCCTCCGTAGACTTATATACTCTCTATGTATATTTGGCCCAAGGGTTGATAATGACAAACGGCGGATATAAAAAACCGCAGGATGTCCCGCGGTTTGCAGACTGTTTTTATTTTTTACTGACGCTCGTTATAATATCGTCAAGAACGGCCATTATAACGGGTTTCCCCTTGCTGAACCGCTGTTCTATCATAATGTCGTCCGTGTTGAACTCCGTCACCGTTCCATGAAGCTGCTCCGCCACAAGCGTTTCCGGCTCCATGATATGGAATACGGCAACAAGCCTCGTCCCGTTTGCTCCGTTCTTTTTGAAATCAAACGTCTTTACGCCCTTTCCGTATCTGTTTTGCAGTTCATAGTCGAACGTAAAGCTGCGCTTCATATAGCCCCTCTCCGATACGAGCAAAAGCTCGCCCATATCGGGTATCTGCGCCGCAAAAATCACCTCGTCGCCATCGTCGAGCTTTATTCCCCGAACACCGACGCTTACCCTGCCCATAACGGGCACGTCGGAAAGCATAAACCTTATGCTCATGGCGTTTTTGGTTATGAACACCACGCTCTCCTCACTCTCGGGCTCAACTCCTATAAGCTCATCACCATCCTTGACGGAGGTTGCGGCTATACGTTTTTGCTTCGTGTTCAGCTCAGCAGCATCGAGGCACTTTATATAGCCGTGCTTGGTATAGAAGAAAAGCTTTCCGCTTTGCTCGCCGACAAATGAGCGCACAACGGTCTCGCCCTCCTCAAGAGCAATAAGCGATGCAAGGCTGGTCGCCCTTGTTCCGAGCTTTGTTTCGGGTATATCCTCTATCTGGAGCGACAGGCACGCACCCGAGTTCATGAACAGCTTCAGCCGCTTGTCGGTGGTCGTATCGAATATCGCCACGGGTCTTTCCTCGGCGGCAAGTTCTTTATTGAAGCTGCGTTTTGCAACACGGCGCAGCTTATTGTCGGGCAGCACCATCACTATCGCCTCATCGGCAATCTTTGCTTCCTCCTCGGGTATGCTTATCCGTCGTTCCCCGTCTATGAGCTGAGTGCGCCTCGGTATGCCGTACTTCTCGCCGATCTCGGTGAGCTCGTCGATTATCAGCGCAAACAGCTTCGCTTTTGAGGAAAGTATGGCTTCATACCCGCTTATAAGCTTCGCCGTATCCTTATATTCCTTTTCGATGGACAGCATCTCGAGGTTGGTCAGTCTTTGCAGCCTCAGATCAAGTATAGCCTGTGCCTGCATCTCGCTGAGCCCAAATCGGTTCATAAGCGCTTCTCTCGCGATCTTCGGGGTCTTTGACGCCCTTATAAGCCTGATGACCTCGTCGATATTGTCTATCGCTATCATCAGTCCTTCCAGAATGTGCATGCGCCTCTTTGCGTTTTCAAGGTCAAACTCCGTGCGCCTCGTCACAACATCTTCCTGATGCTTTATGTAATACGAAAGCATCTGTTTGAGCGAAAGCTGCTGCGGCTTTCCGTCCGCTATGGCAACCATATTCACGCCGAACGTCGTTTGCAATTCCGAATACTTATAGAGATATTGCAGGGTTTTCTCGGCATCCGCACCCTTTCTGACCTCTATAACGGCACGCATTCCCTGCCTGTCGGACTCGTCACGAATGTCGGAAATTCCGGCAAACAACGTCTTTTTCTCTTGGCTGAGCTCCAAAATATCGCTCAAAAGCTTCGCCTTGTTCGTCTGGTACGGAAGCTCCGTAATCACGATAAGCTGCTTTCCGTTTTTTTGCTCCTCTATATGCGCCTTGGCCCTTACGGTGATTTTTGCCCGACCCGTCCTGTACGCCTCGGCGATCTCGTCCGAGTTCAATATATAGCCGCCCGTGGGAAAGTCCGGACAGGGGATTATCTTCATAAGCTCATCACAGCTTATTTCGGGATTTTTAATCATTGCTATCGTTGCATCGATTGCCTCACGCAGGTTATGCGGCGGAATGTTTGTGGCCAGTCCGACCGCAATCCCCGTCGCACCGTTGACAATGAGATTTGGAAATCTGCCCGGAAGCAGATCCGGCTCCTTCAGCGTGTCATCAAAGTTAAGGCTGAATTTCACGGTATCCTTGTCTATGTCGCGCAATACTTCGAGCGCAAGCGGCATCATCCTCGCCTCGGTGTAGCGCATTGCCGCTGCGCTGTCGCCGTCAACCGAGCCGAAGTTTCCGTGTCCGTCCACAAGCGGCATACTCATATTGAAATCCTGCGCCATTCTCACCATGGCGTCATAAACCGAGCTGTCACCGTGGGGATGATATTTACCCAAACAGTCACCGACGATCCTCGCACTCTTTCTATGCGGCTTATCGGGCGTATTGCCCAGCTCGAGCATGGTGTAGAGTATTCTCCTCTGCACCGGCTTCAATCCGTCCTCAACTCTCGGGAGGGCCCGCTCCAATATGACGTGTTCGGCATAGGGCATCATCGACTGATGCATAACCTCGCCCATCTCTTTGACAAGGAGTATTTCCCCTCCTCCGTTTCCGACGCCTGCTTCGGTTTTAGAGCTTTTTTTAGCCATTCGGTTTTTCCCTCTTATCTATTCTTTCCTCAAACGTATCCGTCTTGTTGAAGTCGGCGTGCGCCGAGATGTATTCCTTTCTCGGATCGACCTTGTTCCCCATCAGCACGGTAACCATCCTTTCGATATTAGCAGCATCCTCCAAGGAGACCTTTATCAGCGTGCGGTTTAAGGGGTTCATGGTGGTTTCCCAAAGCTGCTCGGGATTCATCTCGCCCAAGCCCTTGTATCTTTGCAGTACGTAGCCCTTCAGTCCCTTTGTAAGCCTGTTCAGCTCATCGTCCGAATACGCATATTTTATTTCATCGCCCTTTTGTATCTTGTAAAGCGGCGGCAAACCTATATAAACGTGACCCTCGATGATCAGTTCCTTCATGTACCGATAGAAGAATGTCAGAAGGAGCGCCCTGATGTGTGCGCCGTCCTGGTCGGCATCGGACAGAATTATCACCTTGTCGTATTTGAGGTTTGCCATATTGAAGTCGTTGCCGATACCCGTGCCTATTGCGGTGATTATCGACCGAAGCTCCTCGTTTGCAAGCACCTGATCAAGGCGTTTTTTCTCAACGTTAAGCGGTTTTCCTCTAAGCGGAAGTATCGCCTGAAACCGTCTGTCCCTGCCCTGCTTTGCGCTGCCTCCGGCGGAATCTCCCTCGACGATGAACATCTCGTTTTCTGCGGCATTCCTGCCCGTACAGCTTGACAGCTTACCCACGAGCGGAGCATTTTCAAGCTTATTTTTCTCTCTCGCCATGTTCTTGGCTTTCCTTGCGGCTTCCTTGACCTTGTTCGCCTTGACCGCCTTGTCCGCCATGCTGTTTGCAACCGAAGCGTTTTTCAGGTCCTCAAGAAAATGAGTAAGCCTGTCCATCGCAACGCTCTCAACGGCTGTTTTGGCTTCGGTATTTCCAAGCCTCGTCTTTGTCTGTCCCTCAAACTGGATATTCGTCATCTTTACGGACAATACCGCTGTAAGGCCCTCTCTGAAGTCCTCTCCGGCAAGCGAAAGGTCTTTATCCTTCAATATTCCCGAACGCCTGCAATAGTCGTTCATAACCTTCGTGAGCGCAGACTTGAATCCCACCTCGTGCATTCCACCCTCAGTCGTGGGGATGTTGTTGACATAGGAAAAGATGTTTTCGGTATAGCCGTCGTTATGCTGCATTGCGATCTCGACGTGGATACCGTCCTTTGTGCCCTTTACAACTATCGGTTCGTCATACAGCACCGTTTTTTCGGCGTTCAGCCCCTTTACAAAGTCTATTATGCCGCCCTGATAACAATATTCAACATCCTGCGAGCCGCCATGCTTTCTGCTGTCGGTCAGAACAAAGCGTACACCCCTGTTCAGGTATGCAAGCTCCCTAAGCCTTCTCGAAACCGTTTCATAGTTCAGCTCAAGCGTTTCAAACACGGTATCGTCGGGAAGATAAGTCACACGGGTTCCCTGTTTCCTCGTCCTACCAAGCTCCT
The DNA here is from genome assembly GCA_016296415.1 of Clostridia bacterium. Lineage (GTDB taxonomy): Bacteria > Bacillota > Clostridia > Christensenellales > CAG-138 > JAEDJH01. Next base: position 4,262 of record JAEDJH010000028.1, on the reverse strand, counting down.
GAAGCGGCGCCTTCGGACGCCCCGAGTGCATCTTGCCCTCGGAGTCCCTTTCGCTCGCAAACTCCTGCATATAAGCTCTGCCGTTTTGGAATACCTCGACCTTGACAGATTTGGAAAGTGCGTTTACTACCGATGCACCGACTCCGTGGAGCCCTCCCGAAAAGGCATAGCTTGACTCCCCGAATTTTCCGCCGGCGTGCAGCTTTGTATAAACCACCTCAACGCCGGAAACGCCGAGTTTTTCATGTATGCCGACAGGTATTCCCCTGCCGTTGTCCTCTACGGTCACGGACATATCCTTATTAAGCGTTACGCTGACGCAATCAGCATAGCCGTTTGCCGCTTCATCCACGGCATTATCCACTATTTCCCAAAGCATGTGGTGAAGTCCTCGTGCGCCGGTGCTTCCGATATACATTCCCGGACGCATCCTTACCGCCTCAAGCCCCTCCATGACCTTGATGTCTTTTACTGTATATTCACCTGACATGGCATTCTCCGTTTCGCACATTTTCACATATAAATTATAACCCGATCAATAAAGTTTGGCAAGGTCGGCTTTTTTCAACATGATCATTAAACGAAAAAGCCCCACCTTCGGGTGAGGCTCATATACTTGAATTTGCTTTTTCTATCTGAAGTCAACCAATACCTCGTTGAACTCGGGATCCAGCCAATACTTCACGTCAAAATTCAGCAGCTTTACACGGTATCCGAACGCTTTTGCCAGCTCTATTGCGGAATCCTTCAGCCTTATGTTGCAAAGCTCTATGGTGTTGATCGCCCTTTCAAAGTCGTTTTTCTTTCCAACCTTGAACCGTCCCCATTCACGCTCCGCCCATTCGTATGCGTACTCCAGGTCCTCAAGTGCGTAAAGATACTCGTAATACAGCATCCTCGTTTCAAAGTCGTACTTGGGAGCAGGTGTCGGTGACGGTGTAGGTGACGGCGTTACGGTAACCGGCACGGTTTCGGTGGGCTGCTGTGTGGCGGTCATCTCCGGCGTGGGGCTGGGCTTTTCCGCTTCGGCATCGGGCACAAACACGGCCTTCGGTACGGCGGTTGCAGCCGCAGCCTTTGTCCGACCCACAAGACGGCCGTTGGCAATATCGGGGGTTGCTGTCACCTCCGGAGTAGGAGTAGGCTTTGCGCCGCTCGGAAGCGGAGTGGGTCTCGGTGTGGGCGTAGGCAGCCATACGTCGGCCGCAATTTCATTCTCCACCATTTTCTGCAGCGCCTTGCAGGTTTCCACATACTGCTCGGTGAGCATGCTCTGCCATCTGTATTGGGCGTATTCCTTGGTGTACTCCATGTACTTTTCAACCTTTACGCCGTATATCTCCTCAATTATCTGCACTCTCTTTTTCTGGTCGGTAAGGCAGAAATTCCATCCGAATATGTTCTTCATCTTTCCGCCCATCGAGTGCATTCCGATATTCTCCGCATCGAGATCGTATGCAAACAGCGAGAGCGCTATCGTTTGCTGAAGCGTAGCATTGGTGAACAACTGCCCATCGAAGCTCTCTACGATCTGGGGTATTTTCAATATCAGGTTCTGGTTCTTCATCGACTTAAACAGGGTGATCATCATTTTTTTCTGCCTGTTTACCCTGTTCAGGTCGCCGGATGCGTCAATTCCCTTTCTCACTCGGAGATAGTCGAGTACGGCCTGCCCGTCCATGTGCTGCAAGCCCTTTTTGTACTCCCTGCCCGCCATGGTGAAGTCCATTTCAAGATCATATTCAACGCCGCCGACTGCATTGGTCAAATCCTTTACGGCAGGCATCGTAACGGCATAATAGTAGTCAACGGGTATTCCGCCGAGCATCCACGACGCCGCCTCGCATACCTTTTCAAAGCCCTCGTCGCACATTCCGCCTCCGCAGTCAATAGACGCATTGAGCTTGTATATACCGTTTACGCCGGGGATCTTTGCGTAAGTGTCCCTCGGGAGCGAGATCAGGTCCACTCTGTTCTCCTCGAAGTTTATCGCAACGACCATCATAACGTCGGCATGGTAGGCGTGCTTTCCGTTCCAGGTTTCACGCTCCTCCGAGTAGTCAACGCCAATAACGAGGATATTCACAATGTCCTTCATGATCGAAAAGTCGGCTTGATTTTGCAGGCTCTCATGCAGATCTACGGTAGGCTCCGGTGTGACTGCCGGAGTTTCACCGTTTTCGTTCGTGACGGCAGGCGTTTGTACGGGCCGGGTCGCCATAGGTGTGGGCGTTGAGAATAAATCGCGTGGATTATTTATCGCATCGTGTATATAGATACCCGCAAAAATCAGGAATCCCACAAGCAAAATACCTGCGCCGATACCGATGCCGCCCCATATACGCCTTTTTTTGGAAGACGGCTTTTTCTTTTCGGTTTTGTTCTCATCGGGGTTTATTTTTTCTTTTTTGTTTTTACTCCAGAAAGCCATTACAGAACCTCCAAAGATACTTTCAATGACATAGCTTTCCCGTATATCGGGTTTTTATATGGAAAAGGGAGTCACCATATTATAAATACGTTTGTAAAGCAAAGCGGTTCCAAAATTATCTGCAGAACAGCTCGATATAATCGTCGATCGCCTTTTCTATGACAAGAAGCGCCTTATCCCTGCTTTGGATCTCGTCAATTACCGTCTGCTTGTTCTCCAGGGATTTATATACCGTGAAAAAGTGAGACATCTCCTCGAAAATATGCCTCGGCAGCTCGGCAAGGTCTTTATAGGAATTGTAGGTCGGGTCGTCAAAGGGTATTGCAATTATCTTGTCGTCATCCGCCCCGTTATCCTTCATGGTTATCATGCCTATCGGATAACACCTGACAAGCGACATGGGCTGAATGGGCTCTGAGCACAGCACGAGCACGTCCAGCGGGTCTCCGTCCGCCGCAAAGGTCCTCGGTATCAACCCATAGTTGGCCGGATAGTGTGTGGACGTATAAAGTATTCTGTCAAGCTTGATAAGACCCGTTTCCTTGTCAAGCTCGTATTTTGTCTTGCTTCCCTTCGTAATTTCAACGACTGCGTAAAAATCGTCGTTCTTTATCCTTTTGGGAGATATATCATGCCAAATGTTCATAGTTTTCCTCCAAATATGTATTGCAGGCATCCGGCTCCGGCGAGGAACCGTCTGTCGTAAGAAGCACCTTTGCGCCGCCGCCCTTGTAGAAAAAAGCCACCAGAGCAATCAGCACCGCCACAATTATTATAACCGACAAATATATCCAGAAAATGGAAATTTTCTGTAAACCCGTTTTCTTTGCAGTCATTTTACATTCTCCTCAATTTTATCGTTTATTATTATATCATAACCAAAAAATAAGGAAAGCGAAAGAATAAGCTATGGAAAAATATATCATTACCTCCGACTCTACCACCGACATCGGTGCAGAAACCATGCGTGCCCTCAACGTACCTTTTGTCAGAATGCGCTACATTCTTGGTGGAAAGGAGTATCTCGACGCCATGGATGACTCCGTCGCCATCGAGATTTACGAGGGAATGAAAAACGGGCTCGTTTATTCCACTTCACAGCCAACGAGCGAGGATTTTGAAACCCTCTGGATACCCCTTCTCGAATCCGGGCTCGATATACTCCACGTTTGCTTCTCAAGCGGACAAAGCGGCACGATAAACTGTGCGACAATGGTAGCAAAGGAGCTTGAGGAAAAATTCCCCGAGCGCCGCATAATCGTTGTTGACTCGCTTTGCTCATCGGCGGGCGAAGGACTTTTGCTCGAATACGTCGTTGACAAGAAAAACTCTGGAGCAGACATCGACACCTGCTATAATTACCTTATGGATATGCGGCTCAAGGTTGAGCACCGCTTCACCGTAGGCGAGCTGCTGTATCTCAAGAGGGGCGGAAGGATCAGCTCCACGGCCGCCTTCTTCGGTGACGTTTTGCAGATTAAACCCCTGCTCGACCTCGACCTCGAAGGGCGCATCATTCCCCGCAGGAAGGTAAAGGGCAGGAAAAACGCTCTTAAGGCAATTGCCGAAGAGATTTTTGCGACCATTGATATTGAACGGACCAAGTATATCCGCATCGGTCACGCACACTGCCCCGAGGACGCCGAGTATATGGTGAAGCTGCTCCACGAGCGTCTTCCCGATATGCCGGTAAGAATTTCCTACATAGGCAGCGTAATAGGCACGCATTGCGGTCCGGGAACGCTGGCGGTGTTCTACATCGGAAACGGGCGCCATCAATAAAAGCAGCATCATAAATCCGAGCAACGCCGCCAAAACGGCGTTGTTTTCA
>JAEDJH010000027.1 GCA_016296415.1 Clostridia bacterium | reverse complement strand
TTCCGATGCAGCTCTTCGCCCCATTTTATTGGTGCGGCTTTCCTTTTTCTTGGGTGCGCCGTCGTTTCGCTTTCGACGTCTGCGCACTCGATTACGCACGCCTTGTTGTATGCAGGCGAAGCGGGTTTAGGTTAACTCCTTTCGAGGCTGCGCCTGTAGCTGGCGGCAATGCGAAAAAACTCTGTCGCTGCGTATCATCTTCGCCTATACGCTGTCGCCTGCGGTGATATGCAAAAGCCGCCACGCTTCAGCGTGGCGGCTGTGCTGCGTTGTATTGCAGTTTTGCCGTTGCAATTTTGTATTGCTGCTTCTCCCTTCACATCGAAGATGCGCTGCCGGAAGAAGGACTGCCGTGCTGTCAGATGAGCTCGAGAACTACCATCTCGGCTGCATCACCGCGGCGGGGCCCGAGCTTGAGCATACGGGTATAGCCGCCGTTGCGTCCGTCATACTTGGGAGCAATCTCACGGAAGAGCTTCTCTACAACGGGGGAGCTCACGCCGACGGTGCGGGCATGATATTCCTTCTTGGTTTCCTTTGCCTTCTTGGGCTCCGGAACGTTGTAAAGATAAGCCATCATCTGCCTGCGGGCATGGAGCTTGGAGGGCATATCGTTGATCTTCTCGACTTCGACGATCTGCTGTTTGTCGTTCCTCTTCTCCTTGCGGACAACGGTGGTGTTTTTATATTCGGATATTGCAAGCGTAATCAGCTTCTCTGCAATGGGGCGAACTTCCTTTGCACGAGTTTCGGTGGTAACGATTTTACCGTTCCAAAGCAATGCGGTGGTGAGGTTCCTCAGCATTGCCCTGCGCTGATCGGAGGGCTTGCCCAGCTTACGGTTAGGCATTATTGTTTCTCCCTTCTAAATGTTTATCGCAAAATAGTTTATCAGTCGTTGTTGTGGCGAAGCGAAAGCCCCAGCCCTGCCAACTTCTGCTGTACCTCTTCAAGTGATTTCCTGCCGAGGTTTCTCACACGCATCATATCATCCTCATTGCGCTGCGTAAGCTCCTCAACGGTGTTGATGCCTGCGCGCTTGAGGCAGTTGAAGGAACGTACCGAGAGGTCGAGCTCCTCAATAGTCATCTCGAGGATCTTCTCCTTGGTGTCCTCTTCCTTCTCGATCATTATCTCGATGCCCTCGACGGTGTCGGTAAGCTTGAGGAAGAATTCAAAGTGATCCATCAGATACTTTGAGGCGAGGCTCATTGCCTCATCGGGCTTCATGGTGCCGTTTGTCCATACCTCTATGGTCAGCTTGTCGAGATCGACCTCGTCGCCGACACGGGTGGGGGTGACTTCATACTTCACCTTTTTGATGGGGGTGAAGATGGAGTCAACGGCTATCTGACCGATTTCCATGCCGTATTTCTTGTTGCGCTCTGCGGACTGATAACCCCTGCCCTTGGAGACCTTTATCTCCATGCTCAGCCTGCCGTTGGTGTCAAGCGTTGCAATGTGCTGCGTGGGGTCGGTAACTTCCACATCCGCATCGAGGATGAGATCGCCGGCGGTTATCTCGCCTTCGCCCTTTGCGTCAATGCGCAGGGTCCTCTCCTCGTCGGTGAACATTTTAATACGGAGTTCCTTGATATTCAGTATGATTTCGGTGACATCCTCGGTCACGCCCTCAATCGTTGAAAACTCATGCAGCACACCGTCAATACGAATCGACGTCGCAGCCGCACCGGGCAGCGAGGAGAGCAATACACGGCGAAGTGAATTGCCAAGGGTTGTACCGAGTCCACGCTCCAAGGGAGCCATAGTAAACATGCCATAATCGTCGGTCATGTTTGAACGTTCAATTTTCGGCCTTCCAATCTCAAACATTTTTATTCCCCTCTCTATTGATGGTTTAACGATCTTGGGCTTTATTCAAGCCATTACCTTGAATAGAACTCGACGATAAGGTGCTCCTCGATGGTGAGGTCGATATCATCGCGTGCGGGCATAGCTGCTACCTTGCCCGAAAGATTGTCCGCATCCAGCTCGAGCCATTTCGGTACGGGCTTTGCGGAACCCTGCTCCCTCAGCTCCTTGAGAACGGGGATATCACGGCTGTTCTCACGAACGGTGATAACCTGACCGGGCTTTACGAGGAAGGAAGGAATGTCAACCTTTTTACCGTCAACACGGATGTGACCATGGGTTACCATCTGGCGAGCCATGGGACGGCTTACGCCGAAACCGAGGCGATAAACAACGTTGTCGAGTCTGCGCTCGAGCAGTGAGAGCATATTCTCACCGGTTACTCCGCGCATATTCGCAGCCATATCATAGTATTTCCTGAACTGGGATTCCAATACACCGTATGCACGGCGGACCTTCTGCTTTTCACGAAGCTGGAGTCCATATTCGGAAGATTTCCTTGCACGGGACTGGCCATGCTGTCCCGGAGGTGTGTGACGCTTGGTAACTGCGCACTTTGCGCTGTAGCAGCGGTCGCCCTTGAGGAAAAGCTTGGTGCCTTCCCTGCGGCACTGTCTGCAAACGGAATCTGTATATCTTGCCATTGTACGTTTGCCTCCTTAAACTCTTCTGCGCTTCGGCGGACGGCATCCGTTGTGAGGTATGGGTGTTACGTCCTTGATGAGGGTGATGTCGAGACCGGCGGTCTGAAGTGCACGGATAGCAGCTTCACGTCCGGAGCCGGGGCCCTTTACATAAACTTCAACGGTCTTAAGACCATGTTCCATTGCCGCCTTTGCAGCAACCTCAGAAGCCTGCTGTGCTGCGAACGGGGTGCTCTTTCTGGAGCCGCGGAAGCCGAGTCCGCCTGCGGATGCCCAGGAAATTGCATTGCCGTTTACGTCGGTGATGGTTACCATGGTGTTGTTGAAGGAGGAGCGAATGTGTGCAGCGCCACGCTCGATATTCTTGCGCTCACGACGCTTGCGAACAGCTGTCTTTTTAACCTTTGCCATTTAGCCTGCCTCCTTACTTCTTTCTCGACATGATGCGTTTGGGACCCTTGCGGGTACGGGCGTTCTGCTTGGTGCTCTGTCCACGCACGGGAAGTCCCTTACGATGACGGACGCCGCGATAGCATCCAATCTCGATGAGGCGCTTGATGTTCATGGAAGTTTCTCTTCTCAAGTCGCCCTCTACTTTTACATAGTGGTCAATATACTCTCTGAGTTTATTGACGTCGGATTCTGCCAGATCTCTGACACGGATGTCGGGATCTACGCCGGTCGCAGCCAGGATGTCAGAAGCGGTTTTTCTGCCGATACCGTATATATAGGTAAGGCCGATTTCAACCCTCTTATCTCTGGGCAGGTCAACACCGGAAATACGAGCCATAGGTTTTTGTTGCCTCCTTAAAGATTTTTTGTTTTTTATTTTATCTGCCGGATTCATATCTCAAAATGGGTCAATTTTTCGATATGCAGCCGCACCGACAGATGTTTTAGAACGAAACACTTTATTATAGCATGACCAATCAAGCCTTTGCAAACGGTTTTTTGTCGTTTTTCAAAGGTTTTGAAAAATATATTTTTGTGGCGTAGGCATATCAGGCGTTCGGTTTCTGCGCTGCCATACCGCCCCCGCAAAATACGCACCAAAGGCGAATACATAAAATCAAGCAAAATTCCTTGATGTTTTATGCTTCGCCTGCGCGTCTGTTCATGCTGATTTATGTTTATCAGCCCTGCTTCTGCTTATGCTTGGGGTTCTCACAGATTACCATGAGATGTCCCTTGCGCTTGATTATCTTGCATTTTTCGCAAATGGGCTTAACTGAAGGTCTGACTTTCATCGTTTTTCTCTCCTTATATTGATGGCACAGACTTGTCCGTGCTGTATAGAATCAGTTCGTTAGTTCTTGGCACGCCATGTGATGCGGCCTCTGCTGAGATCATACGGTGACATTTCGACCGTGACCTTATCGCCGGGGACTATGCGGATGTAGTTCATCCTGAGCTTGCCGGAAATATGAGCCATGACCTTATGACCGTTTATCAGCTCGACCTCGAACACGGCATTTGGGAATGTATCCGTTACTACGCCTTCAACCTCTATAACATCCTGTTTTGACATCGTGTTCCTCCTTGAAGTTTTTTATTCTCTCGAAGTATCGAAGCCCTTCGCCTCCAAAGCCTTGCGAACGTCTGCGTCGCACATTCCGTCCGTCAGATCTATGACGCTATCGGTCAGCTTCAGATGCTTCAGCTTTTTCTTCTTCGGTGCGGCGAGTTTCCTCGTCACTCCGTCCGCCAGCAGCAGGTGGTTCCCGTCCGCCACGCCGACCGTCAGCATGGCTCTTCCCCTGTCCCTGCCTGCGGTGGATATTGCTACCCTGCCAATACAGCTCATTGCGCTCTCCTATTCCGCCGTCAGTATGATCGGCCCACCCGCAGTTATTGCGACGGTGTTTTCGTAGTGTGCGCTGTGCTTCCTGTCGGCGGTCACGACCGTCCACCCGTCCGGCATGAATCTCACCGCCGCCCTGCCCATGTTTATCATAGGCTCAATGGCGATGGTCATGCCGCATTCGAGGCGAACCGACTCCCGTTTTATCCTCGGCACATAGTTGAGCACCTCCGGCTCCTCGTGCATCCGCCGTCCGATACCGTGACCGGTCAGCTCACGCACAACGCCGTAGCCGTGTTTAACGGCATGCTCCTCTATTGCCCGGGAAATATCCTCCACATAGCGACCTTCCTCGGCATATTTCAGCCCCTCGAAAAAGCATTGACGGGTCACTTCGACCAGCTTTTTAACGCTCTCATCAACCTCGCCCACAAGGAATGTCCTTGCCGCATCGCCGTGCCATCCGCCGAGGCAGGCACCTACGTCGATGCTGACAATGTCGCCGTCCTTGAGCACATAATCTCCGGGGATCCCATGCACGACCTGTTCGTTTACGGACGCACATATCGTTGCGGGATAGCCGTGGTAGTTCAGAAACGACGGCACTCCGCCGTGCGAGGTGATAAAGGCATACGCTGCTTGGTCAAGCTCCTTAGTGCTGACTCCGGGCCTGACAAGGCTTTCCATAAGCTGCAGCGTTTGATAGGTCAGTCTGCCGCTTTCGCGCATCTTCGCTATCTGTGAATCGGTTTTCAAGGGGATTCGGCTCATGTCAATTCCCTCAGGAGCTTGAATATCTCCCTCGTGATGTCCTCGGGTCTGCCGTCGGCAGCAACCTCGATCAGCTTCCCTTGTGCGGCATAATAGCCTACAAGGGGCTGCGTCTGCTCGGCATACACTTCGAGGCGACGCTTTACGGTGTCGGGATTGTCATCCTTTCTCGTGGTTATCCTGCCGCCGCACTTGGGGCAGGTATCCTCCGAGCCGATGGCCGTCAGTGCCGAAATGTGGTAGTTCTCTCCGCATTCCGAGCATACCCGTCTGCCGCAAATCCTGTCCATTATGAGGTCCATCGGTACCTCGAGCCTTACGACCGCATCCACGGGGCAGAGCGAGTCGAGATAGACCGCCTGGGCATTTGTCCTCGGATAGCCGTCGAACAAAAAACCGTTTTTGCAGTCGGCTTCCCTTATACGTTCGGAAACCATCTCGTTTATCAGCTCATCCGGTACCAATTCGCCATGAGCAACACGTTCATGCAGTTCTTTGTTATGCTCGGGGTTGTTAAGGTGTTGTTCCCTCAGCATCGCGCCGGTAGATATGTGAGGAATACTGAACTCCTCACATATCCTTGCGGCTTGAGTGCCTTTCCCCGAACCCGGGGCTCCCAAAAGCACAAGCTTCATTATATTATCTCCATCAACCCAGGAATCCCTTGTAATGACGCATAAGCATCATGGATTCGAGTTTGTTCGAGGTTTCGATAGCAACGCTTATCATGATCAGGATGCTCGTCGGACCAAATGCCGAAAGCAGGCTGGATATGCCGAAGCACTGCATCAAAATTGCCGGAACGATAGCGATCGCCATGAGGAACAGCGCTCCGAACAGCGTCAGGCGGCTTACGACCTTCTTGAGGTAATCGCCGGTGTCCTTGCCGGGACGGCGTCCGGGAATTGTTCCGCCGTTCTGCTGGAGATTTTTGGAAATCTCAACAGGGTTGAACGAGATGGTGGAGTAGAAGTATGCAAAGCCGACGATCATCAGTGCATAAAGCACATAATATACGGGCCTGCCCTCTGCGAGGACACCGTTGTAGAACTTTACGAACCAGCTGTCGTCCCTGCAGAACTCCGCTATCATTGCGGGTACGTTGAGTATGGTCATGGCGAAGATGAGGGGCATAACGCCGTTTGCATTCGCCTTGAGGGGCAGATGAGTGCTCTGTCCGCCATACTGCTTGCGACCGACAACGCGCTTTGCGTAAACTATCGGGATGCGGCGCTCTGCCTTGTCGACAAGAACGATGCACATGGTAATTACGAGCACGAGCACAACGATAATCGGGATGACCCACCAGCCGATGGTACCTCTTCTGAATACGAGGTCGATTATGTTGTTTACGGTCGGGAATACCTGGGATACTATGGAAGCGAAGATCAGCATGGAAATGCCGTTTCCGATTCCAAGCTCCGTAATTCTCTCACCCATCCACATAAGCAGCGCTGTACCTGCGGTGATGAAGAGACCGATCGTTGCAAACGTGAAGAACATTGCAACGCCTTCGCCGTAAATGTTGTACACAACGTCGGAGGAGCCGTTGAGAGCGACGATGATGCTGACGCTCTGTACCAAAGCAAGTCCGACACCCACATAGCGGGTGATACGCTCGATCTTCTGCCTGCCGTCCTCCTGCTTGGACAATTTCTCAAGCGCAGGGATGGCGATGGTGAGAAGCTGGATAATTATCGAGCCGGTTATGTAGGGCGAAATACCCATTGCAAACAGCGAATAGTAGGAGAATGCGCCGCCGGTGAACAGGTTCATGAAGCCGTTTACGGCAACGAGGTTCTCAAGGGACTTTGACATCTGGCTGGCATCAACACCGGGGGTGGGAATGTAGCAGCCTATCCTGTAAATCAGGACAAGGAGCAAAGTGTACAGAATCTTTGTACGAATGTCCTTTACTTTCCAAGCATTGACCAGTGTTCTGAACATTAGAGCACCTCTACTGTTCCGCCTGCAGCCTCGATGGCTTTACGGGCTGACTCAGAGAACTTTGCAGCCTTAACATCCAAACGCCTTGTCAGTTCGCCGCGACCCAATACCTTGAGCCCGTCCTTCTCTATTTTGCTTATTATGCCCATTTCCTTGAGCAGCTCTGCGGTAACAACGGTGCCGTCCTCAAGCCTGTTGAGGGTCTCAACGTTGATGACCGAATATTCTTTTGCAAAGATGTTGGTGAAACCGCGCTTGGGCAAACGGCGGGCAAGGGGCATCTGGCCGCCTTCAAAGCCGTTCTTCTTGCTGCCGCTGCGGGCTTTCTGACCTTTGTGACCCTTTGCGGAGGTCTTGCCGAGTCCGGAACCGGTGCCGCGACCTACACGCTTGGGTTCAAAGGTTGACCCTTCCTGGGGCCTTAATTCATGCAGATTCATGCGAAACCTCCTTATTCCTCTTCAACCTTTACAAGGTGCTTTACCTTGAAAAGCATTCCACGGATGCAGGCGTTGTCGGGCTTGATTACGGTCTGGTTGGGCTTGCGAAGTCCGAGTGCCTTTACCGTTGCCTGCTGATCCTTGAGACAGCCAATGGTGCTCTTTACGAGCGTTACCTTAAGGTTATTAGCCATTTATTTGTCCTCCTCAGCCGAGAATCTCTTCAACGGTCTTGCCGCGAAGCCTTGCGATCTGCTCGGCAGTGCGGAGCTGCTGCAATCCGTTGAGGGTTGCCTTTATGCAGTTTGCCGGATTGTTGGAGCCATAGCTCTTGGTACGGATATCCTTAACGCCTGCAAGCTCGAGAACTGCACGGGCGGGACCGCCTGCGATAACGCCGGTACCCTCTTGTGCGGGGAGCATTCTGACGTGTCCCTTGGAGAACTTGCCTTCGACGGCGTGGGGGATGGTCGTACCGACGATCGGCACATTGATGAGATTGCGCTTGGCATTCTCGGTAGCTTTGCGGGCAGCTTCGGGAACTTCGAGTGCTTTGCCGGTACCGATGCCTACGCGACCTTTTTCGTCGCCAACGACTGCCAATACGGAGAAACGCATGGTGCGTCCGCCCTTGACGGTCTTGGAAACACGGTTTACGAATATCCTTTCCTTGAACTCGGGAACGGGTGCTTCAAAACGCTTTTGCATCTTAATACCTCCTTAGAAATCGAGTCCGGCCTTGCGAGCGCCTGCCGCAAGCTCTGCTACACGTCCGGTGTAGAGATAACCGCCGCGGTCGAATACGACCTTGGTTATACCTTTTTCGAGTGCACGACGACCGATGAGCTCGCCGACCATGTTGGCGGCCTGCTTCTTGGTCTTGTCGCCCAGCTCGCTGCGAATCTCGGCATCCAGGGTGGAAGCGGCGCAGAGAGTCATACCTGTTTCGTCGTTGATGACCTGTGCATAGATGTGGTTAAGGCTGCGATATACGTTGAGCCTCGGCCTTACCTCGGTACCCACGATGTACCTGCGGGTGCGGTGGTGACGAGCCTTACGCACAGTGTTTTTGTCTATCTTGCTTATCATACTGTGTTTCTCCTCTCTTCGCCTTACTTACCGGTCTTGCCTTCCTTGCGGATAATGGTCTCGTAATCATACTTGATACCCTTTCCTTTGTAGGGCTCGGGACCTCTGACCGCACGGATGTCGGCAGCAACCTGACCGACCTTCTGCTTGCTGATACCCTTGACGGTGATGCGGTTCGGAGCGGGAACTTCGAACGTGATACCTTCGGGTGCCGGCATCTCAACGGGGTGGGAGTAGCCCATGTTCAGCACGAGGGTGGTACCCTGGAGCTGCGCACGGTAACCGGTACCGTTGATCTCAAGGTTCTTCTGGAAACCGGTGGTTACGCCGATGACCATGTTGTTGATAAGGGAACGGGAGAGGCCATGCAGAGCCCTGTTCTCCTTGTTGTCGTTCGGACGTTTAACGGTCAGAACGCCATTTTCGGTTGAAAGCTCCATGTTGCGGGAGATGCTCTCGGATATCTCACCCTTGGGGCCCTTTACAGTCACGGTGTTGGAGTCATCGACCGTGATTGTCACTCCGGCAGGAATAGTTATCGGAAGTTTTCCGATTCGTGACATTTGTTACACCTCCAAAAATTTTAATTTTTATGTTCCGGCTGCGGTTTTCGCAGACCGCACATTTTGTGTAATGATTCGCCGTCGGACGGAGGTAAAGCCGCCCTGAGGCAAGCTTTACCAGACGTAAGCGACTACTTCGCCGCCGATACCCTGTTTCCTGGCTTCCCTGTCAACCATCATGCCCTTTGAGGTGGAGATGATTGCGATGCCCATTCCGTTGAGTACCTTCGGGATGTTGTCCTTGCGGGCATAGACTCTGAGGCCGGGACGGCTGATTCTCTTGAGTCCGGTGATTACCCTTTCCTTGTTGGGACCGTACTTGAGTACGATATGGATAGTCTTTACAATGCCCTCCTCCTTGACTTCGAAGCTCTTGATGTAGCCTTCGTCAAGAAGTATCTGTGCGATGTCCAGCTTAATGGTGGAGCAGGGTACATCGACAGTCTGGTGCTTTGCAATAAGCGCATTACGAATGCGTGTAAGCATATCTGCAATAGTATCGGTTATCAGCATAATGTACCTCCTTGTTTACCAGCTCGCCTTGCGGACACCGGGGATCTCTCCCTTGTATGCCAACTCGCGGAAGCAGATGCGGCAGATACCGTACTTACGGAGAACGGAGTGCGGACGGCCACAGATACGGCAGCGTGTATATGCACGGGTGCTGAACTTGGGAGCGCGCTGCTGCTTTAATTTCATGCTTGTTTTTGCCACTGTTTTCTACCTCCATTAAGCCTGGAAAGGCATGCCCAGAAGCCTGAGCAGCTCTTTCGCTTCTTCATCGGTCTTTGCGGTCGTTACGAACACGATATCCATTCCGCGAACCTTATCGACGTCGTCATAGTTGATTTCGGGGAAGATAAGCTGTTCTTTAACGCCCATTGCGTAGTTGCCTCTGCCGTCGAAGCTGGTATCCGGCACGCCGCGGAAGTCGCGGACGCGGGGCAGCACGATGTTCATCAGCTTATCCGCAAAGTAGTACATACGGTCGCCCCTGAGGGTTACCTTTGCACCGATGTTCATGCCCTGACGCACTTTGAAGTTTGCGACGGACTTCTTGGCCTTGGTGATGACGGGCTTCTGACCTGCGATGATCGCAAGCTCCTCGATAGCGACGTCCATTCCCTTGGGGTTATCCTTCTCGGAGCCGAGTCCCATGTTGAGGACTATCTTCTCGAGCCTCGGTATCTGCATTACGTTTACGTAACCGAACTTCTCCTTGAGGGCTGCCGTTACTTCCTCATTGTACTTTATCCTGAGGCGAGCGGGGCCGCTAAAGGGCTTCGCTTCTTCTTGATTTTTCTTCTTCTTGGCGGGTGCCTGAGAAGCTTCGTTCTTCTTTGCCACTATTAGTTACCTCCTGCTCAGTCTATGTTCTTGCCGCACTTTTTGCAGGTGCGAACCTTTACGCTCTTGCCGTCCTTGCCTTCGGTGAAGGTGTGGCCGACTCTGGTGGGCTTGCCGCACTTGGGGCAAACGAGCATTACGTTGGAAACGTCGATTGCAGCTTCTTTTTCGATCCTGCCGCCCTCGTCGCCCTGCTTGCGGGGCTTGGTGTGGCGAACGACGATTTTCCTTCCCTGAACGACTACCTTGCGGGTCTCGGGATATGCAACGAGAACTTTGCCGGTCATTCCGACGTCCTTTTCGTTGTTGCCGGTGATTACCATTACGGTGTCACCCTTCTTGATTTTGAGGTTATTCTTCATCGAAACGCCCTCCTTACAGTACTTCGGGAGCGAGGGATACGATCTTCATGTAATCCTTCTCACGGAGCTCCCTTGCCACGGGCCCAAAGATACGGGTGCCCTTCGGCTGCTTCTGGTCGTTTATAATAACTGCTGCGTTGTCATCGAAACGGATATAGCTTCCGTCGGAGCGATGTACACCCGAAACGGTGCGGACGACAACCGCTTTTACAACGTCCTTTTTCTTAACTGCGCCGCCGGGGGTAGCGGTTTTTACAGAAGCCACTATAACATCACCGACGTTTGCGCTCTTACGGACAGATCCGCCCAGCACGCGTATGCACATTATTTCCTTTGCGCCGCTGTTGTCCGCAACCTTTAACCTTGTTTGAGGCTGTATCATTCTTTGCTTCCTCCTTTGCGGCTTATTTCGCCTTCTCGATTATCTCGACGATGCGCCATCTCTTGTCCTTGGACAGGGGGCGGGTCTCCATAATCTTAACGGTGTCACCGATTCCACACGCATTGTTCTCGTCATGTGCCTTGAACTTTGTGGTGCGGTTTACCATCTTTCCATAAAGGGGATGGCGAACCTTGGTCTTGATGGCGACTACAACGGTCTTATCCATTTTGTCGCTTACTACTACGCCCGTACGGGTTTTGCGAAAACCTCTCTCTTCCATTGTATCCTCCTTTATTTGGCTGCTGCTATCTCGCGCTCACAAAGCAGCGTCTTGATGCGTGCGATGTCCTTCTTGCACTCGCTGATGCGCTGGGGGTTCTTGATCTGACCCGTTGCGCCCTGGAAACGAAGGTGGAACAGCTCTTGCTTGAGCTCCTTCTCCTTGGCTATAAGCTCTTCGCTGGACAGCTTTCTAAATTCTTTAGCCTTCATCGCTTTCACCGCCTACTTCTGTGATTTCTTTCTTGACTATCTTGCACTTGATGGGGAGCTTGTGCATTGCAAGCCTCAGTGCTTCCTTAGCCGTTGCTTCGTCAACGCCGGCGATCTCAAACATCACTCTGCCGGGCTTTACGACTGCCACCCAGTATTCGGGGGAACCTTTACCGCTTCCCATTCGGGTCTCGGCGGGCTTCTCGGTTACGGGCTTGTCGGGGAATATGTCGATCCAAACTTTACCGCCGCGCTTGATGTAACGGGTCATTGCGATACGGGCAGCTTCGATCTGATTGCTGGTGATCCATGACGGCTCAGCGGCTACAAGACCGTATTCGCCGTATGCGATTGTGTTTCCGCGATGGGCAGTGCCCTTCATGCGTCCACGATGTACTCTCCTGCGCTTAACTCTCTTAGGCATTAACATGATTATTTGCCTCCTTCCGCCCTGGCATTGCCGAGGATCTCACCTTTGTATATCCAGGTCTTTACGCCGATACGGCCGTAGGTGGTGTGCGCCTCTGCGAAGCCGTACTCGATGTTGGCACGCATGGTCTGGAGGGGAGTAGAACCCTCGTTGTAGCCTTCGTTGCCGGCGATTTCTCTGCCGCCGAGACGGCCCGAGCACTTGACCTTGATTCCCTTTGCGCCGGCCTTCATGGCACGGGCGATCGCCTGCTTCATCGCACGGCGGTGGGAAATTCTCTTTTCGAGCTGAGCTGCGATGTTCTCGGCTACGAGCTGAGCGTTTGCGTCGGCGTTCTTGACTTCCATGATGTTGATGCCGACGGGCTTGCCGATGAGGCTGGATACGCTCTTTTTGATCTCCTCGATGCCGATGCCGCCCTTACCGATAAGCATACCGGGACGTGCGGTATGGATGCTGATGTTTACCTTGTTGGCGGCACGCTCGATGGTGATGTTTGCAATGCCGGCCGCAAAGTAAGTCTTTTTAACGAAATCTCTGATCTTCTTGTCCTCGATGAGGAAGTCGGAGAAATCCTTCTTGGAGGCATACCAGCGGGTGTTCCAATCCCTGATAACGCCTACTCTGAAGCCATTCGGATTAACTTTCTGTCCCATTGTTTACCTCCCTAATTATTCCTTCTCGTCAAGGATTATGGTAATGTGGCTGGTGCGCTTACGAATCCTTGTTGCACGGCCCCTTGCCCTTGCCATGTAACGGCGGTAGGTCGGGCCCTGGTTTGCGAATACTTCCGCTACGTACAGACCGTCTGCACTCATGCCGAGGTTGTTCTCGGCGTTTGCGATTGCGCTCCTGAGAAGCTTGAGCACGGGCTCGGAGGCAGCTTTGGGGGTGTACATCAGTATAGCTTCCGCTTCCTGAACGCTCTTGCCCCTGATGAGGTCGATGACTATTTTGACCTTGCGGGAAGATATTCTTACGTACTTAGCGGTTGCATGAGGTCTTCTGTCGGCATTTTCCCTGCGGTTTGCCGCTTTAAGTTTCATTCTGGTTGCCATAGTTGCTTATCCTCCTTATCTTATCTTCCGCCCGAGGACTTTTCGGAGCCCCTGTGTCCGCGGAAGGTACGGGTGGGAGCGAATTCGCCGAGCTTATGACCTACCATTTCCTCTGTTACATATACCGGAACGTGCTTTCTTCCGTCATGGACTGCAATGGTGTGACCGATCATGTCCGGGAAGATAGTCGAAGCACGGGACCAAGTCTTTACTACGCTCTTTTTACCGGTATTGTTCATCTCGATGACACGGTTCAAGAGACGCTCCTCTATAAACGGTCCTTTCTTGATTGACCTGCTCATTATTTATCTCCTTTCGTATCACTTGCCGTTTCTGCGGCGTACGATGAACTTATCGTTGACGTTCTTGGTCTTTCTCGTCTTGTGTCCGAGAGCGGGCTTACCCCAGGGGGTTACCGGTCCGGGACGACCGATGGGGCTCTTGCCCTCACCGCCACCGTGCGGGTGGTCGCAGGGGTTCATGACGGAGCCGCGTACCGTGGGACGGAAGCCCTTGTGACGGATTCTGCCGGCCTTGCCGTACATGATGAGCTCGTGGTCACCGTTGCCTACCTGACCGATGGTTGCCTTTGCGTTCATCGGGATGAGCCTTACTTCGCCGCTGGGGAGACGCACCTGTGCGTACTTGTCTTCCTTAGCCATGAGCTGTGCGGCGTTTCCGGCGCTCCTTACGAGCTGTGCGCCCTTGCCGGGCTTGAGCTCGATGCAGTGCAGCATGGTTCCGACGGGGATGTTCTTTATCTCGAGAGCGTTGCCGACCTTGATGTCGGCGCCTTCGCCGCTGATTACCGTCTCGCCGACCTTGAGGCCGAGGGGAGCGATGATGTAGCGCTTCTCGCCGTCTGCATAATGGAGAAGGGCGATGTTTGCACTGCGGTTCGGGTCGTACTCGATGGTTGCTACCTTTGCGGGTATGCCGTCCTTGTTGCGCTTGAAGTCGATGATGCGATACTTGCGCCTTGCTCCGCCGCCGCGATGGCGAACGGTTATCTTACCCGAGTTGTTGCGGCCGCCGTTTTTCCTCAGATCCTCGAGGAGCGACCTTTCGGGGGTGGTGCAGGTTACTTCCGAAAACTCGGAAACCGTCATAAAACGCTGGCCCGGAGTTGTGGGCTTAATCTTTCTGATAGCCATTGCTGTCCTCCTTACTGTGCCAGGCTGTCAAAGAACTCGATACCCTTGGAGCTCTCTTTAAGCATGACATAAGCCTTCTTGGTGTTGGCACGGCGACCCTCAAAGCGTCCCTGCCTCTTCATCTTGCCCAGGCTGTTGATGATGTTGACCTTCTCAACCTGAACTCCGAAAATCTCCTCTACCGCTGCCTTTACCTGGGTCTTGGTCGCTGCCTTTGCAACGATGAAGGTATAGGTCCTTGCTGCGATGTTGTCGTATGATTTTTCGGTCAATACGGGTTTAACGATGATATCGTAAGCGTTCATCAATTATATACCTCCTCGACCAGCTCAAGTGCTTCCACCGTGAAGATGAGAGTCTTGTGCTTGAGTATTTCATAGGGATTCATGGTGCCGACGAGTGCGGTGTCGATACCGGGGATGTTTCTCGCTGCACGCTCTACCGTTTCGTCCTTGGCGGGGAGTACGATGAGGGCGTTCTTGACTTCGACATTGCCGAGTACCTTGACCATTTCCTTGGTCTTGGCTTCTGCGATGTTGAGTGCATCGAATACTACGAGGTTTTCGCCCTGTGCCTTATCGGAAAGCACGCTCTTCATTGCAAGGCGCTTTACCTTCTTGTTGAGCTTCAGGCGATAGTCCCTGGGCTTCGGAGCGAACACGATGCCGCCGTGTCTCCACTGCGGGGATCTCGTCGAACCCTGACGGGCCTGACCGGTTCCCTTCTGCCTCCAGGGCTTGATGCCGCCGCCGCTTACCTCGGAACGGGTAAGTGCGCTCTGCGTGCCCTGACGCTGGTTGGCAAGATATGCCTTTACGTATGTATGAACAACCGCTTCGTTGGGCTCGATGCCGAAGATCTCTGCGTTGAGCTCTCTGGTGCCGACTACCTTGCCTTCGATGTTCTTTACTTCTATGTTCAGCATTTTCGTATCCTCCTTCCTCTATTACTTTACGGTGCTCTTAACGGTGACGAGGGTTCCCTTTGCACCGGGGATGGCACCCTTTACGAGGAGCAGGTTGCGCTGTGCGTCCACTCTTACGACCTCAAGGTTCTGAACGGTTACCTGTACCGAACCCATGTGACCCGGCAAGCGCTTGTGCTTGAAAACTTCTCCGGGGTAGGAGCAGGCACTCATGGAACCGACCCTGCGATGATAACGCGAACCGTGGGTCATGCGGCCCCTGGACTGTCCGTAGCGCTTGATAACGCCCTGGAAGCCCTTGCCCTTGGACTTTGCGGTGACATCTATCATGTCGCCTGCCTCGAACATTTCGGCGGTGATTACCTGACCGACTTCGTAATTGTCATCAAGCTTGAGCTCTTTGATATAGCGGTGAGCCTCAAGGCCGGCCTTCTTGAACTGGCCCAGGCGGGGCTTGGTGACGAGCTTTTCACGGATGGGCATGAAGCCTACCTGAATCGCTTTGTAGCCGTCGTGCTCAACGGTCTTGACCTGCGTTACGGGGCAGGGACCGGCCTGAACAACGGTGACGGGAACGAGAGTTCCGTCTGCGGCAAACATCTGGGTCATACCCAACTTTTTACCCAATATCGCTTTTTTCATTTCAACACACCTCCGCATCAGAGCTTGATCTCGATGTCAACGCCTGCGGGAAGGTCGAGCTTCATCAGTGCATCCACCGTCTTTGCGGAGGGCTGAAGAATGTCGATAAGCCTTTTGTGCGTACGCATCTCAAACTGCTCTCTGGAATCCTTGTACTTATGGGGCGAACGAAGGATGGTTACTATCTCCTTCTCGGTGGGAAGCGGGATGGGACCCGATACCCTTGCGCCTGTCCTTTTGGCCGTATCTACGATCTTTTCGGCACTCTGGTCGATAAGATTGTGCTCATAGGCCTTGAGCTTGATCCTGATTCTTTGACTTGCCATATTGTTGAATCCTCCTGTTAATTTTGAGCCATACACGCCGCCTGGTGTTTCGTGAGAAAAACTTTTAGACGGGCGCACGCCCCGCCCGATTTACTTGGGCTGTCCCACATGGAAACTATCCGGATGGCATCGCCGGTAACCTCCCATGCAGCTCCGCACAAGACTTTTTTGTGTCATACAACCATTACACAGCTTGCGCAGCCTACTAATAATACTGCATCGAACGGCATAAAGCAAGGGCTTTTTTCAGCGAAAACAAGGATTTTTAAAATATATTTTACTTTTCCGTACCTTATCGGTTTTGCCCGAATATTCCGTCAAATTCGGCTCCGTGCGACTTTTTCGTACCGCTGTCGATAATTTCATACAAACGCCGTGCTTTACAAGCGCACCGCCATGTTATATGATATACCCATGAAACCGAAAACACTTGAAGAGCTGAATATCCAAAGGCGTCACACCTGCTGCTTTACGGGACACCGAAGCATCGAAGTCGGCAATGATTTTAAGCCCCGGCTTATCGAATTTATCAATCTTCTGTACACCAAATACGGCGTTGACACATTTGTGGCGGGAGGAGCCATGGGCTTCGACACGATGGCGGCAACCGCCGTGCTTCGGGCAAAAAAGGTCCACAACATCCCAATACGGCTGCTGCTTATCCTGCCCTGCCCGAACCAGGGCGAAAGGTACTCGCTGTATGACAGATTTTTCTACGATCTTGCGAAGGTGCGTGCGGATTACATCGAATATGTTTCCGACCATTACTACAACGGCTGTATGCACAGGCGCAACCGCCGCATGGTCGAGCTGAGCGCACTTTGCGTATGCTATCTCACGCAGGATACCGGCGGCACGAAATACACCGTTGACTATGCCACAAAATGCGGGTTAAAGGTCATCAATCTTGCAAAGGCTCGGGGGGGCGCATGACAAACTGCAGTATATGTCCCGTGGGCTGCCTTGCCGACAGGGAACATTCCGCCGGTGCGTGCGGCGTTTTCGGAACGGACACGGCAAAAATCGCCCGAGCCGCCCTTCACGCATGGGAGGAACCGTGGATAAGCGGCAAAAACGGCTCCGGCACGATATTCTTTGCCGGCTGTAATTTAAGGTGCGTATTCTGCCAAAATCACAGCATCAGCCGCCGCTTTGTCGGGATGACCGTCGATGCGGAACTGCTTGCAAGGACCATGCTCGCCCTTGAAAGTCTCGGGGCGCACAACGTAAACTTAGTCACCCCCACTCCCAACACCCTGCTTATCGCAAACGCCATTCCCAGGGCAAGGGAGCTTGGGCTGAAGATACCCATCGTCTATAACACGAACGGCTATGAGACCCGTGAAGCGCTCTCGATGCTCGACGGGCTTATAGACATTTATCTTCCCGATATAAAATACGTCACCCCCGGGGTGTCATTGCGCTATTCGGGCAGGAGCGACTATTTTTCGTTTGCCTCCGCCGCCGTTATCAAGATGTACGAGCAGGTCGGGGAGCTTGTCGTCGACGAAAACGGTCTTGCGGTTAAGGGGCTTGCCGTTCGCCATCTCGTGCTTCCGGGCGCAGTGGATGAAACGAGGCGTGTGCTGGATTTCATCGCCGCAAATCTTCCCAAAACCACCCGCATTTCCCTCATGGGGCAGTATGCGCCGCCCGATGAGCTGAAAGCAAGCCTGCCAAAGCCGCTTGACCGACCGCTTTTGAAGCGTGAATACGCCCGTGCCATCGACTATGCCGTATCGCTCGGCTTTGAAAACATACTCGTGCAGGAGCTTTCCTCCGCCGACAACGCCTATACGCCCGCCTTTCTGGACAAATAGCAAAAAATGGTTACAAATTGTTTATATCCTCCGCCTGCGCCCCGTGCTACAATTATAAAAACGCAGTCGGGAGGAACACCGTGAAAAAATCAAAGACCAAATTTTTGAACCTGCTTGCGGGCGTAATGAACGTACTGCTTGCCGCCGCTTTTGTGTTTGAGGTCGTTCTTCTCGGCACAAACGTGTTCGTCAAAGCCTCCGCCGCACCGCATATACTCACCCCCGAGGAAGCCTCCGAAGCGGGCGGCATCGACTGCATAATAATCCTCGGCGCAGGCGTCCGCAGCGACGGAAGCCCCAGCCCGATACTTTGCGACAGGCTTGACGTCGGCGTTTCGCTGTACAAATCGGGGGCGGCAAAAAAGCTTCTCGTCAGCGGCGATCACGGTCACGTTGATTACGACGAGGTGAACGTCATGAAAAAATATGCGACTGCGCTCGGCGTTCCGTCCTCGGACGTGTTCATGGATCATGCGGGCTTTTCCACGTACGAGACGATGTACCGTGCCAAGGAGGTTTTTCAGGCGAAGCGTGTCATAATCGTCACCCAGAGCTACCACCTTTCACGGGCGGTCTATATAGCGAACGCACTGGGGCTTGAAGCCTTCGGCGTAGCATCCGACCTCCGAAACTACCATTACCAGCCGCTGTACGACGTGCGTGAGATCTTCGCCCGCACGAAGGATTTTTTATACACGCTCGCACGCCCTGCGCCCACATACCTCGGCGATAAGATTCCGATAAGCGGCGACGGCGACGCCACAAACGACAAATCCCGGTGAAATACTGTTGCATTAAAGGTAAGCAGGGTTTATAGTAATAACCGTAAAATCTGAAAAGAGGGATACGGTCTGTCCATGGAAAGCCTCGGTACGGTATCTGTAATAACACCGTCATATAACACCGCCGCATTTATTGCGGAAACGATAAACTCCGTTTTGGCGCAAACATACGCCGATTGGGAAATGATCATTGTTGACGACTGCTCAACAGATGCGACGGACGACGCCGTGCGTCCGTTTTTGTCCGATCCGAGGATACGCTATATAAAAAACGAGCGCAACCTCGGCGCCGCAGAAAGCCGAAACAGGGCGCTGCGTGAAGCCAAGGGACGCTACGCTGCGTTTTTGGACTCGGACGACCTGTGGCTGCCCGAAAAGCTGGAAAAGCAGCTTGAGTTCATGGCAAAAACCGGCGCAAAGTTCTCCTATACCGAATATGAGCAGATCGACGAAAGCTCAAAGTCCGTCGGCGTCACCGTGACGGGTCCGAAAAAAATAAGCCGCCTCGGCATGAACGCCTACTGCTGGCCGGGATGTCTTACGGTCATGTACGACCGCTATGCCGTGGGCTTGGTGCAAATAAAGGATATTAAGAAAAACAACGACTATGCCATGTGGCTTGAGGTGTCAAACGTCGCCGACTGCAGGCTGCTGAAGCAAAATCTTGCAAAATACAGACTGCGGCAGGGCTCGATAAGCCGCCAAAGGCTGTCCTCCCTCATACGCTGGCACTATCGGCTTTGGCACGAGGCGGAGGAAAAGTGCGCCCCCGTGTCGCTGTTAATGACCGCCGTGAACATGATATGCGGACTTTACAAAAAGCTGTTCTTTGTTAAAAGGCGATAAACAAAAGCGGAGCTG
>JAEDJH010000026.1 GCA_016296415.1 Clostridia bacterium | reverse complement strand
GATTCGCATGAGATGACGGCGCATCATATCCTGTAGTATTGCCGACGATTTTCGGGAAAGGACATAAAATGAAATTTGACGGACACAAACTCATACATCTGATAGGCGTGGGAGGCTGCTCCATGAGCGGGCTTGCACAGATACTCAGTGCAAAGGGCTTTAAAGTGCAGGGCTCGGATGTAACCGAGTCGCCGTTCACCGAGAGACTCAAGGCACTCGGCGTCAAGGTGTTCATCGGGCACAGCGGGGAAAACCTCGGTGAAGCGGATATGGTGATATACTCTGCGGCGATAAAGCCCGACAACTCGGAGCGTGTGGCTGCGGCGGAGAGAGGGATAGTGCAGATAGAGCGCTCGGTGGCGCTGGGTATGCTGTCCGAGGGGTATGAAACTGTCGCCTGTATAGCCGGCTGTCACGGAAAAACCACTATAACCTCTATGCTTGCGCTGATAACGGAGGGCTGTCTGGCGAACGATGCGGATGACCGGCTCGGCGGCGCAACGGTACACGTCGGCGGCTTCGTGGACTTTTTGGGCGGCGGAATAAGGCTCGGCGGTCACGATGTTTTCATTACGGAGGCGTGCGAATACGTGGAAAGCTTTCTGACGCTTCGCCCCACCGTGGCGCTGATAAACAATATCGATGACGACCATCTTGACTATTACAAGGACATCGACCATATAACGGCGGCGTTTGAAAAATTCCTTTCGCTCCTGCCGGAGGACGGCGTGTTTATCGGCAATGCGGACGATTTTCGGGTGAAGCGCCTGCTTGAAGCGCAGAACCGCCGCTGCATAAGCTACGGCATGAAGGACGGCGATTACAGACCGGCGAACGTGGAATACGACGAAATGGGCAATCCCGTGTTCGACCTTGAATACAGGGGTAAAGGCCTCGGAAGAATACATCTGTCCGTACCCGGCGAGCATAACATGATAAATGCGGTTGCTGCGGCGGTAACGGCGCTGACGCTTGGCGCACCGTTTGAGGTGATAGTCGATGCGCTCGGAGAATACAGGCTTGCAAAGCGCAGGTTCGAGTTTTTCGGCGAAAGAAACGGCGTAAAGGTTTTCCATGACTATGCGCATCATCCGTCCGAGATAAGGGCGGTGCTGGATGCCGCAAGCCGCTATCCGCATAAAAAGCTGTTCTGCGTGTTCCAGTGCAACAGCTATACCAGGGCAAAGACTCTGTTCACGGGGGATATGTCGTGTATGCGTGCGGCGGATGCGGTGCTTGTGCCTGATATATACCCGGGCAGGGAAAAGGATACGGGTCTTGTTCACGCACGGGACATGGTGAAGGCGATAAACGACAGCGGAATAACCGCAGAGTACATTCCCACGTTTGAGCTGATACGGGAATGGGTGGATAAAAATGCCTCCGAGGGCGATATGGTGATAACCCTCGGCAGCGGCGACGTGTATAAGCAGACGAATAAGCTGCTGTAAGCTGCACTGCGAGTGATGGACGGAGCAAAAAACCGATTCGATAAAAAACTGCGTTTTGCCGTGATGGGCGACCCCGTGGAGCACAGCCTTTCACCCTCCATTTACGGCGCATTGTTCTCACACTTCGGTATGGACGGCGAGTTTATAAAGCTGAGGGTGACGAGGGACGATGTGTGCCGAATAAGGCAAATTGCCGCCGAAAACAGGCTTTCGGGCTTTGCCTGCACCATGCCGCTCAAGGAGCTTGTTATACCCCTGCTTGACGGCATAAGCGAGGAAGCGGAGCGCATAAGCAGCGTGAATATCGTGGATATACGGGATGGCAGGCTCTTTGGGAGCTCCACCGACGGCTATGGCATCAAAAGAGCGGTGGACGGCAGGCATTCCCGAAAAAGGGCGGTAATAATCGGCTCCGGCGGTGCGGCTCGGGCGGCGGCGTTCAAGCTGATGGGCGAAACACATGAGCTTGTGCTGCTTGCAAGGAACGCTGCGGCGGGCGAGACCGTGGCAAGCCGGACCAACGCCGCATTTTATCCCTTTTCGGAGGCTGAAACGGCTATGCACGGCGCAGACCTTGTGATAAACGCAACGCCGATGGGTATGTTCGTGCCGGATTTTTCAGGAAAGCCCGAAGCGGTTGAGGTGGATGAAAGAATACTTTCGGCGCTCGCCCGCACCCGGGAGGATGCGCTGATTGCGGACATGGTGTACAACCCCGAAAAAACCACGCTGATGCAAAGGGCGGAGGACATCGGGCGAAGGACGCTGAACGGGCTTGATATGCTTATCTATCAGGCGTTTGAGGCGTTTTGCATTTGGACAGGCGTGCGTGTGGATGAGGCGTTTGCGGACGAGCTCAAAAGCAGGCTTCGTGATGGGAGGAAACTATGAAATACGAGGAACTGAAGAATATAACGGACTCCGTGCGGCACGGCGACAAAGCGGCGATGACCCTTGCATGGAAACGGCTCGATTCGCTGGCAAAGCCCCCGAGGAGCCTTGGCGTGCTTGAGGAAACGGCGGCGAAGCTCGCAGGAGTGACCGGAGAGGTCAAAAACCGCATCGAAAGGCGCAGAATAATCGTGATGGCGGCGGACAACGGCGTTACCGATGAGGGCGTTTCCAGCGCCCCAAGATCCGTCACTCTCACGCAGACGAAGAACATACTGCACGGCATAACCGGCGTGTGCGCCCTTGCAAAGGCGTTTAACGCCGAGGTAGAGGTGGTGGACGTCGGCATTGATGGCGACGTATCGGATCCCTCAATAATAAACAGAAAGCTGATGCGGGGCACGGACAATATCAGAAAAACCGCCGCCATGAGCCGCCAAACGGCGATAGATGCCATAGCCGTCGGTATTGAGAGGGCTAAGCAGGCAAAGGCGGACGGCATGGACGCCATAGGCACGGGCGAGATGGGCATAGGCAACACGACCACCTCGAGCGCAGTGCTGGCGGCGCTTACGGGGCTGTCGGCGGAGGATATCACGGGTCGGGGCGCAGGCATGACCGACTCGGCATACGAAAACAAAAAGCGCATTATACGGGAAGCGCTTGCGGTCAATAAGCCCGATGCAGGCGATGTGATAGACGTGCTTGCAAAGGTGGGAGGGCTTGACATTGCCGCAATGACGGGACTGTTCATCGGTGCGGCGGCGGAGCGAATGCCCGTTGTCGTGGACGGATTTATCAGCATTGTTGCCGCGCTTTCGGCGGCAAGGCTCTGTCCGGCTGCGGTGGATTATATGTTCCTTTCGCACGCTTCGTATGAGATTGGTTATAATGCGGCGGCGGAGGCGCTCGGGCTGAAGCCCTTCATGCTGCTTGAAATGCGGCTCGGTGAAGGAAGCGGCTGTCCGATGGGCTTTATGATAATGGACGCCGCCTGTGCGGTAATATCCGACATAGCGACATTTGCCGAGGCGAGCATATCCGACGAATATCTCGATGCAATAAGCGAGGGTGACTGCTTCAGCGTTGACAAATAAGTATGAAAGGGCTGTTTCAGGTGATAAAAAAGGCTCTGCACGGGCTTTCGATGGCGTTTTCGATGTTCCTCGTGTTCCCGATACCGTGCGTATGGGACGATGAAGCGAGGGATCATCAGCTTGCGCTGTTTCCGCTTACGGGTCTTGTTACGGGCGGTCTGTGGGCGCTTTTGTTCTGGGGGGCGGACAGGCTGGGACTGCCCGTGATGCTTCGGGCGGCGCTTCTGACGGTGCTTCCGATAGTGCTGACGGGCGGCATACACGCCGACGGATTGATGGATACGGCGGATGCGGTGCTTTCGTGGCGAAGCCTTGACGAACGCCTGAGAATACTCAAGGACTCCCGTGTGGGTGCATTTGCGGTGATAACGCTTTCGGCGGTGCTTTTGACTTCCTTTGCTTCGGCGGCGTCGATTGAATATTCTGCTGCCGCAGCGGTTTTGGCGGCATCGGCTCCGCTTCTTGCACGCACGGCGGCGGCTATAGCGATGCTGACGGTATCTCCGCTTTCGGTGAGCAGCCATGCCGGAGGGCATAAAAAGCTTTTCGCCGTCTTTCCGCTTTTGCTGCAGCTTGCGGCAATGGGGGCGCTGTGGGCGGCGCTTGGAATATATGCACTCGTTTTCTCGGGCGCCGTAGTGCTGTTTTCGTGGCTTGTGATGCTGTTTGCCGTTCATCAGCTTAAGGGCATAAACGGCGACATCGCAGGCAGCGGTATAGTTACGGGCGAACTGGCGGGGCTTATATGCCTTGTCATCATGCAGAGTGCAGGAGTGGTACTCCAGAGAGGTTTGTTTTAACCGATGAAACTTTACTTTATACGGCACGGGCGCACGGATGCGAACGAGCAGGGGCGCTATGCCGGAAGCTGGGATGTGGAGCTGACCGAAGGCGGCAGGGAGGAGCTTTTCAGGCTGAAGGAAAGCGGCATATATCCCTCGCCGTGCGGAAAGCGCCTTGCAACGTCCGGCATGAAGCGTGCGGAGCAGACATTTGGTATCATATACGGCGATGTGCCGCACGAGAGGATAGACGCCTTCAGGGAGATGCGCTTTGGCGACTTCGAGGGAAAAACCTACTATGACCTTGAAAACGACGAGGACTTCAGAAACTGGCTCGACGATGAGACCGGCGAGGTGTTTTGCCGAAACGGGGAGTGCCGAAAGCTGTTTATGGAGCAGCGTATAATACCTGCGGTGTATGCGCTCGTTGCCGATGGCAGGGATACCGTGACGGTATGCCACGGGGGGACGATATCGGCGGTCATGTCCGGACTGTTCGGGTATGAGGGGAAAAGCTATCTGGACTACATTCCAAAATCCGGCAGAGGCTATGAGATAACGTTTGACGGCGGCAAAGCCGTTTCGTTCACCGAAATATAAAAACAAAGAGTGAGCAGGGCGATAAACGCTCCGTTCACTCCTTTTTCGTATGGATGGGGGTATTCCCCTGTTTTTTTATACGTCTATGCTTACCTCATCCGAGGCCGTGTCGCCGAGGCTTATCGAGGCGATGTACTCGCTCACCTGCTCGGGGCATCTTCCGATGAAGTCCATCGGATTCATAACGGCGGTTATCTCGTCCCTGTCCATCGGGAAACGCTCATCGTTTGCAAGCCTTTCGAGCAGATCGCATGGTTCACCCTGCTTCATCATCGCCGTGGCGTCCATGGAGTTTTGGCGTATGACCTCGTGAAGCTGCTGACGGTCGCCGCCCTTTTTGACCGCACCCATGAGCAGATTTTCCGTCGCAATGAAGGGAAGATACTCGTAAACGGTGCGCTCGATTATCTTTTCGTTCACGTTTATGCCGCTTGTCACGTTCCTCAAAAGGCGCAGTACCGCATCCGCCGCCAAAAAGCCCTCGGGTATGGATATGCGGCGGTTGGCGGAGTCGTCGAGCGTGCGCTCAAACCATTGCGTGGAGGCGGTCATGGGTGCATTGAGCGCATCCGCCATTATATAGCGGGCAAGCGAGCATATTCTTTCGCAGCGCATCGGGTTGCGCTTGTACGCCATTGCGGACGAGCCGATCTGATCCTTTTCAAACGGCTCCTCGACCTGCCGAAGATGCTGGAGCAGCCTCATGTCGTTTGCAAAGCGATAGGCGCTCTGTGCAACGGAGGACAGCACGTTAAGTATGCGGCTGTCGTACTTTCTGGGGTAAGTCTGTCCCGCAACGGGGAACAGGGAGGTAAAGCCGAATTCGGCGGCGATCTTCATGCTGAGCGTTTTCGCCTTTTCGTGGTCGCCGTCAAACAGACTCAAAAAGCTTGCCTCCGTGCCGGTAGTTCCCCGGCAGCCGTGAAAATGCAGCTTTTCTATCACAAAGTCCAGCTCCTCAAGGTCGAGCATAAAGTCCTGTATCCACAGGCAGGCACGCTTTCCGACGGTGACAAGCTGCGCAGGCTGAAAATGCGTATAGCCGAGCGTGGGGAGTGCCTTGTATTTGTCCGCAAAGGTGCAGAGCGACTTTATAACGGCGGCAAGCTCCTTTCGGATGTGGATAAGGGCGTCTCTGTAGATAACGATGTCGGCGTTGTCGGTGACGTAGCAGCTCGTTGCGCCGAGGTGGATTATGCCCTTTGCGTTGGGGCAGGATTCGCCGTAAACGTGAATGTGCGCCATCACGTCGTGTCGAAGCTGCTTTTCCTTTTTTGCGACAGCCTCATAGTCTATCTCGTCGCCGGCGTGCGCCTCAAGCTCCTTGACCTGCTCGCAGGTGACGGGCAGACCGAGCTCGTGCTCGGCTCTTGCCAGAGCGACCCAAAGCCTGCGCCATGTGCGGTATCTGGTGTCGGGCGAGAACAGCCTCAGCATTTCCTCGGAGGCGTAGCGGGATGAAAGGGGACTTTCGTAATAGGGCTTCATGCGGTTTCCTTTCTGTACTTATCTCACGATTATCTCGTCACGGCCCGGGCCGACGGATACGAAGCTTATTCTGAAGCCGAGCTCCTTTTCGACGTAAAGAACGTAGTCCCTTGCCGCCTCGGGAAGCTCGTCGAAGTTTCTTATGTGGCTGATGTCGCAGCCCCAGCCGTCACGGTATTCGATTATCGCCTTTGCACGGGCGAGCTTTGACGGGAATGGGAAGTCCTTCGTTATCTCGCCGTCCACCTCATAGGCGGTGCATACGGGTATTTTGTCGAGGTAGGAAAGCACGTCGAGCTTTGTGAACGCAATTTCGGTTGCGCCCTGCATCGTTGCGCCGTAGCGGGTAGCAACGAGGTCGAGCGGAGCCACACGCCTCGGGCGTCCGGTTGCCGCACCGTATTCGCCGCCGGCCTCACGAAGCCTTTCCGCCTCGATGCCTTCCATTTCACCGACGAACGGGCCTTCGCCGACGCAGGTGGAGTAGGCTTTGGCTATGCCGATAACCCTTGTGAGGGGGATGTTGGGCGTTCCCGAGCCTATCGGAGCGTAGGCGGCGAGCGGCGAGGAGGACGAGGTGAACGGATATATGCCGAAGTCGATGTCCCTCAGCACGCCGAGCTGCGCCTCGTAAAGTATGCTTTTGCCCTCCCTGGCGGCGTTTCTCAGCACAAGCCCCGTGTCGTGTATGTAGGGCAGGAGCCTTTTGCCGTATTCCTCAAGATATGCCAGCATATCGTCCGCAGAAAAGGGCTTTTCGCCGTAAATTCCCGTGACCATGAGGTTTTTGTATTCAAGCACGTCCTCAAGATGCTTTTTAAGGTAGTCCATGTCCGCAAGCTCACCGAGCATAAGACCCTTTTTCATGTATTTGTCGCCGTAAACGGGAGCAATGCCCCTCTTGGTCGAGCCGTATTTTTTGTCGGAAAGGCGGCTTTCCTCCATGCCGTCGAGCGCAACGTGATAGGGCATTACTATCATCGCACGGTCGCTCAGCATAAGATTATCGGGAGAGATTTTGACGCCTGCGGATTTAAGACGCTCCATCTCCATGCAAAGATGCTTCAGGTCTATGACCGTTCCGCTGCCGAGCACGTTCAGCTTTTCGGCACGGAATATGCCCGACGGAAGCAGATTGAGGGCGAACTTGCCGTATTCGTTGACTATGGTGTGTCCGGCGTTGTTGCCGCCCTGGTAGCGCACTATGATGTCGTATTCCTCGGCAATGAGGTCAACCATTCGTCCCTTGCCTTCATCGCCCCAGTTTATGCCGACTATCGCACAGGTTTTCATTGTAAAGCCATCCTCCCTTGCGTAGATGATTGAGTGGTTTTATCGTGCGGAACGGGCTTATCACCAACGCTCCCAACAAAAAATAATATCATAAAAGAATCTTCCTGCGCCCGTCTGTTTTGCATTATATGATATATTTGGGTGAAAATTATGCTTGTCCGACAGGGACGGATTTGGCAAATGCGGTAAATAATTTTCGTCAGCCTAACAAAAATTAAGTTAGCCTAAAATAATTTTTTACATATATAATCGGGCAAGCTATTGAAAAACCGCATAACGTCCTGTATCATAAAAATATCAACCGCAATACGGAGGAGCCAATGAAAAAAGTTGCCATCATCATGGGAAGCGACAGCGATATGCCCGTAGTAAAGGGTGCGGCGGAAAAGCTTTCGGCGCTCGGCATCCCTTACGAAATGAGAGTCATGTCGGCGCACAGAACGCCCGATATGGTAAGCGAGTTTGCACGGACGGCGCATGAAAACGGAACGGGCGTTATAATCGCCGCAGCGGGAAAGGCGGCGCACCTTGCCGGAGTGATAGCGGCGCACACGGTTTTGCCGGTGATAGGCATACCGATAAAGTCGAGCACCCTGGACGGACTCGATGCGCTTTTGTCCACGGTGCAGATGCCTTCGGGCATACCCGTTGCGACCGTTGCGATAGACGGTGCGGCGAATGCGGCTATACTTGCCGCCCAAATGCTTGCCATGTCCGACGGGGCGCTCAGGGAAAAGCTTTTCAAAATGCGTGTCGAAATGCAGCAGGCGGTCATAAAAAAGGACGAGGGCGTTCGCACCCTTCAGTTTTAGAGTATCAAAGAGCTTGAAATACAGCTCTATTTTTAATAAAAAAGTAAAACGGCGGGAGAGATATTTATGAAGAAAACACAGCAGCTTTATGAAGGCAAGGCAAAAAAGGTATATGCGACCGAAACCGAGGGGCTTTACATCGTCGATTACAAGGACGACGCCACCGCATTTAACGGCGAGAAAAAAGGCACCATCGTCGGCAAGGGCGTTATAAATAACAGGGTCACCAACCACCTTATGCGTATGCTCGAGGCGGAGGGGATACCCACCCACTTTGTGGAGGAGCTTTCCGAAAGGGAGACCGTCGTAAAGGCGGTTACGATAGTTCCCCTCGAGGTAATCGTCAGAAATATCGCCGCAGGCTCGCTTTCAAAGCGGCTCGGCATTCCCGAGGGAACAAAGCTTGCAAGGACGGTGCTGGAATACTCCTACAAGGACGATTCGCTGGGCGACCCGATGATAAACGACTATCATGCGCTTGCGATGCAGCTTGCCACCGAGGAGGAGCTGGAGACGATTGCAAACTATGCGTTCAGAATTAACGGGATACTTTCAAAATATTTCCTTGAGCTCAATATCGAGCTTGTCGATTTCAAGCTGGAGTTTGGAAAGCTTGCCGACGGCACGATAGTGCTTGCGGACGAAATTTCCCCCGACACCTGCCGCCTCTGGGACAGCACCACCCATGAAAAGCTTGACAAGGACCGCTTCCGCAGGGATATGGGCGGCGTCGAGGATGCATACAGGGAGATACTCCGACGTCTGATGGGCGACAAGTAAAAAAAGGCATTGCCCGCTGCGGGCAAACGGAAAGGTACGGTACGATGGAAGAGATATTGTTTGACGGGCTGCATGAGGAATGCGGCGTTGTGGGAATAGCGACGGCTGCACGGACGGACGTGGCTCACCTCATCTATTATTCGCTCTATGCGCTTCAGCATAGAGGTGAACAGTCGTCGGGCATGGCGATAAACGACGACGGCGTAATCTCCCACGAGTGCGGCGCGGGCCTTACCAACGAGGTGTTTTCGAGGGAAACGCTTGCAAGGCTCGGTGAAGGCACTATGGGCGTAGGTCACGTCAGGTACGGCACAACGGGTCATGAAACGCTGCTCAACGCACAGCCGATCGTCGTGAACCATGTAAAGGGCGTTATGGCTTTGGCGCATAACGGCAACCTCACCAACGGCGGCGAGCTGAAGGAGGAGCTGGAGCTTGGCGGCTCGATATTCCACACGACGAGCGATACCGAGGTCATAGCATACGTCATTACGAAGGAACGCCTCCGCTGCGGCTCGATTGAGGAGGCCGTATCCAATGCGATGCTCAAACTCAAGGGTGCATACTCGATGGTGATAATGTCGGCAAAGAAGCTGATCGCCGCAAGGGATCCCCACGGCTTCAGACCGCTTTGCATAGGCACGCTGCCCGGGGGCGGCTATATGTTCGCCTCCGAGACCTGCGCTCTCGACAGCGTGGGCGCAGCGTTTTTGAGGGATGTGCTGCCCGGAGAAATAGTCATCGTCGAAAACGGACAGCTCAGGAGCGACACGGCGCACTGCGGCAAGGCAAAGCCTGCGCTGTGCGTGTTTGAATACATCTATTTTGCAAGGCCCGACAGCGTTATCGACGGCTGCTCCGTACACATGGCAAGGCAGAGGGCGGGCGCATTTTTGGCGCTTGAGCATCCCGTGCAGGCGGACGTTGTCATCGGCGTACCGGATTCCGGCATTGATGCGGCGGTCGGCTATGCGATGCAGTCGGGGATACCCTACGGCATAGGTCTTATAAAGAGCAAATACATCGGAAGAACGTTCATACAGCCCAGCCAGGAGGCGAGGGAGAGGGGAGTAAGGATAAAGCTTAATCCCGTATCCTCCGTGGTAAAGGGAAAGCGCATCGTTATGATAGACGACTCGATAGTAAGGGGAACCACCTGCGCCAGAATAGTGCGCCTTTTGAGGGAGGCGGGGGCGACCGAGGTACACGTTCGCTCGTCCGCACCCAAGTTCCTCTACCCATGCTATTTCGGCACGGACATACCGGATCAGGACTGCCTTGTCGCATGGAAGCACAACGATGAGGAGATGAAGGAGATAATCGGCGCCGATTCCATTGGCTTTTTGAGCGTAGAAAACGTGGTAAAGCTGACCGACAACGGCAGGCACGATTTCTGCACGGGCTGCTTCTGCGGCAGCTACCCCGTTGAGCCGCCCAAGCCCCGTAAAAAGAGCAGGCATTTGATAAGATTGAGCGAAAAGACGGACAACTGAAATAAAGAAAGAGGAGAGCAACTATGAAATCGAGCAGTGAAAGCTATCGCAAGGCAGGCGTTGACATTACCGCCGGTTACAGGGCGGTGGAGCTGATGAAGGGACATATTGCACGCACCGTTACCGAGGGCGCCATGCCGTCGATCGGCAATTTCGGCGGACTTTTTGCGCTCGACATTGCCGGCATGGAGCAGCCCGTTCTCGTGAGCGGCACGGACGGCGTCGGCACAAAGCTGAAGCTTGCCTTCCTGATGGACAAGCATGACACCGTCGGCATAGACTGCGTTGCAATGTGTGTCAACGACATAATCTGCAGCGGCGCAAAACCGCTTTTCTTCCTCGACTACATCGCTCTGGGCAAAAACGTGCCCGAGCGTGTTGCGGATATAGTAAAGGGCGTTGCGGACGGCTGCGTACAGGCGGGCTGCACGCTTATCGGCGGCGAGACCGCCGAGATGCCCGGCTTCTATCCCGAGGATGAATACGACCTTGCCGGCTTCAGCGTGGGCGTGGCAGACAGGGCAAAGCTGTTCGACAATTCAAAGATAGTCTCCGGCGACGTGATAATCGCCCTGCCCTCCTCCGGCGTGCACTCAAACGGCTTCTCCCTGGTGAGAAAGGCGTTCAATATCGACTCGGACCCCTCCGTGCTTAAAAAATACAGCGGCGAGCTCGGCTGTACGCTCGGCGAGGCGCTGCTCATGCCGACGAAGATATACGTAAAGCCCGTCCTTGCCCTTAAAGAGCAGGTAACGATAAAGGGCATTTCGCATATAACGGGCGGCGGCTTTTACGAGAATATTCCTCGCAGCCTGCCCGAGGGCATTTCCGCAAAGATCGACAAAGCTGCGCTCAGGACTCCGGCATTGTTCGGACTGCTTCAAAGTGCAGGCGACATTCCCGAAAGGGATATGTTCAACACCTTTAACATGGGCGTGGGAATGTGCATAACCGTGAGCAGGAACGAGGCGGAAAGGGCGCTCCGTGTGCTTCGTGCAAACGGCGAGACCGATGCCTACATACTCGGCGAAACGGTAAGCGGCGACGAGGGCGTAATAATATGACAAAGGCTAAAATAGCCGTTCTTGCATCCGGCGGAGGCACCAACTTTCAGGCGCTCATAGACTCCGTGGGCAGCGTCATAAAAAGCGGCGAGATAGTGCTTTTGGTGGCGGCGAAGGAGGGCGCTTATGCGGCGGAGCGTGCAAGGCTTGCCGGCATACCGCACGAAACGGTCGTGTTTACAAAAAAGACTGCCGCGGAGTTCGAGGCAAGGGTGCAGGAGCTTTTTGACGAATACTCGGTGGACGTGGTGGTGCTTGCGGGCTTTTTGTCGATACTGAGCGAAAGCTTCACACGCCGCTATGAGGGCAGGATACTGAACATACATCCGTCGCTGATACCGTCGTTCTGCGGCAAGGGCTTTTACGGACTCAAGGTGCATGAGGCGGCGCTGGAATACGGCGTGAAGGTCACGGGCGCAACGGTGCATTATGTAAACGGCGTTGCCGACGGCGGCGAGATAATAATGCAAAAGGCGGTGGACGTACTTCCCGACGACACTCCCGAAACGCTGCAAAGGCGCGTTATGGAGCAGGCGGAGTGGGTAATACTCCCGAGTGCGGTCGAGCTTGTATGCAAAAAGCTGCTCGACGAAAACAAATAAAGGCATGAGAAAGGCTGTAAGGATATGACTGTAAACGAGGCATTGAAAGCAAATTCCTACCCCGGCAGGGGCATACTGACGGGCAAAAGTGCGGACGGCAAATACCGCATTGCGGTTTATTTCATAATGGGGCGAAGCGAAAACAGCCGTAACAGGGTGTTTGAAAGGACGCCGGACGGCATACGCACGAGGGCGTTTGACGAGAAAAAGCTTACCGACCCATCTCTTATAATCTATTCGCCGGTGAGGAAGCTCAATGGCAGCCTTATCGTGACCAACGGCGACCAGACGGATACCGTTTATGAGTACATGGCGAACGGGAAAACGTTCGGGGAGGCGCTCCGTACCCGCTGCTTTGAGCCCGATGCGCCGAACTTTACCCCGAGAATAAGTGCTGTGATGGATGAAAGCGGCTATCGCCAGAGCATACTCAAAACCGAGGACGGCGGCAAAAGCTGTATGCGCTGCTTCTATGAATACGGCTATGAAAGCGGCGTTTTGCACCTTATCCATACCTACACCTGCGATGGCGCACCGATACCCTCCTTTACGGGAGAGCCGAGGCGCATAAGCGTGACTGCGGCGGATGCAAAAACGCTTGCGGACGAGGTATGGAGCGCACTTGACGAGGCAAACAGGGTCTCGCTCTACGTCAGCTTTACGGATGAAAGCGGCAAAGAGGACATCGTGATAATAAACAAAAACGCATAAAGGAGAAAAAAGATGCAGTACGAGCTGAAGTACGGACTTAACCCAAATCAAAAGCCGGCAAAAATAACCGTATCCGATAAAGAGCTTCCCATAACCGTGCTTAACGGCAGAGCGGGCTACATAAATCTGCTCGATGCGCTGAACGGTTATCAGCTCGTCAGGGAGCTTAAACGTGCCACGGGGCTTCCTGCGGCGGCGTCCTTCAAGCACGTAAGCCCTGCCGGTGCGGCGATAGGTCTGCCGCTAAGCGACGTTGAAAGGCGTATGTACTTTGCGGCAAACAGCGAGCTTTCACCGCTTGCGGCGGCGTACGTGCGTGCGAGGGGAACGGACAGGCTTTCCTCGTTCGGCGACTTTATATCGCTCAGCGACCGCTGCGATCTTTCCACGGCAAAGGCGATACAGCGTGAGGTTTCCGACGGCGTTATCGCCCCCGACTACGATGACGATGCGCTTGAGCTTTTGAAAAAGAAGCGCAAGGGCGCATACACCGTGATACGCATAGACGAAAGCTACCGCCCCGACCCGATAGAGATACGCCAGGTTTACGGAATAACCTTCGAGCAGGGCAGAAACGATATAGAGCTGACCGAGAGGCTGTTTGACAACGTAGTGACCGAAAACAGGGATATGCCCGAGGCGGCAAAGCGGGATATGCTCATCGCCATGATAACCCTCAAATACACCCAGTCCAACTCCGTATGCTATGCTAAAAACGGGCAGACCATCGGCGTCGGCGCAGGGCAGCAGTCGAGGATACACTGCACGAGGCTTGCCGGAAATAAGGCAGACCTTTGGCATTTGAGGCAGCATCCGAAGGTGCTTGAGCTTCCGTTTTTGGATAAGCTCCCCCGTCCCGACAGGGATAATGCGATCGACCTTTATCTTTCCGACGAGGACTGCGGCGACGTATTGGACGAGGGCAAGTGGCAGCGCTGCTTCGCCGTTCGCCCCGAGCCGCTCACCAAGGAGGAAAAGCGCACGTGGCTTGCCGGCTTTAACGACGTTTCGCTCGCAAGCGACGCCTTCTTCCCGTTTGGGGACAATGTCGAAAGGGCATACAGAAGCGGCGTAAAATACATCGCACAGCCCGGCGGCTCCGTTAGGGACGACGACGTTATTGCTGCGTGCGACGCACACGGTATAGCGATGGCGTTTACCGGACAAAGGCTGTTCCATCACTGATGAGGGGATAATATGGACATTCTTGTAATAGGCGGCGGCGGACGTGAACACGCAATAATAAAGATGCTTAAAGCCAGCCCTTCGGTGGGCAGGCTGTATGCTGCGCCGGGCAACGGCGGAATTGCTTCGGAGGCGGAGTGTACGGGAATAGCCGCAACCGATATGGAGGGTATAAAGCGCTTTGTAAAGGAAACCAAGGTGGACTTTGCGGCGGTCATACCCGATGATCCGCTTGCGCTCGGCATGGTGGATATGCTCGAGGAAATGGGCATACCCTGCTTCGGACCGAACAGGGCGGCGGCGATAATCGAGGGAAGCAAGGCGTTTTCAAAGCGCCTCATGGAAAAATACGACATCCCCACCGCAAAATGCAGAATATTCGACAGCTATGCCGATGCGCTCGGCTATGTGGAAAGCCAAAAGCCGCCCATGGTTATAAAGGCGGACGGGCTTGCGCTCGGCAAGGGCGTTATAATCGCCTTTACCGAGGCGGAGGCGAAGGCTGCGCTCAAAAGCATGATGCTCGACGGCAAATTCGGCGCAAGCGGAAACACCGTGGTCATAGAGGAGTTTTTGACGGGGCCCGAGGTATCGGTGCTTGCGCTCACGGACGGAAACGATGTGTTCCTGCTCCCGAGCTCCATGGATCACAAGCGTGCGCTTGACGGCGACCTTGGGAAAAACACGGGCGGTATGGGCGCAATAGCTCCCAACCCCTATTTTACCGATGAAATGAAAAAACGCTGTATGGACGAGATAATATTGCCCACCATCGCCGCAATGAAGGCGGAGGGGCGCACGTTCAGGGGCTGCTTATACTTCGGGCTGATGCTGACGGCGGACGGTCCGAAGGTCATCGAGTACAACTGCCGCTTCGGGGATCCCGAAACGCAGGCGGTTCTGCCGCTTGTCGAGGCGGATCTGGCAAGCGTTATGCGCCTTATATCCCTTGGGAAGCTGGCTGAGGCGGACATAAGGGTAAAAAACGCATATTCGTGCTGCGTGGTGCTTGCATCGGGCGGCTATCCCGACGCCTATGAAAAGGGGAAAACGATCTCCATAGGCGAAATGGAGGAGGACACAACGGTTTTCCATGCCGGAACAAAGCTTACGGACGGCGGCTATATAACCTCCGGCGGCAGGGTGATCGGCGTTACCGCTGTCAGGGAAAGCCTTGCCGAGGCAGTAAAGGCGGCGTACAGGGGGGCGGACAGGATACACTTTGAAGGAATGTACAGGCGCAGCGACATCGGCAAAAGGGCGCTTGAAACAAGAGGGGAGAGCTGACATGGTTTACAGAGTATTTACCGAAAGAAAGCCCGAATACCGTGAAAAGGCGAAGGCGCTTTTGAAGGACATACGCTCGTTCATCGGCATAAGCGAGCTGACGGACATACGGATAATAAACCGTTACGACGTCGAGGGCGTTGACGAAAGGCTGTTTAACGAGTGCGTGAGCACCGTGTTTTCAGAGCCGCAGACCGACGACGTGTTTTTCGAGCTTCCCGCTGAAAAGGGCTGCACCGCCTTTGCGGTGGAGTACATACGGGGTCAGTTTGACCAGAGGGCGGATTCCGCCGCACAGTGCATACAGCTCATCTCCATGGGCGAGCGCCCGACGGTGAGAACGGCGACGGTGTATCTGCTTTACGGCAATCTGCCCGGGATAGCGATAGATTTGATAAAGTATTACCTGATAAATCCGGTGGAAAGCTGTGAGGCGGGCTTTGACAGACCCGAAACGCTCCGCAGCGACCTTGGCGAGCCGATGCCCGTGGGCGAGGTGAAGCTCAGCTCCACCGATGCGGGAGAATTGATAAAGCAATACGGTCTTGCGATGGATGAGGCGGATGTTTCGTTCATAAAGGCGTACTTTGCCAAGGAGGGCAGGGAGCCTACCGTTGCGGAGCTTAGGGTTATCGACACATACTGGTCGGATCACTGCCGCCATACGACGTTCAACACCGAGATAGACGGGCAGGAGTTTTCCGATATGCGTGCCAAGGCGTCGTTTGACCGGTATATACGGCTCCGTGAAACGCTCGGCGTGAAAAAACCCGTGTGCTTTATGGATATGGCGACGATAGCCGCAAAGTATCTCAAAAAGCAGGGCATACTCACGAAGCTTGACGAGTCCGAGGAGATAAACGCCTGCACCGTGAACATAAAGGCTGACATAGACGGCGAAATGCAGGACTGGCTGCTGCTTTTCAAAAACGAAACGCATAACCATCCCACTGAAATAGAGCCGTTCGGCGGTGCGGCGACCTGCATAGGCGGAGCGATAAGGGATCCGCTTTCCGGCAGAAGCTACGTGTATCAGGCGATGCGTGTGACCGGAGCATCGAATCCGCTTGAGCCCGCCGAAAACACCATAAAAGGCAAGCTGCCGCAGCGGAAAATAGTGCGTACCGCCGCCCAGGGCTACAGCTCCTACGGCAACCAGATCGGCATAGCGACGGGGCTTGTTGACGAGGTGTATCACGACGGTTACGTTGCAAAGCACATGGAGATAGGCGCCGTTGTCGGTGCGGCTCCGAAAAAGAACGTAATAAGAGAGGTCCCCAAAAAGGGCGACCGTGTAATACTTCTCGGCGGAAGGACGGGGCGTGACGGCTGCGGCGGCGCAACCGGATCCTCCAAATCGCACGATAAGACCTCGCTTGCAAGCTGCGGCGCAGAGGTGCAAAAGGGCAACGCTCCCGAGGAGAGAAAGCTGCAGAGGCTTTTTTCAAACGAGGAGGCGGCAAGGCTGATAAAGCGCTGCAACGACTTTGGTGCGGGCGGCGTGTCCGTGGCGATAGGCGAGCTTGCCGACGGCGTTCATATAAACCTTGATGCCGTTCCCAAAAAGTACGAGGGGCTTGACGGCACGGAGCTTGCTATATCCGAATCTCAGGAGAGGATGGCGGTGGTGGTTGCCGCCGAGGACAGGGAGCGCTTCATGGAGCTTGCCCACTCGGAAAACATCGAGGCGACCGAGGTTGCCAGAATAACGGATAACCGCCGTATGGTCATGGAGTGGCGGGGCGCAAGAATAGTTGATATATCGAGGGATTTTCTGGACTCAAACGGCGCAAAGAAGCACGCCAACGCATTCGTTGCGGCGCCGACCGTTCCCGAACCCATCGCCAAAAACGGCAGCTTTTACGAGCGCATGAAAAAGACCGTGGGCGACATAAACGTATGCTCCCGTGCAGGGCTTGCGGAGCAGTTTGACTCAACGATCGGTGCTGCGAGCGTGCTCGTGCCGTTCAGCGGCAGGTATATGAGGACCCCCTCACAGGCGATGGCGGCAAAGCTGCCCGTCGGCGGACGGGAAACCAACACCTGTTCGGTCATGGCGTACGGCTTTGACCCGTATATATCGAGCGCAGACCCGTACATGGGTGCATACGGTGCGGTCATAACCTCCGTCTGTAAGCTCATAGCCTGCGGCGCAGGGCTGGACGACTGCTACCTTTCGTTCCAGGAATATTTCGGAAAGCCGAAAAGCGAGCCCGATCGCTGGGGTAAGCCCATGGCCGCGCTGCTTGGCGCATTGGATGCGCAGCTCGGGCTGAAAATTGCGGCTGTCGGCGGCAAGGACTCCATGAGCGGAACGTTTGAAAACATCGACGTGCCGCCTACGCTGGTTTCGTTTGCGATAGCTGCGGCCGATGCACGAAGCGTTATTTCACAGGAGTTTAAAAAGGCGGGAAGCGGCGTGTTCTATATCGCCCCCGAGCTGAGCGCCGACGGCACGGTAAACTGCGAAAAGCTGAGGGCGACGCTCGAAAGACTGCATGAGCTTATAAAATGCGGCGATATTCTTTCCGCATACGTCCCCACAAGGGGCGGAATAGCCGAAAGCATATTCAAAATGTGCATCGGCAACGGTCTTGGCTTTACCCTGAGCTGTGCGGCGGACGTGGATATGCTGTTTAAGCCCGAATGCGGCGCCTTCGTCGTTGAAAGCGAAAAGGAGGACATCGGCATCGGAATACGCATCGGAAGCGTTTCGGCGGAGCCGGTGATAGACTGCTTCGGTGAGAGGATAGAGCTTAACGAGCTTTACAGCGTGTATTCTTCCGCACTCGAGGAGATATATCCCACGAGGACGGCAAACGCCGGTTCTGCGGAAAAGATTTCATGCGGGAGGAAGGCTCCCGTGATACGCCCGAAGGTGCGCATTGCCGTCCCGAAGGTGCTTATACCTGTCTTTGCGGGAACGAACTGCGAAACGGATTCAAAGCGTGCCGTTGAAAGGGCGGGCATGAAGGGCGAGATATTCGTCATAAACAACCTTTCCCCGAAGGACGTTGAGGAGAGCGCAAGGGAGTTTGAAAAGCGGCTTGCCGATGCAAACGTACTGTTCATACCCGGCGGCTTCTCCGGCGGCGACGAGCCCGACGGCTCGGCAAAGCTCATAGCGTCGTTCATGCGAAACGCACGCATAACGGACAGACTGCACGAGCTTTTAGAGGTCAGGGACGGGCTTGCGCTCGGTATATGCAACGGCTTCCAGGCGCTTATAAAGCTCGGACTTGTTCCGTTCGGCAAAATTTCGGTTGCGGATGCGGACAGCCCGACGCTTACATACAACGTGATCGGCAGGCATCAGTCGAAACTTGTAAGGACCCGTGTCGCCTCGAACAAGTCGCCGTGGCTCATGCACAAAAACGTGGGCGACGTTTCGCTGATACCCGTTTCGCACGGCGAGGGCAGGGTGATAATAGGCGATGAGCTGTTAAAACGCCTTATCGAAAACGGACAGATAGCGACCCAATACTGCGATATGGATGGCGAGCCGTCAATGGACATAGACATAAATCCCAATGGCTCGGTCATGGCGATAGAGGGCATTACCTCGCCCGACGGCAGGGTGTTTGGCAAGATGGCGCACAGCGAAAGGTACGGAAGCGAGCTTTACAAGGGCGTAGAGGGTGTGGACGACAGCCTTATATTCAAGGGTGCGGCGGATTACTTCATGGACTAAAGGGAGGTACGAAATATGTGTGCACATATAATCAACGGAAAAGCTATTGCGGCCGAGGTCTATAAGGAGCTTGACGAAAAGGTTTCAAGGCTCAGGCAAAGGGGCATAAGACCGAGGGCGGCGATAGTGCTTCTCGGCAGCGAGGAGATGAGCGCAAGGTACGTCTCGTTAAAGGAGCAGGCGGCCGTTAAGCACGGCATGGAGTGCATAACCTATCACCTTTCCGAAGAAACCACTCAGGAGGAGCTTATATCGCTGCTTGACAGGCTCAACGCCGACAGCACGGTACACGGCATAATCGTGCAGATGCCGCTTCCCGATACAATGGATACGACGCTCGTTCTCGACGCCATAGACCCGGCAAAGGACATAGATGGACTGCATTTTTGCAACGCAGGCAAGCTCCTTAACGATACCCCTGCGATAGTTGCGTGCACGCCGAGGGCGATAATGCGCCTTATCGACAGCACGGGCGTGGATATAACCAGCAAGCATATAGTGGTTGTCGGCAGGAGCAACCTCGTCG
Source organism: Clostridia bacterium (assembly GCA_016296415.1). GTDB lineage: Bacteria > Bacillota > Clostridia > Christensenellales > CAG-138 > JAEDJH01. Next base: position 334 of record JAEDJH010000026.1, on the reverse strand, counting down.
GCAGACCCATTGCGATATGCCTTCTCAACAGGAACGCCACGGTGTCCGTATGCCATACAAAGACGAACAGCCTCGGCAGCATAACCGCAACGGCGGATATTTTAGTCGTTGCCGCAGGTCATGCGGGGCTTATAACGGCGGACATGGTGAAGGAGGGCGCAATAGTCATAGACGTGGGGCAAACCAACATAGACGGCAAGCTCTACGGCGACGTAAAGTTTGACGAGGTCGAGCCGAAGGCAAGCTATATAACCAAGGTCACCGGCGGCGTAGGCCCGATGACCGTGGCAATGCTGATGACAAACCTCGCCGAGTGCGCCGAAAGAATGTAGGG
>JAEDJH010000083.1 GCA_016296415.1 Clostridia bacterium | reverse complement strand
GGTTCGGGGGTAAAATCCGCCTGAAAAGAGACTTACGCCGACGAAAAACAAAAAACGTGCATAACAATGCCGCCTTTGAAAAAGCTAATGCTGTAAGCATAAGTATGAAAGGCGGTAACAGAATGAAAGAGAAAAACAGAAATGCTTCCGAGAGGGCATTGAGGGATGATTTGAGGGTGCTTCCCGATTTGAATCGTGATATTGTCGCAAACACGGGCGGAGTACCCAACTCCAACAACCCGATACCCGTGGATGTTTTGGGCAGCTACACGGGTATACCGATAGACGGCGACGACCCCGTGCAGGACGCAGACGATCTGTAAAGGATTCGATACCTTTGGTTCCGCCATGAGGAATCTTTGCGCCATGCGGAGGCTTTGCGCTCTGCGGAGGCTTGGGGGGGCGGCGGAGCCACGGCGCAGCCGTGGCGGACGGCATGAAATGCCGAAGCACGCCGCAGCCATGCTGCGGCGTGCGCCGCCGCCCCCGGGGCAACGGCAGCGGAAAAACAAAAAAAGACCGCCCCAAAGCGGTCAAATTTCACTTCGCCCAAAATCAGGGCAGCTTTTTTCAATCAAAACACCGAAACGGCGGTGAAAACATAGCCCATCGGCGCATCCTCGTTCGGGGTGAGCGTTATTTTTATGCCTGCGGCAAAGCTTGAATCGGCATCGCCCGGGAAGCCGTACATCAATGCACCGGTGAACACCAGAGTGCCGTCGTCGGCAAGCTCCGCCCCGTCAAAGTCCACGCCGTAGCGGTTCAGCTCAACGGGTGCGGTGATTTTGCAGCTTCCGTTTTCAAAGCGTATCCTGCCCTCGTCCGCCGTCGGGTAAAGCCCCGGGAAGGCGCAGCCGAAATAGCCTTCAAACAGCTCGTTGAAGCGGCTTTCGGAAACCTCCAGGCTGCCTGCGGCCCTGCCGTATTCCGTGCGAAGCAGGGTGCTTATCATAAATTCCGTGGCGATGTAGCTGTCTGGCATACCGCCCTCAAAGCCGCTGAAGCCTGCGGCGCAGGCGGCGGCGAGGTCGTTTGCGGCGGTCTTTATCAGCTTAAACGTGTCGGTGCTGACCACGTCGCCCACGAAGTACGGGGCAAGGTCACGCCACTCCACGTCAAACGTCATAACGCCCTTTTCGGGGGCGGCAACGGAGCCTTCGGGCATATAAAGCCTTATCCCGTAGGGCAGGACGGAGAAACCGTTGTACAGATCGAGCGACCAGGCGACGCCGTCCAAATCGAGATCCTCATAGTATTCGTCGGGCGAGAGCGATATGGCGTTCAATACCTGCTGTGCGACAAGCGCATCGGGCATATATTCGCCAAGGACATAACCGAGGCTTCGCTCGTTTCCGCCCATATCCATTACAACGGAGGTCACGATATGTCCCGTGCGCTCGGCAACGTAGGCATATTCCTCAAAGAAAACGGCGTTGATACAGCCGCTTGAGATGCTTATATCGCAAACGACCCTTGTATAGGGCGTCATCTCGCCCTCTGCGGCGTCGGCAAGAGGCACACGCTCCAGCGAAACACGCTGTATCAGCTCGTCACGGTACATTTCGAGCGTGGCGTTTATGTTGTCGCACGCCTCGTAGGATGAGCCGAACACGGGGAAGGAGTAGTCAAGAATATAGTCGGCCTCACTCTCGTCGGCATCCTCGGGGAAAACGAGCTTTGTCGAGGTGAAGCTTATGTTTTCGGGCGAGTTGAGCATGGACTGCGAATTTTCGGGCATCGGCGTTGCGACGGGACGGGTGGGTATTATGCTTACCTCCCCGGCGTTGGGATCGCCGCCACGATTGCAGCCGAAGGAAAGCAGCAGAGCGACCGGCAAAAGCAGAGCAATAATTTTTTTCATATATAAGAGCCTTTCTCGGCATTGGGGCAAAAGCCGTGCCGTTTAAGCGGTATTGGTTTTAAAATCACTTATCACCGACATTATACCACAAAAAATTCAGCGGAGAAGTAAACAAAATGAAAAGACGAACCAAGGATTATCATACGCCTGCGCTTGAGGCGCTTACGGAGATATGCAGCGACAGGGAGCAAAAGGCGGCGGACAGGATCGCCGCCGCAAAGCTCGTTTTGGAGCATATTCACGGGGATTCAGACAAGCTTTGTGACGAGGGCGGTCTGCGTGTGGTGTTTGAGAACATCGAAGAAGGCTTTTGCAGGTGAGGGGGGCGGGGCGGCGGCGGTGGGCGCAGCCCACCCGGCGGCGAAGCCGCCTCCGCCACGGCGAAGCCGTGGCTCCGCCGCCCCGGAGCCCCTGCAAACTAAAAAACCCTTCGACCGCAAACACCATAGCAGACCGCAGCCAAACAGCAGCGAAGGGCAGCGAAAAAAGCTTTAGCAAATCTCAGCGCTGTTTTCGCCGCAAAAAAGCCGCCCCGAAGGCATCGTACCCTTAAGGACAGTGACTTAAAGGTGCGAGCATTGTGAAGGGCAAGGTGCTTTACACAAATCTGCTGACAAGCGGTAAGCTGAATGGTTACCTTGTTGACATTGACAAGCAGGCAGAAAAAATGTTTTCTCGTCTGGTAAAACAGGTAGCGGAGCGTGAAGGTGCAACCGAAGCACTCAAAGCAGAAAATCAAATGGAGTGGGTTGGTCGGATGAGCAATATCCGCAGCAGAGCCACAGAAATTGTAAACAACGATTTGATTTACACTTTTTAATTACATCGGTGAAAAGCAGAAATTCTTTTCGTTGTTTGCTATCTATGGCGCCAAAGTTCAACCATATATATTCCGTTAAATAACAATATATTGCTAAAGACCGTCAAGTCTCCTTTGACTCTGACGGTCTTTATTTTTCGTTGTGATAATTGTTTATCTAATAATGCGGTGCTTACACCATCCGGCTTTTCCACATTCGTGGCAAATTGATTTTCTTTTTGTCAATGCATGGTATCCTTCCAAATATTCGCTCATTGTCGGAACAAATAGTGCTTTGCAACGCGGACACTCATATCATTTTCTCCGCCTTCTATTATGATAAATTCATATACGTTTCCGCCCCCTGGGAGAATCACAGGGACTTTCTCAGGTATTCTGCTGTGATGGTGCAAGCGTGTTCTGCCATTTCCTTCGGCGTTCCGGAAAAGACGATCTCACCACCGGCAGTACCACCGTCCGGTCCCACATCAATGAGCCAGTCCGCCTGCTTCATCACATCCAGATTGTGCTCGATGACAATGACGGTGTTGCCCCGATCCACCAGGCTGTCCAGTAGCTCCATGACCTTCTGAACATCGGAAGCATGGAGACCGGTGGTTGGCTCGTCCAGCACATAGACATTGCCTTTTTTGTCCAGGTATTTCGCCAACTTCACCCGTTGGCGTTCGCCGCCGGAGAGGGTGGACAGGGGCTGACCCAGAGACAGGTAGGGCAGGCCCACTTCAATCATTGCCCCCAGCGCCTTGCGAAGCTTCCTGTTGTCTTTGAAAAACTCGTAGGCTTCCCCGGCGGACATGTCCAGAATCTCCACGATGTTCTTTCCCTGATACCGATAGGACAGAGCTTCCTGACTGTACCGTTTGCCCTCGCAGGCTTCGCAGACGGTGGTGACAGGGTCCATGAACACCAGCTCCGTGACGATCATACCCCGTCCTCCGCAGACCGGGCAGCCGCCCTTGCTGTTGAAAGAAAACAGAGAGGCATCTACACCGTTCTCCGCCGCCATCACCTTGCGGATTTCATCAAAGAACCCCAGAAAGGTGGCGGGGGTGGAGCGGCCCGTGGCCGTCACCGGAGACTGATCCACCAGCACCACCCGGTCGGCATACTGCTTGGCAAACACATCTCGAATGAGGGAGCTTTTGCCGGAGCCTGCCACGCCGGTAACCACCGTCAGTACATCCAGTGGAATATCCACCGACACATTTTTCAGATTGTGGACATTGGCATCCCGCACGGGGAGAAAGCCCTTCGGTGTGCGGGGTGCGGCTTTCAGGGGTGTGATCTGCTTCATTGCGTTTCCGGTGCGTGTCCCGGACAGAAGCAAAGCTTCATAACTTCCCTGAAACA
>JAEDJH010000082.1 GCA_016296415.1 Clostridia bacterium | reverse complement strand
GTCAGAGCATTGCCGCGGCAGCTGAGCTCTACCAGCTTATCGCATCCGGAAATATTCAGACCCTCTATTCCCAGATTATCGCAACGCAGTGCTCTCAATTCCGTACATCCGCTCAAATCCAATACACCGCTGATCGTGTAGGTATCGCCATACGCTCTTCCTAAATTAATATCGGTCGCTCTCAACTCGCTTCCAACATAGCTCCATACCGTTCTCAGCATCTCGGGGTCGGTGGGGTCATAATCTACAATCATCTTTTCCCCGTTCTTTACGCCATTCTCATCCTCGGTCTCAAAAAACGCAACGAGCTTTTGATAGTCGTTATCGTTGTAGCCCGCAGGCGTGGGATAGGTTTCCGCCGAGGCGACCATTGGAAGCATCATGGCGCACATCAAAACCGTCATAAGAATTGCCATCAATCTTTTCATCGTTTTTCCTCCTAAATTGTTCTGAACAAATGCGCACTGACAGCAGCGCATATTATCGTTGTTTTGCGCTTGTCAACCGCGTTTTTTGCCTAAACTAACAGTAAAATAATTAGTAAAGGCGGCTTTTCATGAGGGAAAAGAAAGAGGAAAAACTGAAAATAAAAACAGCGTCCCCCGTTTTTCAGAAGGACGCCGTTTTTTTAAGTTTTACACCACCGAAGGCTCGAACACCATCTCGCCCCGCTCGAAGCGCTTGAGCGAGAGCTTTGCCGCATCCATGGTGGGGGGTTCGCCGAGTATCATCTCGCTCATCACCGTTCCCGTGACGGGTCCGAACATGAAGCCGTGACCGCTGAAGCCCACCGCCATGAAGAAGCCCTCCACCTCGTCCGACTTTTCATAGATCGGCTGTCGGTCGGGGGTCATATTGTAAAGCCCCGCCCACTGGCGCACGATGCGAAGCTTTGCTATCGGCGGAAGCACGTTCACGATGGTTTTTGACATCTCCTCAAGGAAGTGCCAGCCCGACGTTACCCTGCCGTCACGGGGCTCGCCGGCGTCGCCTCTGCCCATTATGAACGAGCCGTGCGGCGACTGCTGTACGTAGAGATTAAGACCGAACGACATTACCATCGGCCCCTGCATGGGCTCTACCGGCTCGGTCACGAGTATCTGGTGGCGCTCCTTGTAAACGGGAAGCTCAATGCCCACCATTTCGGCTATCTCCCTTGAATAGCCTCCTGCGGCGTTGAGCACCATGGGGGTGTTTATACGGCCCTTTGTCGTGTTCACTCCGGTTATGCGTCCGCCCTCGGTCGTTATCCCCGTGACCTCCACGCCCGTTTCAAACTCCACGCCGAGACGCTTCGCCGCACGGTAAAAGGCGTCGGTGGTCTTGAACGGATTGAGGAAGCCGTCCTTTTCGCAAAACGCCGCCCCCTTGAGTATGGAGGTATTGAGATGCGGCACTATCGCCTTCGCCTCGTCGAGCGTTACCATCCTTGACGGTATTCCGCAGGCGTGCTGAACCTCGACGTTCTTTTTGAACTGCTCGATCTCCCTGTCGGTGTCCGCAATGAGCAGATAGCCCGACTGCTTAAATTCTATATCGTCGGCGTATCCGAGCATTTCGTTGGCGTTTTCGTAAAACTCGATGCTGTATTTTGAGAAGCGGCAGTTCATCTCCGTTCCCCACTGCATCCTCACGCCCGCACCGCAGGCGCCCGTCGAGCCGCCGCATATAAAGCGCTTTTCAAGCACGACTATGTTCTTCATGCCCTTTTTGGCAAGGTTGTATGCCGCCGCACAGCCGGAAATTCCGCCGCCGATTATTACTATATCCGCATTAGTTCTCATTCTTCAGCGCCTCCTTGGCAATAAGCTCCATCTTAACGCCTACCGCCGGCGGGCGTGTGGTGTGGGGGTGGTTATCCTCGCCGACGGGGGTTCCCGTTGCGGCGGCGATCTCACGCATTATGAGCTGTGAGCAGGTCTTGCCCTGGCACGGACCCATGCCGAGCCTCGTTATGCGCTTTATTTCATCCATCGACGTATAGCCCTGTGCGATAAGCTCACGCACCCTTTCGAGCGTAACGTCGGAGCATCTGCATATTATGGTTTCTCTCATCGCTCAATCCTCCAGCCTTATGTTGCGAACGCTGTAAAGCCGCTCTCTCGGCACCCTTATGCGTACGACGGGCGTTCTGTCGTAGCTTTTGGGATTTTTCACATCCACCACTAAAACGTCGCAGACGTATTCGCCGCTTCTGTCCACGCCCTTTACGGTCTTGCCCGCCTCGGGAAGCGGCAGGAACTCGTACGGTATGTGCATATCCACCGTTGCCTCCTCGATGCTTCCGTCGATAATCATTATCGCAAGCCCCGGGCATTTGCTTACGCATATTCCGCAGCCCCTGCAGGCATCAAAGCTCACCTCGGGCATATTGTTTATATCCTCGCCCACGTTTATTGCGTTAAAGGCGCAGGCGGTCTGGCACGGGTTGCAGGGTATGCGCTGATAGCACTCCGCAACGGCGACCGCACCCTTGTTTATGCGCTCCATCGGAGGAAATTTTGCCTTCACCATTTCCTCTGTGGCTATACCTGTCTGTTCAAAGCATTTTTCCATGGCGTTATTCTCCCTCCTTACAGATCGGCGTTTGCTATGCCGTCCCTGATGTGCCTGCCCGCAGGACCCGAACGGAGCGCCTCAAGCTGCGCACGGTAGTCCGCCGCCAAAGCCGCAAAGTCCTCCGGTACGTGACCAAGCTGCCTTGCAGCCATAAGTCCGCTTATGCAGCCCTCGACCATCGCCGCCGAAGCCTCCTCAACGCCTGCGGTGTCGCCGGCAACGAATATGTTCTCCACGCTCGTGCGGTAGTTTTCGTCCCTCAGCGGTACGAAGCCCCCGAGCTGTGGTATGTACTTCATTTTGCAGCCCGCCATCGAAAGCAGCTCCGTCAGCGGCGTAAGCCCTACGGATATGCAGAGCGTGTCGGCCTCGATAATACGCTCCGTACCCTCTATCGGGCGGAACCTTTCGTCAAGCCGCACGATCTCCACTGCCTCGAGCTTATCACTGCCGATGGCACGCTTCACCGTATGTCCCGTGAGTATCGGCACGCCCATCCTTGCGACCTTCGACGCATGGACGAGATAGCCGCCGATCTTCGGTGCGGCGTCCAGTATGCACTTTACACGCACGCCCGCCTGCATGAGCTGATAGCTGACGATAAGCCCGATGTTGCCCGCACCGAGCATTACAACGTCGTCGCCCGGGCGCACGCCGTGTACGTTCATCAGCGTCTGCACCGCACCTGCGCCGTATATGCCCGGCAGGTCGTTGTTCGGGAACGCAAGCGCTTTTTCCGATGCGCCCGTCGCCACTATCACGGCGCTCGGCTTGAATTTGATGTATTCCTCCTCGCCCCGAACGGCCGTCACCACGCCGTCCTCATATATGCCGACGGCGGTGGTGTTCGTATGCACTTTTATATTAAGATCCGCTATTTCCTTCAGCAGCATATCTGCAATGTCTATCCCTCTGGTTGAGGCGTGCTGCTTTTTTGAACCGAAGAACATGTGCGTCTGCTTTATGAGCTGTCCGCCGATGTGTGCGCCCCTTTCGAGCACCTCTACCCTTGCGCCGGCCTTTGCCGCCGTTATCGCCGCCGAAAGCCCCGCAGGACCGCCGCCGATTATCAAAAGCTCGCAGTTTCTCATTTGATCACGCCCTTTCCCACCTGCGTTTCGACCTTCATCCCCTGCTTTACCTCGGTAACGCAGGTTTTTACATTGGGAACGCCGTCAACCACCATCATGCAGGAGGAGCAGTTGCCTATGGCGCAGTAAAAGCCCCTCGGTCTGTGAAGCTCCTGACTGTGCCCGAGGACACGCACGCCTGCGGCATGGAGTGCGGCGGCTATCGTATCCCCTTCGTACGCCTCTATCTCCTCGCCGTTATAGGTAAAGGTGATTTTACTGCTTCTGTCGAAGCTGAGGATTGGATGTTTTTCTATTCGCATAAAAAATTCCGTTTCCCGGCAATCCGTCTGCCCGCTGCGGTGGCATTGCCGTATATAATATTTCATCTGCTATCATAGCACAGTACAATATATTTTTGTAGCTATTCGCTATAATATATTATGT
>JAEDJH010000081.1 GCA_016296415.1 Clostridia bacterium | reverse complement strand
CTTGTTTTTGTTTTGGCACTTTCCATGGTGCAAGGTTCAGGGATGACGACGAATAAGCGGGCATAGCCCCACAAAGCAAAACGGCCGCCGAAGCAGCTTCGGCGGTTTTTTGTTCGCTTGTCACAGCCGCCAATGCCGCTCACGCTCTAAAGCTCATAAGCGGCGGCCCGAACACCGTGGGCGTTTGCCGGCGGTTTTCAGGCGATCGGGTTCGGCAAAGCGGCTCGAATGGCTTTTATCTTAAAGCCTTTATCACGCCGCAGCCGAGTCTTTGACCCGAATCCCCCGCCGGCTGGGTCGTAAAATCGTCCCTTTGGGAATGGATTATGACCGCCCTGCCGATTATCTCCCTGGGCGTAAAGCGCTCCGTATAGAAAAGCGAAAGCGCATAACCCCTTTCGGCAAAAAGCGGAGGACAGTCGCCGCTGTGCGCCGGATGCGGACAGCCCTTCGGGTCATAGTGTCCGCCTGCGCCCGAAAACGGCGGCATTTCGCCCTCCGAGCAGTTCCCCGCCGCATGGATGTGCATTGCGCAGATATTCGGCGAACAGGGGGCGGTATCGTTCGGCAGTCCCCAAAGCTCCGCCGCAACCAGCGTTCCCCGGCGGCAGCGCATGAAGTCCACCGTTCCGTGCAATGCCGAATTTGCGGCGTTCCCCCGTATCACCGCCGTGGCATAGGGCGCTCCGATGCCCATAAGATTGAATTTTTCGTTCATAAGCATTTCACCTCGCTCCATACATTTTTATGCCGAAGCGAGGCGTTTCGTTACACGGTAAGCTCTCCGTCGGACGAGTCGATTATCTTGAATATCTTCACCTCGTCGCCGGTTACAACGTCTATATAGATTATGTAATACTGCTCGCCGAGCGTGCATTTGAACTCATAGCAGAGCGTTTCCCTTTCGGGCGTTTCCGGCACAAGTGCAAGCCGCTCCGATTCCACCGTGAGAAGCGGAGAAACGCTTCCCCTCGCCTCGTCAATGCTTATCATTTCCGCAGCGAGGCTCCGCTCCGTGTGGCTGAAGATATAGTTTCTTGCGTCGAAGCCGACCGCCTTTTGCGTTTCACGATCGACCCACACCTTTATCAAATCGGAATAGAGTATCACGCTCTCGCCGCCCTCGGTTTTGCAGGTGGCGGCAAAGTTTATCAGCACCGAGCCTGCATAATACTGTGCGTATGTCGCCTCCATGCCCTCAAAGCCGAGCGCTTTGAGCATCTCGTGCGCCGCATTTTTGTATTCGTCTATCATTCCCTCATCGTCGGGCTTGCCCTCCTCGTCGCCGGCGGAGCCCGTACGCAGCCAATGCAGCATACCGCCCACCTTTGTCACGGACAGATCGACGCTTTTTCCGTCCTCCGTCGTGCCGTAAAAGTCGTATGAGGCAATGCGCCCCTCCGATGCTCCGGCAAATTCGAGGCTTATTCCCGTGCCGATACATTTTTCCACATACTCTTTTGCCTTTTCAAGCGCCTGCTCCTCGGATATTTCCTCGCCCGAAAGGCCCTTCGGCTCCGCCTTTTCCGCCGCCTCCGAGAACGGCCCGTCGTATATCAGCGTGGGAAACTCCTCCGTTTCCCCGGTGGTATCGCCCTCCTCACCGTTCATGTCGGCGTTTGCGCTGACCGCTTCGTCCGCCTCCGACGCCGTGTAATAGCCGTCGGTACTCATCAGGGCAACGGAAACCGTGCCGTCGTTTATGCTCTGCTCAAGCTCCGATGCGATGCGGCTGCAGCTTGCAAGCAGCTTTTCAAGCTGGCTGTGATCCTCGTCGGATATGGCTCCGCCGCCGAGTATGCTGTTTGTCAGCGACGCCGCATAATCGCCCACACGTATGATGAAGCTGTTCATATCCGCGCTGTCGGGATGTGCGGAGGGCACCTGCCCCATGAGGCTCGAGCAGGAGCCGCTGAGCTTTGAAACGTCGTTCAGCATCAGCACGGTCTGCCTTTTGGAGTTGGTTATGAGCAGCTTTTCAAGCGTCACCTCCATCTCGCTCAGCCCGTCGAGCAGCTCCGAATACGCCCTTTGGTACATTCCCTCGGCGGCATGGCGATAGCTTTCCGCCTCCTTTTTCCGCCCCACGCCCCAGGCACACGCCCCGATGAGCGCAGCCGAAAGCACAGCCATGGCGGTATATGTCATTATCCTGAGTCCCCTGTTTCCCATAAATACCTCCTATTTGCAGAAAACGTGCGAGCCTATCGTTATCACCCTCGGGCGGCTGAAAATCCATTTGCTCGTGGATTTGGCGGGATTATAGTAATAAATGCAGCCGTTTGTCGGGTCCCAGCCGTTCATGGCGTCACGGGCGGCATTGATTGCATTTTGATCGGGCGAAAGATTTATCTGCCCGTCCGCAACTATCGAAAACGCACCGCTTTGATACACCACTCCGGCAATCGTGTTCGGGAAGGAGGAATGCTCCACACGGTTGAGCACCACCGCCGCAACCGCAACCTGCCCCTTATAGGGCTCTCCCCTCGCCTCGCCGTAAACGACCTTTGCCAAAAGGTACAGGTCGTTGGAGCTTGACGCCGTGCCGCCTCCCGAGCCCGACGCCGTGCTTATGCTCATGCCGAGCGCCGCCGCCGTCTGCTCCCCGACGATGCCGTCCACCGTCAGACCGTTTTTGCGCTGAAAATACTTGACCGCAGAAAGCGTTTTCGGTCCGAACACGCCGTCCACGCTGCCCGTGTAATAGCCCCAGCGCTTCAGCTTAGTCTGCAAATCGGTAACGTCCTTTCCCCGTGAGCCGTATTTCAATACCGCCGCATTTGCATACACCGGCACAAGCACTACCGTAAGCAGCAGGCAAATCACCAGTATCAGAGCAAAAAACCTTTTTCTTCCGTCCATCATTCAATTCCGAAAAGCCTTTTGAACAGCGTTACCAAAAAGCTTTCAAACTCCGTTTCCTCAGTTTTTTCCCCGTTAGCATCTCCTTTATCCGTCTCGATTATGCAAAGCGGCGGAAACATGACGCACCACCAGTTATGCCCCTCGCCCCTGCCGAGAACTATGCGGAGCGCCTCGTAGCGACCCGCCGGATACAGCCTGCCGGCGTACTCCCTGTCGGGAAAGTCGTACACGCCGAGCTTCAGCTGTGCGCCGTAGTCAAAGCCGTTCTCCCGAAGCACCCTCTCGACAAGCCGCAGCACCTCGCCGCCGTTTTCCATAAGCCCTGCCTTCGTTTCGTCCTTCGTGCCGCCGAGGAAGCACTCCCTTTCGAGCCGAAGCAGCTCGTCACGCACGATGAGCTTCACCCTCTGGTCCTCCTCGGAGTCGCTGTTGGCGATTATATGCAGGCGCAGTATGTCCTCGGGCGGCTCTCCCTCCGTCTGAGGCACACCGCACAGCGGCTCGGCGCAGGCATTTGCAAGCGGTACGCTCACAAGCAGCGCCGCAAGCAGCATCGAAACGAGTTTGAATGTTAAGGTTACTGTTTTCATGTATATTCTTTCCCTTCGCTTTTGAAATGAGTATATCCAAACGCAGCGGAAGATAAACATGAGAAACCCCTCCCTGCCGCCGCATAAACGCAGGCATCGGCAAAGCAGAAAAAGACCCGGCCGGGTGCCAGGTCTTTTCGTTTTGCTGCGGTTGATTTGGGCCGCTTTGAAACTTTATTTGCCGTGCAGATGCAATGCCGTCTGTTCGGCGTGAATGGATGGAAAATGCCGCAGAGCCTTTTACCGCATTATAAAGCTTTAGCTCCACCTGACGGGGACAACGTGCGACGTGCAGAACGTTTCATCGTACTTTTGAGTCACACGGATACCCTCGTCATCGGGCTGCACGAGTTCCCAACGGTCGCTGCCTCCGCCCGAACAGCGGACCAAAAGGCATGCCGTACCCGCCTGCGTTGTGAACTCCTCGGGCATATTATCTGCCAAGAACATTTCACGCTTTATCTCCTCGCCGTTTTCGTTCATCTGTATGACCGTTACCGTTTCGTCGGGGACTGCGGCGATAACGGTAATTTCCACCATTACGGAAAATATGTAAGTTTCTCCGTTTTCTTTGCGTGTTGTTTCACCGGACAAGCTCTCCGTGTATTCATAGCCGCCCCTGGGGTCAAAGTACGATCC
>JAEDJH010000025.1 GCA_016296415.1 Clostridia bacterium | reverse complement strand
AACCGTAGGCTCAACCGTAGGTGCAACGGTGGGCTGGGTCGTCGGGGTGGGATCGTCTTCGCCGAGGGTTATACCCACGTAGCGCAGGCTCGAGCTTGCTCCGCTGGGGGGATTGAATACGCCGTTCACAGGCTTGACGGTTATGAATCCGCCGCCGCCGATGGATGCGCTCGTTCCGGTGAAGATGACCGGCGAGAGGATATCATAGACGCTCTCAAGGCCGTACTTGCTGCCGGGAACATAGCTGTCGTGCATCTTAAAGCCGTAGCCGCTGTCCACGTCGTTTGCGATCCAGGAAGTGAAGAAGTTCTTCCATACGTTCTCAAGTGTCATACCCATACCGTTTGCAACTGCGTTGGGTGCACTCGAGGAGTAGGCGTTGTAGATGTCCTTATAAACGGTCGTACCGCCGGTGTAGGTGTACATCCACTGGGTGAAAAGCATTACAAACGAATAATAGGTGAGAATATCCTCTGCGCTGTTGTCCCAGCCATATACGGAGCCGCCCTTATGGAGCGTATAGCTTGAATTGTATGCAAATTCCGCAGGGGTCTCCGCTATTTCGGCAACGGTGCTGTAATAATGATCGTGCCAGCTCTGGATCCTTCCGAAGAGTCCCTCGCCGGGATAGAACATTTCCTCCGTTGCGCCGGAGAATGCCTCGTTGAGCCAGGTGCTCATGGAGCCCAGCTCGGAATAGTTGATAAGGTGCTGGAACTCGTGCATGAACGTGCCGTAGCAGCCGGTAACGTCATGCTTTTCCTCGCCGTCGGTGGTGGTCCACTCAACGCCGGGGTAGGTGTCGATATGGATCATGGGGAGACTGTTGTAGCTGAAGTCGCCGCTCCAGAAATAGCCTGCGACATAACCCTCGCCGGGCTGCCAGCCGTCGTCGATGTTGTAGAACATCAGGTTGACTTTGCCGTCTCCGTTGGAGTCTCTGAAGTCGCCGAAGGAGCTTACCATCTTGCTGTAGTTGGCATCGAACTCATCGGCAACCATCTGCGGATAGGTGCTGTCTATCGTGCTGAGGGGATGGTACGAGGAGTTGGTAACTTCCCAAATGGTGCAGTGATCGCCGACAGCGACAACCTTGAAGGAAAGGCTGCTTCCGCCGGGGCTGTAGTTGGTGATCGAGAAGGTCTTGGTCGTACCGACAGGATAGCTTGCCTTTACGGGGTTGTCCTTTACCTTGTCGCGGTCAAAGGTGCTGAGCTTGCTGTCAACGTCGATTTTGTACGGTCTGTCGGGATCGCCGTACTCTGCAATAAGTTCCTTTGCAGCAGCCAGCTTGTTTTCAACCGCATTTGCATTGACGGTCGTTTCGATCAATCCGGAAAGACTTCCCGTCGAGGCGGTGCTGCTGCTCGAGCTCGGATTGTAGATTACAACGTAATCTCCCTCATATCCGCCCGAAGCATTGTCGTCGATCACAACGCCGCTGTTGGAGAGCTTTACTTCCTCAACCCCTGCGTTTTCCGCAAGTGCCATGGGAGCAAAGGACAGTACCATCAGTACGCTGAGAATCAAGCTGATGATTTTCTTCATACTTTTTGTTCCTCCTTTTGTTATCAGGAGCCGACCCCCGGGGTGCCGGAATCCCTTTGCATATATAGTACACCCGTTCGGACATCATGTCCATGGTTATATTATATATTGCCTACAGTACCGCCCTTTTATAGTGCCCTCTCGTTATGCCCTCCGGAGTCGGGATTTTGCCGCCTTTCAAGGCTTTTTTTGCCTGCAAAAGCAATTTTCGGACTTCCTCCGGCGATTCGTCGAAAAAGTTCAGGTGCCATGCGTCAGCATTCTTCAGTTCGCAGGCGATGTCCATTATAAAGGTCGGTACGCAGTTCAGCATTCTGACAAGGCATCCGTCCGAAAGCACGGTGTTTACGAGCGGGAAACGCCGTCTTTCCTCATCCGTTACCGTTCCCGCAGAACCACCGCACCGCCTGCAGCCGTTATGCTCCTTTACGGGGCAATGCAGAAGGTTCATCAGCGGCACCCTGCCATATACGTTCAGCGAAGCAGTCGAGTGATTCAGAATATCACGCATCTGTGCATGCGTCAGCTCGTTTGAAAGCAAAACTCTGTCAAAGCCCTGTCCATACAGTGCATGAAGCGAGGCCGTGTTCTGGCAGTTGAGCGCCGCTCCCGCAATTCTATAAGTAAGGTTCTCCATCAGCGCAAGCTGTCCGTGGGCGTTCGCCTCAGCGCCGTCAATAATCTCCTCCGTCAGCAGCCGCCTTATTTTCTCTCTGTTTTCCGTGCCGCGCATTACCGCCGGAAGCGCAAGCACAAGGCGTTTGCCCATACTCCTCACCGAGGAAAGCTCCCTCAGGCTTGCCTCGTCGTACACTACCGGATCAAATATGATCTCATCGGCATTCGCATCTGCCGCCGCCAGTGCCTGCTCCTTCGTCCTGACACGGGCGATTACGGCCGTATCAACGCTTTGCGTGCGCTTTTGTGCGTTTTGCAAAATCGCTTCCTTATCTATGCTGCACGCTTCCCTTCTGCCCGACAGCATCTCGCACAGCGTGTCACAGGCGCTTCGCCTGAGCGCATTCAATGCGCTTGCCGCCGCAAATGCGCCCTCATCGGCGAGAACCTCTATGCTCCCCGCTTCAAACGGAGTGTCGCCGAGCTTTCTTAGCTGTCGGTCGTATATCGACATGTCCTGAGCCTTTTTTGCCGCCTGCACAACATCGCCGAGGGCAGCAGCGGTCACTTCGCCGCAGCTCATTTCGAGCTTCATCGGCTCACCCATACGAGCCGTTATGCGCATATTCACGGTCCTTTTTATGTGCTCGCCGTTTATGCTGCCGCCGATGCGCTTCAAAAGCTCCGCCGACGGTGCGGAGTCCCCCCTGCTGTCGGTCCTTACGTCATCGCCGAACAGATAGCCCGTGGAAAATCCCCTGTTAAACATATCGTAAAGCTCTTTTATCATATTTTTGTCGGGTTTTCTTCCGTCAATGGCGGCACGGTATGCGGCGGTCGTCAATGCAACGTATTCGGGGCTTTTCATTCTGCCCTCTATTTTGATGCACGAAACCCCCGCACCTTTTAGAGCGTCAAGATGCTCAAGGGTCATGAGGTCGTTTGGGCTCAGGCAGTAATCCGTATCCGACGGGCAGCCGTTCACGCTCGCACGCTTTCGGCACGGCTGAGCGCAAAGCCCCCTGTTTCCGCTCCGCTCGCCCGACATCGACGAATAAAGGCAGCCGCCCGAGAAGCTCATGCAGAGCGCACCGTGTCCGAACGCCTCAAGCTCAACGCCCGTGTTCAGCTCCGACATACGCTTCATATCCGAAACGCTCGTTTCCCTCGAAAGCACCGCCCTTTTCAGCCCAAGTCCGAGGCAGTATGCAAGCCCGTCGGAATTATGTATGCCCATCTGCGTGCTTGCATGAAGCTCCAAATCTGGAACATACTTTCTAACGAGCGTCAAAAACCCCGTATCCTGAACGATTATCGCATCCGCACCCATAGAATAAAGCGCCGCCGCATATTCGACCGCATCGGGCAATTCCCTGTCGAACATCAGGGTGTTCATGGTGACATATACCTTTACGTTTCTTACATGGCAGTATGCGATCGCCTCACGCATGGCGTCGTCGTCAAAGTTTCCCGCATTTCTGCGTGCATTAAACCGTCTGCCGCCAAGATAAACGGCATCGGCGCCGTTCTGCACCGCCGCAATGAGGCTTTCCATACTTCCCGCAGGAGCAAGCAATTCAAGTCGTTTTCCCGTCATACCGAGCTTCATTCCCCTATTCCGTAAAGGCGTTTCAGCCTGTCCATCTCGCCGCTTTCCCGCATCTCGGCAAACATAATGCTCGCAAGCTGCGCTATTGCCGGCGAATCGGTGCTGACCGCCGCAGCATAGCTGACCGTGCCGATTGGCTCTCCTAATTTTATCAGACCGTACTCCTCACCGTAGCGTTTGTAATAGGCTCCTTTCAGCAGCACCGCCTGCACTCTGTCCCTTTTGAGCGCAAAAAGCATATCGGGGTAGGATGCAAAGGCCCTGCCCTCTATCTTCGGCTCCCCATTGTCCTCACGAATTTTGTTCAGGCTGTTGAAAGCGTCCTCGCAGGCACCCGACTGTATATATCCGACGAGCATTTCGTCTATGCTGCTGCTCACGCTCACCCTGTCGGCAAAAAAGCTTATCTCATCCTCATAATACGCATCGGAATAGGCGTACTTTGCGTATTCGTCCTTTTGCATCATGCTTATTGCAACATCTATCGTACCGTCGTCAAGCTTTGTAACGGCGGACTGAGCCGTGACCTCGACAAGCTTTACGGAGCTTACCTCGCTGTTTTTTAGCACAAACTCGGCAAGCCTGTTTGCAAGCTCTACCTCAAATCCCGTCTCGCCCTGCGAAAATCCGGGCATATCCGCACGTATCCCGACCCTCAAAACGCCCCTGCTTTCAAGCGTTTTTACCTCGGGGGCGTCATAAATGCGCTCCTTCGGCACCGTTAACAAGATAAATATTATCGCCAAAAGCACCGCCGCAGCGATGCCTATTATCAGCTTAAGGCGTTTTTTGCCCTTCTCGCCCCTGAAAAAATACGGAACGAAGCTCTTCGCCACCCGATTCGCCTCCCGAAACGTTTTCGTTTATTATATCAGCATTTCGCCCATAGCTCAACCGCTTCGATTTTTTGAATTTTTGTGCATAAACGGTTTGACATGAAGGGATAATCGGGATATAATCATTCCATATTTGCAATGACGAAGAGAGTAAGCGGTCACGGTGCTTTCAGAGAGTTGGGATAAGGTGAAAGCCCGACAGCATACGAACCGCCGAACATGGCTTCCGAGCAACCGTTCCCGAACCTCCCCTCCCCCGGGGCGCTTAAGGACGGCGGGTCACGCCCGATACAGCATGAACTTATGAGGCATACCCACGGTATGCGAAGTAGGGTGGTACCACGGTATAATCATGCCGTCCCTATACCGAAAATATGGGGGCGGCTTTTTATATGAAGCCATCCCAAAAACCAAAGGGAGGAAACAAAAACATGACCGAAAACAAAAAATTCTACATCAGCACGCCGCTGTATTATCCGAGTGACAAGCTGCATATCGGCCACGCATACTGCACCGTTTCATCCGACGCCATCGCAAGATACAAAAGGCATACCGGATATGACGTGTATTTTCTGACCGGCTCGGACGACCACGGGCAAAAGATCGAGCGCATGGCGAAGCAAAAGGACCTTACGCCGAAGCAGTACGTTGACAATATCGTTGACACGTTCAAGGATCTTTGGAAGCGGCTCAACATCTCAAACGACGGCTTCGTCAGAACGAGCGACGATTATCACGTTGCTGCCGTAAAGAAGATATTCAAAAAGCTCTACGATCAGGGCGACATATACAAGGCAAGCTATCAGGGACATTACTGCACGCCCTGCGAAAGCTTCTGGCTCGAGCGTCAGCTTGTAAACGGCTGCTGCCCCGACTGCGGACGCCCCGTGGAGCTTGTGGAGGAGGAAAGCTACTATCTGCGCCTTTCCAAATACGCTCCTCAGCTTATCGAGCATATAAGGCAGCATCCCGAGTTCATCCAGCCCGTTTCCCGTGCAAACGAGATGCTCAACAACTTCCTGCTCCCCGGACTTGAGGATCTCTGCGTTTCGAGGACCTCCTGCAAATGGGGCATTCCCGTGGACTTTGACGAAAAGCACACGATATACGTTTGGGTCGATGCACTTTCAAACTATATAACAAAGCTCGGCTACACCTCCGACAATACTGAGCTGTTCGACAAGTACTGGCCCGCCGACCTCCACGTCGTGGGCAAGGAGATCGTGCGCTTCCATACCATAATATGGCCCATAATACTGCTTGCGCTGGGTCTGCCCCTGCCCAAGCAGGTATTCGGACACGGCTGGCTCGTTCTCGACGGCGGCAAGATGAGCAAATCCAAGGGCAACGTCGTTGACCCGATAAAGCTGATAGACAGATACGGCTGTGATGCAATAAGATACTTCCTGCTGCGTGACGTTCCCTTCGGCACGGGCGCCGACGGCGTATTCTCCAACGAAGCGCTTATAACCAAAATAAACTCCGACCTTGCAAACGACCTGGGCAACCTGCTCTCCCGCACGGTGAGCATGATAGAAAAATACTTCTCCGGCATCATTCCCCAAAACAACACCCCCGAACCGGAGGACGATGCACTCATAGCCTTGGCGCAGGAGCTTCCCGCAGAGGTTGAGGAGTTCATGGAAAGCTACCGTATGTCAGAGGCTCTGCAGGCTATATGGAAGCTTATCGGCGCATGCAACAAGTATATCGATGTGACCGCGCCGTGGATACTTGCAAAGAGCGAGGCCTCCCTCCCCCGTCTGGGAACTGTGCTTTACAATCTGGCGGAATGTCTGCGCATCGTCGGCACTCTCCTGCAGCCCTTTATGCCCTCAACTGCTCCGCTTATCTTCGAGCAGCTCGGCATTGAGGAATGCGACCTGACCAACATAACCAAGCTCGGCGTTTTCGGAAAGCTCCCCGTCGGCACCCCCGTGAAAAAGGGCAATGCACTTTTCCCGAGGATAGACGTTAAAAAGGAGCTGGAGGAGCTTGAAGCCTCGGTACAGACTGCACCGGCTGCAGAGGAAAAGCCCGAAAAGGCGGAGAAGGCAGAAAAAGCAGCAAAGCCCGAAAAGGCCGAAGAACCCGCCGTATCCCTCATCGAATACGACGACTTTGCCAAGATAGACTTGAGGCTTGCAAAGGTGCTTGCCTGCGAAGAAGTGCCGAAGTCGAAAAAGCTGCTTAACTTCACCCTGCAGGTGGGTGAGGAGACCCGTACGGTGCTTTCGGGCATAAAGGAATACTATTCGCCCGAGGAGATGATCGGCAAGACCGTCGTTCTCGTCGCCAACCTCAAGCCCCGTAAAATGTGCGGTATCGAGTCGAACGGAATGATACTCTGCGCCTCGGATGAGGGCGATGTGCATCTTTCGGCACTGACCACGATGAGCGACATGGCAAGCGGACTCAAGGTGAGATAATCTTAAAAGCAAACAAAAAAGGCGCTTTTGCGCCTTTTTTTAATTGAGTTTATGCGGTTATGAGCGATTATTTCTTTGCGGCAAGGTATTCGTTGATGTTTGCAACGAGACCGTCAACGTCGATGCCGTGAACGGCGCAGGCCTGCTCAAGATTTTCACCGGAAGCCATTACGCAGCCGAGGCAGTGCATTCCCGATGCCATGAGTATATCGGCAATGCCTATGTCGGTGGTGAGTATATCCTGGATGGTCATTTCTTTGTTAATCATCGTTATTATCCTCCGTTTTTTTGAAAACATTTTATAACATTTTCAGATTATGTCAATGGTATTTGCGTTTTTTGAGGCAAATATACATTTATGTTTCGACCTTTTCCCGGGAAATATTTTATTTTAAGCAATTATTCATATTCATTTTCACGCTTTCGGGTTATAATAGCTTGTAAGCTGCCGTTAGGAGGTGCATTCGTTGAACGATGCTTTATCGGAAAAGCGCAAACGCTTTATAATCAATTTCGTTTACTTTGCGATAATACTGCTTTTGGCGTATTTTGCGTTAAAATATGCAATTTTTGCGGTTATGCCCTTTGTCATTGCCTTCCTTGTATCATGGGTGCTGAAGCCCGTTATTCGTTTTTGCACCGGCAAGCTGAAGTTTTCCAACAAGCTCGCCTCGATACTGCTCGTCATACTGTTTTACTGCACGATAGGCGTTCTGCTCGTTTTTGTTTCGATAAGGCTTACGTCGTTTCTGATAAACGTCTTGGGCAGGATCCCGGGTATATACGAGGAGGTGCTGCAGCCGAAGCTGACCGAGTTTGCCGCCGGAATTGACAGCTATATCGCACAGCTCAGCCCCGAAACCGCCGCCGCCTTTGAGGAGGCGATGGCAAACGTCGTCCCGGCGGTGTTTTCGTTCATAACCCAGCTTTCCGAGGGGCTTTTGGACTCCCTCACCAGGCTGGTCGGCAAAACCCCGAGCATACTTCTCAGCGTGATAATCACGGTCATATCGACCTTCTTTATAACCATCGACTACAAGACGGTCACCGGCTTTCTCACAAAGCTCATACCGAAAACGATGCGTCCGCTTATGCACGACATAAACACGAACATCGTTTCCACCGTCGGCAAATACATAAAGTCCTACGGGCTGATAATGCTTATTACGTTCGCCGAAATATTCATCGGTCTTTTGATAGTGGGCATAGACAACGCCGGTCTGATAGCGCTGCTTATCGCCCTGTTCGACATTCTTCCCGTCGTCGGAAGCGGCATGGTGCTGCTGCCGTGGACGATAATCACCTTTATACAGGGCAATATCTGGCAGGGCGTCGGTCTCGGCATAGTGTATCTGGTCGTGGTGATCGTGCGCCAGATAATCGAGCCGAAGATCGTCGGCGAGCAGGTTGGACTACATCCCCTTATCGCACTCATGGCGATTGTCGTCGGCACCCGTCTTTTCGGTGGGATCGGTCTGTTTATACTTCCGATAACCTGCGCCCTCATAAGCGGTCTGCACAGGCAGGGTAAAATACGCCTTTTCAGGGACAAGGACTCCGCACCGGCGGATGGCGGCGCCGAGCCCACCGTCCCGCCCGAGTCGGGCGACACCACCGACACCTAAGCAACCCCGAAAGCCAACGGCAGCTGCTCTGCCGCACCGTACAAAAAACAGATTCCCTCGCAACGAAGGAATCTGCTTTTATTTTCGTTTTTCTGTTTTACAGTGCCTCGTACATGGAATCGGCATCCTCTTTTCTGGCAAACTCCTGCACGCTCACTATGCGCACCTTCATGGTTTTTTGTCCCATGGTCAGCTCGAGCACGTCGCCGACCTTGACATCCGCAGAGGGCTTTGCCGCCTTTCCGTTTACTAAGACCCTGCCCATGTCGCAGACCTCATTCGCCACGCTCCTGCGCTTGATTATCCTCGATACCTTTAAGAATTTGTCAAGACGCATGGTTATTCGGCTTCCTCCTGAAGATCCTCTATGCCTACCTGCCGGATAAGCTCCCTATATATAACGACGGAATCGTCGTCGAGCCACGCCTCGGTTATTGCCGTCCATTCCTCGTCGCGAAGGACGTTTCCGAGCGACTCGATTATGGCCTCCCTTATGCTGTCAACGGCAACGGCGCCCGGCTTTTCGTCCGCAAAGTAGTACAGGATGTGATAACCGTCATCGTCACGGAATATCTCGCTGTACTCGCCGACGGAAAGCGCAAAGAATTTTTCCTTGATACTGTCCGACCAATCGACGTAGCTTTCGTTCTCGCTTATGAGCATACCCTTTTTCATGAATATGTCATAGGAGGTGAAGTCGGCGTCCTCGGTGTATTCCTTCATGACGTCGGCAAACGCCTTTCCGCCTTCAAGCTCGGCGTATGCCGCCTCTATCTTCGCCTTTGCCTCGCCGAAAAGCTCATCCTGCATTTGGGCATATTCATCGGCAAACCCGTTGTACTCGGCGGCTATTTCCGCAAGGCGGGCCGCATTGCCGTCCGTGCCGGCGGCCATATCCTCGAGCGAGAGCCTGCCGTATTCGAGCGCAAGCTCCTCCATTTTGTTTTCAAGCTCCTCATACTCGTCGGTGGTTTCGCCGAACGTTACGAGTATGTGCATAACCCTGCTGTATCCCTCGGGAACATAGGTCACGGGCTCGCCGCCGTATATCTCGTAATATTCCATCGAATCCTTGAATGCACCCGGATCCTCGTCATATACGCTCTTTTCGTCCTCAACGGCCTTGTTGTACCATTCCTCAACGTCGGCGTCCGTAACTTCAAAGTCGGCAAGCATTGCATCCTTGACTATCTCGGTGAAATAGCTTTCCTTTACGCTCTTTTCGATATAATCAAGATACTCCTCGACCGTCATTCCCGCAGCGTAATACTCGGCTTCCTCGGCGATAAGCTGCTCAACACGGGCGTCAATATCCTCTGCGCCCTCCTCCTCGGCTATATCGGTGTAATAGTCGTATATGTAGGTTATTTCGTCGTCGATCCTCTTTTGAAGCTCCGCCTGCTGTTCGGCGTTCAAATCCAAAATGCCAAGCTCCTCGCCGCGGTGAATAACCGCCAGCGTGCCGACAAGCATATCGAGAATGGAATCCTGGAACGTTTCAAGATCCTCTCTGGTACCCGTCATGTTGTAGCCATAGTTTTCCCACATGACCTTGTACATCTCGAATGCGGCAGCAAATTCGCCGTATGTCAGCGTTTTATCGCCCACGGTGGCTATTACGGTGTCGTCGTTCGGTTTGGCACTTCCGTCGTCGAGCCTGCAGCCGGTCATCGCCGCAGCAAAGCAAAGTATGGCGGCAAGCATGGCCGCAATGCGAATAATTTTCTTCATCAACAATAAATCTCCTTAAATGTTTAACTCGATCACATCACAGTATATCACAACGCCGTCATATTGCAATAAAGGCGCAGGTTAATAAACTGTGACATATTCAAAACGCTCAGTTCTTTACCTCAAACGTTTCGGCAACGTTTTTCAGCAGCTCGGTTATCTTCAGGTGCTGCGGGCATTCCGCCTCGCATTGGCCGCACTCTATGCACTCGGAGGCCTTGCCCCTGCGGGTCGAGATGAGGCGGTAATAGCCCCTTTGGGAAGCTATACCCTTGCCGAACTCCTGCTTTTCGGTATTGTAAAGCGCAAAGTAGTCGGGTATTGCAATATTCATCGGGCAGCCATCGACGCAGTATGCACAGCCCGTACACTGTATGCTTACCGCCTCGTTTATGCTCTGGACGGCACTTTCAAGCGTCTTTTTCTCACTCTCGTCGAGCGGCTTAAATTCCTTCATGTAGGACATATTGTCCTCAAGCTGCTCGTCGTTTGACATTCCGCTTAAAACCATCATAACCTCGTCAAGGCTCGCCGCATATCTTATCGCCCACGATGCCGCCGACATATCGGGATTGCCGGCAAGCAGAAGCTCCTTCGCCTTTTCGGGAAGGTTTGCAAGCATTCCACCCTTTACGGGTTCCATAACGATCACCTTCTTGCCGTGCTTTACCGCCGTTTCGTAGCACAGCCTCGACTGTATGCCGATGTTGT
This sequence comes from Clostridia bacterium, assembly GCA_016296415.1. GTDB lineage: Bacteria > Bacillota > Clostridia > Christensenellales > CAG-138 > JAEDJH01. Next base: position 9,884 of record JAEDJH010000025.1, on the reverse strand, counting down.
CCCAGTCGAGATAGTTTATCTGAAGCTGGACAAACTCCGCCCCGGGGTGGCGTGTGAGCATAAGGTCTATCCTGTCCGCCGTGTCGTGTGCGGAAAAGCCCCAATGCTTTATGCGCCCCTCCGCCTTTTTCCTCTCCACAAACTCAAAGGCATGGAGCGCCTCCGCCTTTTCATAGTTTGCTCCGGCCAAGTTATGCAGAAGATAATAATCGAAGTAATCAACGGCGCATCTTTCAAGCTGTTCGTTGAACACCCGCTCCAGATCCTCCTCCGTGCTTATGGAGAATACGGGCATTTTGGTCGCAACCTTGAAGCTGTCACGGGGATGACGCTTTGCAACCGCCTCACCGAACGCCCTCTCGCTTTCACCGCCGTGATATACGTATGCGGTGTCAAAATAGCAAAAGCCGTTTTCGATAAAGGCATCCGCCATTTTTTTGAGCGCCTCAATGTCTATGCTCTTGGAGTCCGTTTTGTCAGTAAGCGGCAGTCTCATAAGTCCGAAGCCGAGTTTTTTCATGGTTCTCAATACCTCCGACAGTTTCCTTGATTACATTATACAATCACGGTATATGCGTTCGTCAAGCAATTTCTGCTTTTATGCCGCATACCTTTGTAAAAACATTTATTTAAATAAGGTTGTAAAGAAAATGCAATGTGGTAAAATAAGCATATCAGTAAATCGGAGGTAAAACCATGGCAAAACTTACCGTAAAGGATTTCGACGTCACTTCAAAGAGGGTCCTCGTGCGTGTGGACTTCAACGTTCCGCTCGACGATGAGCTCAATATCACCGACGACAAGCGCATCGCTGCGGCCCTGCCCACGATAAAATATCTGCTCAACGCCGGCGCAAAGGTCATCCTCTGCTCGCATCTTGGCAGACCCAAGGGAGCGTTTGACCCCAAATACTCGCTCGCCCCCGTCGCAAGGAGGCTCGCCGAGCTTCTCCCCGAAACGAACGTTATTTTCGCCGAGGACGTCATCGGCGCCGACGCAAAGGCAAAGGCCGCCGCATTGAAGGACGGCGAAGTTCTCCTTCTTGAAAACGTGCGCTTCCATAAAGAGGAAACGGACAACGACGAAAACTTTGCCAGGGAGCTTGCGTCCATGGCGGAGCTTTACGTTTCCGATGCTTTCGGCACCGTTCACCGTGCCCACGCATCCACCGAGGGCGTTGCAAAGTTCCTGCCCGCAGCCGCAGGCTTCCTCATCGAAAAGGAGCTTAACTTCCTGATGGGTGCGCTTGAGGAGCCCGCACGTCCGTTCGTTGCGATAATGGGCGGCGCAAAGGTCGGCGACAAAATAGGCGTTATCAAAAACCTGCTTGAAAAGTGCGACACCCTTTTGATAGGCGGCGGCATGGCATACACCTTTTTCAAGGCGCAGGGTCTCAACATCGGCGACTCGCTTTTGGACAAGGACAACATCGACCTCGCCGCAGAGCTTCTGACCTATGCAAAGGAAAAGGGCGTCAAGCTGCTTTTGCCGGTTGACACCGTCGTTGCAAGGGCGTTCGACAAGGATGCCGAGCACATGACCGTTCCCTCAAACGCCATCCCCGACGGCTGGCAGGGACTCGACATAGGCGAAAAGACCCGCGAGCTTTTCAGGGCGGAAATACTCCCTGCGGCAACCGTTATATGGAACGGTCCCATGGGCGTGTTTGAGTTCCCCGCATTCGCAAAGGGCACCGAAGCCGTTGCAAGGGCCTGTGCGGATTGCCCCGGCGTGACCATAATCGGCGGCGGCGACTCCGCCTCTGCGGTAAAGGAATGCGGTCTTGACGACGACATGAGCCATATCTCCACCGGCGGCGGCGCAAGCCTCGAGCTTCTCGAGGGCAAGGTGCTTCCCGGTATCGCGGCTCTCAACGATAAATAATTCATTACAGGAGGAGCAAACTATGCGTAAACCCATCATCGCCGGCAACTGGAAGATGAACAAAACGCCCGAGGAGGCAAAGGAGCTTTTTTCGGAGCTTATCCCGCTGTTAAAGGATGCAAAATGCGACGTGGTTATCTGCCCGCCTTTCACCGCACTTTGCCCTGCAAAGAAGCTGATCGGAGGCACTAATATCCATCTCGGCGTTCAGAACATCCACTGGGCAAAAAGCGGCGCATTCACCGGGGAAATTTCTGCGGATATGCTCAAATTCTTCGGAGTTGAATACGCTATCGTCGGTCACAGCGAGCGCAGGCAGTACTTCGGCGAAACCGATAAAACTGTAAATATGCGTGCAAGGGCCGCCCTCGACAACGGCATAACCCCGATAATCTGCGTCGGCGAAAGCCTTGAGCAGCGTGAAGGTGGCGAAACGAATGCGTTTATTTCCTCGCAGGTCAGGGCCGCACTCAACGGCATGAGCGAAGCGGAGGTCGCCTCGATAATCATCGCCTACGAGCCTATATGGGCAATCGGCACGGGCAAGACCGCAACCGCAGAAATGGCCGAGGAGACCGTGGCTATGATCCGCCAAACCGTTGCGGAGCGGTTCGGCGCCGAAGCCGCCGCAGCCGTCAGGATACAGTACGGCGGAAGCATGAATCCGAAAAACGCCGCATCGCTGATGGCTATGCCCGACATCGACGGCGGGCTCATCGGCGGAGCAAGCCTCAAGGCGGAGGACTTTGCCAGGGTCGTGCGCTGCGACGAGCAATAATTCCCCATATTTCAAACCTACGGGACGGTGCAAAACGCATCGTTCCTTTTTTACAGGCTGAATATCAAAAGCACAGCGACCGCCGCAGCCGAAACAATAAGCGCCCTGTGCCTTTTGGAGGCACTGAGCATACAAAGCGGAGAAGCGATGAGCATAGGCACGAACCATGCAAAGCAAACAAGCTCAGAGGTCATGGCAACGTCTATACTGCACCATTTTATGTCCGAAAGCGCAAATACATATTCCAGTATAAAGTTCAAAAGACCGCCCGACGCCCATGCAAGAAACTCTGCCGCAAAGGGCAGTATTTCGCATATCAGTGCCGATATGAGCCCGGGTATCAGCACAAACGGCACAAGCGGCACGGTTATTATGTTTGCCGCAAGCCCGAGCACGGAAAATCTCCCGAAAAAGTATATCGACGGCATTGCAGTGCCCAGCGTTGCGGCAATGCTGACGGAAAGCGTCGAGGAAAGAAAACTGCCGAGTCCCCTTAAAATATACCCGATTCGCCCCGCAAGCAGCATTATTCCCGCCACCGCCGAAAACGACAGCAAAAAGCCGGGCTTTACCGCCTGATTCGGGCTGACCGCAAGTATCAGCATTGCGGCAAGTGCGGCGGAGGACGGCATATCATAGCGCCTTGAAAAAAGCTTTGCCGCAAGCATCGTGACGAACATGACCGCCGCACGCACAACGGATGCTGAAAACAGGCACAGTGCACAGTAGCAATACAAAAATACCGCCGTCACCGCAAGCCGTGTTTTGACAAAGCTTTTCGGGATGACTGCGGAAACGGCGCCCGCCATTATGCCCACATGCAGCCCCGAAACGGCGAATATGTGTGCAATTCCGGCGCTTCGCAGCGCACTCAGATTTGAGTAGTCTATTCCGCTTGTATCGCCCAGCGCTATCGCCGCTATATAACCGCCGTTGTCCCCGTAAAGCCCCGTTATGCGTTCGGTCAGCGTGCTTCTCAGGCGCATTACTGTTTCCATCGCCCTGTCTCCGAGCAGGAGCGAAACAAAGCCGTTTGCATCGCCGTCAGGGTAGGCATAGATGCGAAGCGCACCCAGAAGCATCGCCGCCAAAAGCAGCGCATAGACCCGAAGGTCGTTTGCCGAAGCAATACTCCCTTCGCTCCCTTTTTGCCCCAAATACCCCGCCGCTGCCGAAGCAAGCACACAAAAAAGGCACACCGCAAAAAACAGCGGCGTACCCTTAAATTCATTACCTATGAGTATTCCCGTAAAAAATCCCAGTGCCGCAACGGGCAGAGGGCGAAAGTTCAGCACACGGGCTGCGCCGTCCGTCCCTTTGATGCTTTTGGATTCGGGAGCTTTTTCAAACATTTCAGCGTCTGAACGCTATGGCCTCTACCTCAACCAGCGCACCTGCGGGAAGTGCGGCGACCTGTACGCAGGAGCGTGCGGGGAAATCGCCCTCGAAATAGCTTCCGTAGATTGCGTTGACCTTTGCAAAGTCGGCAAGATCCTTTACAAAAACGGTGGTTTTCACAACATCGTCCATGCCTGCGCCGGCGGTTTTGAGTACGTTTTTCAGGTTGGTCATCGTCTGCCTCGCCTGCGCCTCAACGCCCTCCGCCAAAACGCCTGTTTCGGGATCAAGACCGATTTGTCCGGACGTGAAGATCATTCCGTTCATCGCCGTCGCATGGGAATAGGGACCGATCGCCTTCGGTGCGTTTTGAGCTACAATAATTTCCTTCATAATTATCCTCCTGCTTCCGTCCGCTTAATTTGCCGAACGTGTTGTTTTGGATAATTATATCACCGATCGGTTCCATATTCAATAGCCGTCATTCGGGCAGTTCAACAACCGTATTCGTCTTTTTTCTCTCCGCACCGTTTCGCATTATGCCCTGCAGAGGATTGACGGGAAAATAAACGTTATGTCTTTCATCGGGGCTCTTTTTGAGGAAGAACATTCCCTTTGCGCCAACCTTGAGTATGGCTTCGATATCGTCGGGGGCATACCGCCCGTCAAACACGTCGTGCGTTGTGCTGCTGAGCATCGTCGCATAGCTGTCGGGCACGTATATAACGGTTATTATTGACCATTTTTCCGCATCCCCCTTGAAGCACTCCTCCACAAGCAATGTTATGCGCCTCGCCTGCACGGTGCATTCGGCGGTTATTCCCTTTGCGGTGTAGCGGAGCGTCGTTTCGGACGGCATGGAAACCCTGAGCACGTTTGCGGACACCACAAGGTCGCTTCCGTTCACAAGACCTTTGTAGTCTTCGTGGAAATAAACCTCTCCGGGCGCCTCGATTATCGCCATTCTCATGCCGATGTCGGTCTTTATATCCGAGAGCGGAATGACGGTCCCGTCCGACCAGATAACGTCGTCCCCAACCATCCCGAACGGCGAAACAACGGTTTGATACGCACCGTCCTCGCCCTCCGCAAGGTACAGAAGATAGTCGCAATCCGGCTCAAAGCCCTTGCCGTATATGGAAAACACCTGTCCCACGTTGAGTCTGCCGAAAAGGTGATGCTTTACGATAAGGTCGTTTTTTGCGGTATCGCCGTCGCCGTTTTTGGCGATGCAGGTGGCTTTTACGATGGAATCGGACAGCTTGAACAGGTTTTTCGACTCATAAAACGCCGCAGTGCCGTCGGTATGCACGGAGGGCATCGTCGGAAGCGTGGAAATCATGCAGGAAGAAAGTACGGCGGTCAAGGCAACCGCTGTTGTTATGACAAAAATCCATTTTTTCATAAATACATCCCTCCTTATATATATACTAATACGTTGCAGGCGAAAAAAGGTTTCAAAACTGAAAACAATTTTTGAACTTTTGCGCCGTCAAAAAAAGCGCCCCCTGTGTCAAGAGCCGCTTTTTCGGTTTATTTTACAATTCCCGTCTGCCCTCTATCGCCTTGTAAAGGGTCATTTCATCGACGTACTCGAGATTACCGCCGATGGGTATGCCGTGAGCTATCCTTGTCACCCTCACGCCGAACGGTTTAAGCAGCCTTGAAATATAGGTGGCGGTCGCCTCTCCCTCCACATCGGGATTGGTGGCTATTATTACCTCCGTTATGCCCTCCTCGGCTATCCTCGTCTGAAGCTCCTTTATCCGGATATCCCCGGGGCCAATGCCGTCCATAGGGGATATTACTCCGCCCAGCACGTGGTATCTGCCGTGAAACTCCCGCATTTTTTCCATTGCGGTTATATCCCTGGCGTTCTCCACCACGCACACAAGCTCCCCGGTTCTTGTCGGGTCGGCGCAGACAGAGCAAAGCTCCGCATCGGTGTAGTTGCCGCACACGGAGCAGAAATGCACCTTTTCCCTTGCATTTTCGATCGCCCGTGCCAGCTCCCTTGCGGACTCCTCTGGCATCTCGAGAATATGGTACGCAAGCCGCACCGCCGTTTTGCTCCCTATCCCGGGAAGCATCGACAGCTTTACCGCAAGCGTTTGTATCGGTTCAACGGCTGAACTCATGGAAAATTAAAAGCCCAGGTTCATTCCGCCCGTAAACTTCGCCATCTTCGTGTTCATGGCTTCGTCAGCGGAACGGAGTGCTTCGTTTACTGCGCCGATTATAAGATCCTGAAGCATTTCCACGTCGTCGGGATCGACGCACTCGGGATTTATTTCGATGGATTTGAGCTCCTTTCTGCCGTAAACAACCGCCTTTACAACGCCGCCGCCGACGGTGGCTTCAAACTCGCTGTTGTCAACCTCTTCCTTTGCCTTTGCCATATTGTCCTGCATACGCTGAGCTTCCTTCATAAGCTGCTGCATATTTGCGCCGCCCAGATTGAATCCGCCTCTTGCCATTTATGTTACCTCCGATTTTGATTTCTCACAGCATTGTAGCATACTTTTTCGCCGTATTCAACCGCAATAAACCACTTTGCACGCCATAAGCCCGACGGAGAGCAAAATATATCCTACCAAAACGGTAAGGATTGCTTTACAAGATAAAAATGCGGTGGTATAATATTCCCGACTAAAATAATAGGAATTGACTTATGAAGCTTACCACGAGGGGACGCTACGGTCTGAAGGCGCTGGTGGACATTGCGATCACCGCTCCGCCGCCCGAAACGGCTGCCGATGCGTCCGAATCAAAGCAATACGCCAGCATCGCCTATCTTGCACAGCAGCAGGGGATAAGCGAAGCATACCTCGAGCAGATAATGGGCAGCCTTAAACGGGCCGGACTCGTCGTCACCGCAAGGGGCGCACAGGGCGGCTACTCCCTTTCCCGACCTGCGGAGGAAATAAGCGTGCTGGACATACTTTCGGTGCTGGAAGGTACCACGCTCGTAGACTGCGTGGGAACGGACGGCGCAGAGTGCGAAAACGTATGTATATGCTCCGCCCGCCCGCTTTGGCTGCGGCTTCAAAATAAAATAAATGCCGTGCTTCGGGAAACAACGCTTCGGGACATGGCAGACGACTATAAAAAGCAAATTAGGAGAATGAACAATGAAGGTATATCTTGACAACGCCGCAACGACGGCGCTTGACAGCGAGGTTTTGGAAAAAATGATGCCGTATCTGACCGAGATATACGGCAACCCCTCAAACCAGCATCACTCCTTCGGGCGTGAAGCGGTAAAGGGCGTGGACACCGCAAGAAAGCAGGTCGCCGATGCGCTCAACGCCTCCCCCGACGAGATAATATTCACCGCCGGCGGCACCGAGGCGGATAACCTCGCAATAAAGGGAATACTGCAAAAGTATAAATCGAAGGGCAACCACATCATAACCACCGCCGTCGAGCATCATGCGATAATGCACACATGCGAGCAGCTTGAAAAGGACGGCTATGACGTAACGTTCCTGCCCGTTGACGAGTTTGGTGCAGTAAGTGCGGAAGCGGTCGAAAACGCAATAAAGGACAGCACCGTTCTTGTCAGCGTTATGTTTGCAAACAACGAGGTCGGAACGATAATGCCCATCGCCGAGATAGGCGAAATCTGCCGCCGCCGCAAGGTGTATTTCCATACCGATGCGGTGCAGGCGATAGGTCACATTGCCATCGATGTAAAAGCGATGAACATTGATATGCTGTCGCTCTCCGCCCACAAGTTCCACGGACCCAAGGGCGTCGGTGCGCTGTACGTAAGGCGGGGCATCGGGCTTATGCCTCAGATGACGGGCGGTGCGCAGGAGAGAAAGCGCAGGGCCGGCACCGAAAACGTACCCGGAATAGTCGGGCTCGGCGCCGCTATCGAAAAGGCTGCCGAAAGAATAGCCGTTGATATGCCAAAGGTTGCGGCGCTCAGGGATAAGCTCATCGAGGGCATCGAAAGCACCATCCCCGAGGTAAAGCTCAACGGACACCGTCAAAACCGCCTCCCCAACAACGTTAATATCAGCATCAAATACATCGAGGGCGAATCGGTGCTTATGATGCTGGATATGCTCGGCATTGCCGCCTCCTCCGGCTCCGCATGCGCCTCCGCCTCGATCGACCCCTCGCACGTTCTGCTTGCCATGGGCATACCGCACGAAACGGCGCACGGCTCGATAAGGCTCACGCTCAGCGACAAAACCACCGAGGAGGAAATAGACTACGTTATCAAAACTCTCCCCACCGTTGTCGAACGGCTGAGGAAGATGTCACCCCTGTATAACAAATAAACCGACGAAAGGATCTGACGATATGTACACCGAAAAAGTTCTTGACCATTTTTCCAATCCCCGCAACATGGGCGAGCTTGAGGACGCAAACGGCGTAGGCATGGTAGGCAACGCCAAGTGCGGCGATATAATGCAGATGTTCATCAAGGTAAACGATGACGGCATAATCGAGGATGTAAGCTTCAAAACCTTCGGCTGCGGCGCTGCCATAGCCACCTCCTCCATGGCAACCGAGCTTATCAAGGGCAAGACCGTTGATGAAGCACTTCAGCTTTCAAACTCCGCCGTTGTCGAAGCGCTCGAGGGACTGCCGCCCGCAAAGCTCCACTGCTCCGTGCTCGCCGAGGAGGCAGTAAAGGCGGCCGTTGAGAACTACCGTGAAAACCTCGGCAAAGCCACCGTCTGACACGTAAAACTTCGATAAAGCGATGTTGAAAAAACGTCTTATTGCAAATTCATTGCTCGTTTTGACCGCCTTGATATGGGGCGTGGCGTTCGTTGCACAAAACGTAGCTATGGACAGCATTGGGACGTTTTCTTTCAATGCGCTCCGCTCCCTTATTGCCGGCGCAGCGCTTCTCCCCGTCGTGCTGATACGCAAAAGCCGCACCGAAGCCGCCCCTCCCGAGATACGCAAAAAGCTTTTCGTCGGCGGCATACTCTGCGGCGTTATAATGTTCATCGCCAGCTTTTTCCAGCAAAAGGGCATTGAGCTCGGCGCAAGCTCGGGCAAAGCGGGGTTTATCACCGCACTGTATATCGTATTCGTGCCGCTGATGGGGCTTTTCACAAAAAAGCGTCCCCCTGCCGCCGTATGGCTCGGCGTTGCGTTCGCCGTTATGGGAATGTATCTGCTGTGCCTTCACGAAAAAACGAACGGCGCAATTATCGAAAAAGGCGATATTTTCCTTCTCGTTTGCGCCGTGGGCTTTGCCGCACACATCGTTGTTATCGACAGGTTCGCTCCGCACGTGGACGGGCTGCAGCTTTCCTGCATTCAGTTTTTCGTAAGCGGTCTTTTGAACCTCATTATGCTTCCGATATCCGAAAGCATCAGCCTCGGTGCAGTAATGAGCGCATGGCTGCCCATTTTGTACGCCGGAGTGCTGTCAAGCTGCGTCGGCTACACACTCCAGATCGTGGCCCAGAAGAATACCCGCCCTGCCGTCGCTTCGCTCATAATGAGTCTTGAGTCCGTTTTTGCCGCACTCGCCGGATGGCTTATTCTTAAAGAATCCATGAGCACCACGGAGCTTATCGGCTGCGGACTTGTCTTTTTGGCGGTTATGCTTGCACAGTCCGACGTGTTTTTTGCAAAGGACAAAGGGCTTCCTGCCGACAAGCAGGGGTGAAGCGTAGGGCAATGACCTCTTTCCAAAAGTATTATAGAATGCCCGAAGGTACATATAGCAAAGTTGCTGAAATTATAGCAAAATAAGACCTGCCCCGAATTTGCGTCAAAGCAGATTTTTGAGCATAAAGAAAGCCCCGAAAACCGTTCGGTTTCGGGGATCTTGTTTGTTTTGAAATAATGCAGATTATCTCTTGGAGAACTGGGGAGCGCGACGTGCGGCCTTGAGACCGTACTTTTT
>JAEDJH010000080.1 GCA_016296415.1 Clostridia bacterium | reverse complement strand
TCGAGCCTTTCCAAATTCACCGTGCCGTCGGCGGCGATGGACGTGATGTAATACCTTTCGAGCGTTTCGGAATGGGTGATGTATGCCGTTTTGTCACCTACGAGCGGAAGCAGCACTTTAAGACAGCGCTCCTTGAGCCTGCGTTTTTTGCAGGGCTTGAAGCGCTTCACCCTGCGCCCGCTTTCAAGTAAGACGTGCTCCATGAACATACGGTAAGGGCGCACCCAAAAGCCGTAGGGCGCATAAAGCTGCCTGTACAGCACGAGCGGCTTGCTCTGCTCGGCGTAGGCAACGGCAAGCGCAATATAGCGTTTGCTCATGCTTTTAAAATGTATGTAGACGCCGCAGGAAAGCGTCGGCTTTTCGGGGATAGTGGGCATACAGCGCCGCCTTTCGCAAACAACAGGGTGTTGTATTCGTTAATGAAATTATAGCAGCTTCGCCGCCGGTTTGCAAATGCAAATGGTGTCGAATATATTTATCGGCGGGCAGGACCTTTCGTTTCAAATGCGGTATAATGATTATAACCAAACAAAGGGAGGTAAAATGACGATGGAAAACAAGATTGTACGGATACTTTACACGAATTACCGCGGCGAAACCAAATATCGGAATATTGTCCCCCTCAGAATCGAATTTACCGCCACCGACTGGCATCCCGAGGAGCAGTGGATTCTGGTTGCTCACGACGTGGATAAAAATGCCGAGAGAGGCTTTGCGATAAAGGACATAAAGGAGTGGAACGTCCCAAACTGATACGGCGAAAAATTTGAACGGAGGATGCTTTTATGAACCGGGAAAATGACTACAAGGGCGGAGTGTTGACCGATTCGGATTATCTTAATGAAGAGCTCTACAAAAGCATAATCGTAAATTGGGAGGATACGGAGTTTGCACCTGCCAATCAGATACAGCCCGCCTCCATCGACCTGCGCCTGTCGGAAACGATATGGCGGCAAAAACGCAGGGGATTCGGAAAAAACGTTATCGACACCGGGAAGGATTCAAGGGTAAACTTTGACCCCGAGGATGTTTGGCGTGAGGACGTTATTTCCGTGAAAAAGCCGCTGGTGATAAAGCCCGGCGAAATGGTTCTGGCAAGGATAACCGAGAAGCTGCGGATACCGGATGACTGCATAGGTCTTATTGTCGGTAAAAGCAGCTTTTCACGACTCGGGCTTTCGGTTGCGTGCTCGCCGTTCTGCAATCCCGGGTATTTGGGGAACTATCCGCTGCAGCTTTACAATGCCTGCACGAAAAGCATAGTGCTGTATCCGAACATGAATATCTGCCAGCTTATCTGCATAAAGCTCAACGGCACGGTTGCCCTGCCCTATTACGATGCGGCACGCAAGGCGACGAACGCAAAGGATGACGACGGTGCGCCCGACAAATATTGGATGAGCAAGAATTTAAGCTCGCTCAAAAAGTCACTGGACGAGTATCCTGCGGCGACAAAGCTGATGAAGAGCATCGAAAAGGAGATAGACAGCAAAGAGCTTTACGACACGGAGTACGAGCGCGATAAAAACCTGAGGCTGATTTACAGCAGGCTCATAACGTACCACAACAAGGGAAAGTCGATGAAGCTGCCCGACTTTGCGGCGGAGGAGCGTGCCTGCGCAGAACGGCTCGGCACCTGGCCAAAGATAGCCGGCGCCCTGCTCGGTCTTGCGGGCGTGGGCTCGTTTGCGGTGACGTTCATCAAGGAGATAGTCAGCGACAGCACGGCAAAGACCGTACTGCTGACAGTGGCTGCGCTGCTCATAGCCGGATGCGCCGTGATGTTCCTTTCTAAAAAGATGTGGAGCAGCCTGACGCGCAAAATAGAGTCCATGGAGTGGGCAAAAAAGAGCAAATGACGCCTTCGGCAAAAAGCCGTATGCCGTGAAAACATCGAAAAAACACCGTTATCTTTTCGGAAAACGGTGCTTTTATTTTGGGTATTTACGGAACTGCGGATCTGTTCAATCCAAATCGCCTGTTATTTCATCATGTTGCCGTTGTTGCCCATGTTCTTCTCTGCGTAGGCTATCATGCGCTTAACCATTTCGCCGCCGATGGAGCCTGCCTCACGGGCGGTAATGTCGCCGTTGTAGCCCTGCTTCAGATTAACGCCCAGAGAGCTTGCAACCTCGGTCTTAAGACCGCTGAGCTGCTGCTTCATTCCCCTGTTTGCACCGGAACTGCTTGACATCGTGTTTCACCTCCTTCCTTCCGCAAGGTTTATGTCAAATCAAAATCGCCATTTGTACAACCTGAGCATTTTCCCTTATTTGGGCATATTCTGTTCTGCGTAAGCTATCATGCGCTTAACCATTTCGCCGCCGATGGAGCCTGCCTCACGGGAAGTAATGTCACCGTTGTAGCCCTGCTTGAGGTTGACGTTCAGAGAGTTTGCAACCTCGGTCTTGAAAGAGTCCATAGACTGCTTCGACTCGGGTACCATCACCTTGTTTCTAGACATGGTATTCACCTCCTTGAATTTTCGCAGCCTTCGTTTTTGACAATTCGATTTAATTCGATTGTTTTCGCTGCGTTATCCTTAATTTGTCCGATATGCGGCATAATATGAAAGACAATTTGTGCTACGCCGTGAAAAAATTTGTTTTAAAATAAAAAAATGCCGCCCCGAAGGACGGCATTGCGGCTAAATCGCCTTAGCTGATCGCTTTGGCAGAACCGCAAGGGACGATTTGCCGCTTTATGATGCTATGCGCCGTGCATCAGTTGCAGCCGCAGCCGCAGGGGTTGTTCGTCATGCCGCAGCCGCACTCGTTGTTGCCGAATCCGCCGGCAAGCAGGAGGATGATGATAATCCACCACCAGTTGTTGTCGTTGCCGCAGCCGTTGTTGCAGCCGCAGCCACAGCCGTTGTCAAATACGCCGGCGAGAAGAAGTATGATGATGATCCACCATAAATTATCGTTTGAGAAGTTGAACATTTTGGCATTGCCTCCTTTTTTTGGTTCCGTACGCTCCGTTCGGTGCATCGGATACTGCATATTACGCAGAACGTCGAAAATGTGTGACAGCCTTGAAACAATAACGTGCTTGCAAGGCGGCGGCGGTTGCGCTATAATTCTCCTATGGATAATGCAAAAGGAATCGGAAAAATCAAGCGTTTTTTTATAAATGAGCCTGCCTTTGCGGTGCTCACGGCATTTTTTGCGGCGGTTTTTGTCTTTACCGCTGTTATATGCTTTGGATTTGACACGGGCGGCGGCAGCGTACCCTCCGAACCGATCCCGACCGAGGAAGCAACGCCCTCGGCAGCACCCGAAACAACCCCTGCGGCAAGCGAAGCGCCTGCACCGACCGATGCGGCGGAGCCGACCACTCCCGTATATCAGAAGACAACGATAAGCATCGACGGGACGGCGGTATGCACGCTTTCGAGCAGGGAAGCGGCGGAGCAGCTTCTGGAGGATATAACGGCGCATTTTGCTTCAATAGCAAACGCCTTTGATACCGAAATAGCCAACGAGGTACTCCTCTCGGCGGCGACTGCGGAGGAGATAATTTCGAGTGACGAGGCGTTCGAGCTGCTGACCGGCGAGGATACTCCGCTCAGAGTGGAAAGCCGTCTTGCGTTCACGGTCACACAAACGCTTCCGCACGAGAAAGAAACGGTTGAGGACAGAAGCATACTCGAGGGTTTGCGTATAATTGATAAATACGGCTACGACGGAAGCCGTACCTCGGCATACGAAAGACTGTACGTAAACGGTGAATTTGTAAGCGAGGAGTGCGTGGGGGTTATAAACGAACAGCTCCCCGTCAAGACCGTGATACGAATGGGAAAGGGCTCAAAGAGGGACTTTGCCGCAGGGAAATACAGCGGCAAAAAGGGCAAGTCCGACGGCGAGCTTGAATTTTCAAAGCCCACGGAGGGCTCGGTCGAGAAGTGGTTCGGCATAGGTACGGACGGCGAGTTTAACCACGGCATAGACTATAAGACCGAGCCGAACGCAGGCGTGTATGCGGCGGAGGGCGGAACGGTTGTATGCGTCATGGAAAGGGGCGCATACGGCATAGTGGTGGAGATAGAGCATGAAAACGGCTTTATGACACGCTATGCGGGGCTGTCGGATGCGGACGTAACAATAGGCAGGACGCTTGAAAAGGGCGAGTTTATAGGTGAATCGGGCGGACTGCTCCACTTTGAGCTTTGGATAGATTTTGCGGCGTACAACCCC
>JAEDJH010000024.1 GCA_016296415.1 Clostridia bacterium | reverse complement strand
TCGTCAAACTCCTCGTCGAAGCTCTCCTCCGGCTCATCCTCGCCCTCAAAGTCGAGCATAATCTCGGGTCTTTCGTTCCGGCGTCCCTCCTCGGCCATCATGCCGTAGGCAAGGCGTCTTTTCTCCTCCTGTATGCGCGCGATCTCGGCATAGGGATCACGCTCGACCGCCTTTTCGGATTCGACCGCTATATCCCTGTAACGCTTGAGCCCGATGCCCGCAGGTATGAGCTTGCCGATTATGACGTTCTCCTTGAGACCCACCAACGGGTCGATCTTGCCCTTGGTTGCCGCCTCGGTAAGCACCCTCGTCGTCTCCTGGAAGGATGCGGCGGAGAGGAAGGAGTCCGTTGCCAGCGCAGCCTTGGTTATACCCATCAGCTTACGCTTTGCGACGGCGGGATTGCCGCCGGATTTGCGGATGTCGTTGTTCTCCTGCTCGAAGCGGAAGATGTCGATAAGCTCGCCGGGAAGCATTTCGGTGTCGCCCGCATCCTCTACCTGCACCTTGCGGAGCATCTGGCGTATTATTACCTCAATATGCTTGTCGGCAATATCAACGCCCTGCGAACGATAGACGTTCTGAACCTCCTTGAGCATATACGCCTGAACGCCGTTTACGCCCTTTATCTTGAGTATATCGTGCGGATTTATCGAACCCTCGGTAAGACCGTCGCCCGCCTCCACAACGTCGCCGTCCTTTACCTTCAGCTTTGAGCCGAACGGAATGAGGTACTTTTCGCTTTCGCCCTCGTCATTATTGACCACGGCCTCACGTTTTTTACCCTCCTGAATGGTGACAACGCCGTTGATTTCCGAGATGACCGCAAGTCCCTTGGGCTTTCTTGCCTCGAATATCTCCTCAACTCTGGGAAGACCCTGGGTAATATCCTCTGCGGAAGCAACGCCGCCGGTATGGAACGTTCTCATGGTAAGCTGCGTTCCGGGCTCGCCGATCGCCTGCGCTGCGATAATGCCGACCGACTCGCCGATATTTACGGGATGACCGGTTGCAAGGTTGATACCGTAGCACTTGGCGCAAACGCCGTGCTCACTGCGGCAGGTGAATACCATACGGCAGTGTACGCCGGTTATTCCGGCCGCCACTATCCGGTCACGTATGTCGTAGGTTATCAGCTCGTTTTCGCCGATAATCATTTCGCCTGTTTCGGGATGGAATACGGGCTGTGAGGTATATCTTCCGAGTATGCGCTCGCTCATGCTCTCAACGACCTTGTTTCCGTCCATGATGTCCTCGATGTACATTCCCTTGACGGCGTCGTTTCTTGCGGCGAAGCAGTCATCCTCACGGACGATAACGTCCTGTGCAACGTCAACAAGACGGCGGGTGAGGTAACCGGAGTCTGCCGTACGGAGTGCCGTATCCGCAAGACCCTTTCTCGCACCGTGCGAGGAAACGAAGAACTCGAGAACCGTAAGACCCTCACGGAAGTTTGCACGAATCGGAACCTCGATGATCTGACCCGACGGGTCGGCCATAAGTCCACGCATACCTGCGAGCTGACGGATCTGGTTGGTGCTTCCTCTTGCGCCGGAGTTTGCCATCATGAATATCGGGTTCCACGGATCAAGGCTTTCCATAAGGGCGTTGGTGACCTTCTTTTCGGTCTCCTGCCATACCTTGATAACGGCTTCCCTGCGTCCCTTATTGTCGTACAGACCCTGGAGGTAGTTGTCCTCTATCTCGACTATTCTTTCCTCTGCGGCCTCAAGCAGCTCCTTCTTCTCCCCGGGAACGGTTATGTCCTTATAACCGACGGTGATGCCGCCCCTTGTGGAGTAATTGAAGCCAAGCTTCTTTATCCTGTCGAGCACCTCGGAGGTCTCGGTTGCGCCGTGCCTTCTGTAGCAGCGGTCAACTATCTGTCCGAGATCCTTCTTGACCAAAGCGATGGGCTCGTTTGCCTTTGCCTTTTTAGCCTTCGCCTCAAGAATGCCCTCTATCTCAAGCTTGAACGCATTTTCGGGGATGCTTCTGTCAACATAGCCCAGATCCTGCGGAAGCGCCGCATTGAATATCAGCCTGCCCAAAGTGGTCTTTATCGTCTTTTTCTTCTTAACGCCGTCTATTTCACGCTCGATACGGACGTTGATCATTGCGTGGAGCGCAATTTCGCCCTCCTGATAAGCCATCAGAGCCTCGTCCTCGGATGAGAATATCTTGTTCTCGCCGAGTGCGCCTTCCTTGCTGAGCGTAAGGTAGTAGCAGCCGATGACCATGTCCTGCGTGGGCGATACGACGGGCTTTCCGTCCTGCGGCTTGAGTATGTTGTTTGCCGCCAGCATGAGGAATCTCGCCTCAGCCTGCGCCTCGACCGAAAGCGGTACGTGAACCGCCATCTGGTCGCCGTCAAAGTCTGCGTTGTATGCGGTACATACGAGCGGATGGAGCTTCAATGCACGTCCTGCGACAAGCACGGGCTCAAACGCCTGAATACCGAGTCTGTGAAGCGTAGGTGCACGGTTGAGCAGAACGGGATGATCCTTTATGACCTCCTCGAGCACGTCCCAAACCTCTTTGGACATACGCTCTACCTTGCGCTTTGCATTCTTTATGTTGCCCGCCTGACCGTCCTTGACAAGCTTTTTCATCACGAACGGCTTGAACAGCTCGAGCGCCATCTCCTTGGGAAGACCGCACTGATACATCTTCAGCTCGGGACCGACAACTATAACGGAACGTCCGGAATAGTCAACCCTCTTGCCGAGAAGGTTCTGGCGGAAACGACCCTGCTTACCTCTCAGCATTTCGGAGAGGGATTTGAGCGCCCTGTTGCCGGGGCCGGTTACGGGTCTGCCCCTCTTGCCGTTGTCGATAAGGGCATCGACGGCTTCCTGGAGCATACGCTTTTCGTTTCTTACGATTATATCCGGCGCATGAAGCTCAAGCAGCTTCTTGAGTCGGTTGTTTCTGTTAATAACACGCCTGTACAGGTCGTTAAGGTCGCTTGAAGCGAATCTGCCGCCGTCAAGCTGTACCATCGGGCGCAATTCCGGCGGAATGACGGGAATAACGTCCAAAATCATCCACTCGGGCTTGTTGCCGCTCTTGAGGAAGGCTTCCACCACTTCAAGGCGCTTTACGGCGTTTGCACGCTTTTGGCTCTGCACGGAGGAATGGCTTATCTCCTCACGGAGGGTTCTGCTCAGCTCCGAAAGGTCAAGCTGCTTGAGCAGTTCCTTTATCGCCTCTGCGCCCATGCCCGCCTTGAAAGCCTTGGAGCCCCATTTGCTCTGGGCCCTTCTGTACTCGGCGTCTGTCAAAAGCTGTTTATAGGTCAAATCGGTATCGCCGGGATCGGTAACGACGAACTTGGCGAAATACAATACCTGTTCAAGCGCTCTCGGGGACATGTCCAGCAGCATCTTCATGCGGCAGGGCAGACCCTTGAAATACCATATATGCGATACGGGAGCAGCCAGCTTGATGTGTCCCATACGCTCTCGGCGTACCTTCGCACGGGTGACTTCCACGCCGCACTTGTCGCATATTACGCCCTTATAGCGAATGCGCTTGTAACGTCCGCAGTGGCATTCCCAGTCCTTGGTCGGCCCGAATATGCGTTCGCAAAACAGACCGTCCTTTTCGGGCTTCAGTGTTCTGTAATTTATGGTTTCCGGCTTTTTAACTTCGCCGTGCGACCATTCAAGTATCTTCTCAGGCGATGCAAGACCTATCTGTATGGCATCGAAATTGGTGAGTTCAAACACTGCGTCTTTCTCCCTTCGGATGTTAGTTTATATCAAGTCGTCTTCTTCGGAACCGTCGATAACCGAGAAGCCCCCAAGATCGAGCATCAGATCATCGCTGTCGCCGAAGCTGTCATCATCATCGAGATCCACGTCAAAGTCGTCGCTCTCTTTAAATTCCTCCGAATCGGCATCAAACATCGAGAAGTTATCCGCCGACGCCCTCTGCTCGGGAGTATCCTCACGTCCTGCGATGTTGACGGGCAAAATTCCCGCATCATCGTCTATCATCTCGCCTATCTCGATCTCCTCACGGGTCTCGGAAAGCACCTTGATATCAAGCGCAAGGGACTGGAGCTCCCTGAGCAGCACCTTGAACGATTCGGGTACTCCGGGTTCGGGAACGTTTTCGCCCTTGACGATGGCCTCGTAGGTCTTTACACGACCAACCACATCGTCGCTCTTTACGGTGAGTATCTCCTGGAGGGTATTTGCTGCACCGTATGCTTCGAGCGCCCAAACCTCCATCTCACCGAAGCGCTGTCCGCCGAACTGCGCCTTGCCGCCGAGGGGCTGCTGGGTAACAAGCGAGTACGGGCCGGTGCTTCTTGCGTGGATCTTGTCATCGACAAGATGAGCAAGCTTGAGATAGTACATATATCCGACGGATACGGGGTTTTCAAACGGCTCGCCCGTTCTTCCGTCGTAAAGCAGGGTCTTTCCGTCCTCGGCAAAGCCCGCCTGCTTGAGCAGAGCCTCTATATCGTCCTCGTCTGCGCCGTCGAATACCGGCGTTGCGATATGCCAGCCCAATTCCTTGGCAGCACGGCCGAGGTGCAGCTCTAATATCTGTCCGATATTCATACGGGACGGAACGCCGAGCGGGTTAAGGACTATCTGCAGCGGTGTGCCGTCGGGCAGGAAGGGCATATCCTCGGGAGGAAGTATCCTCGAAATAACGCCCTTGTTACCGTGGCGGCCCGCCATCTTGTCGCCGACGGAGATCTTTCTCTTTTGTGCGATGTAAACACGTACAAGCTCGTTTACGCCGGGGGACAGTTCGTCCTTGTTCTCCCTCGTGAACACCTTGACGTCGACTACGATGCCGTCCTCACCGTGGGGCACTCTGAGCGAGGTGTCTCTGACCTCCCTTGCCTTTTCGCCGAATATGGCACGGAGCAGCTTCTCCTCGGCGGTAAGCTCGGTCTCGCCCTTCGGCGTGACCTTACCCACGAGTATGTCGCCCGTCCTGACCTCGGCGCCGATGCGGATTATTCCCCTCTCGTCAAGATCCTTGAGAGCATCCTCACCGACATTGGGAATGTCTGCGGTTATCTCTTCCTGACCAAGCTTTGTATCCCTCGCCTCCAGCTCGTGCTTCTCGATATGGATGGAGGTATAAACGTCGTTTCTTACAAGCTCCTCGCTGATAAGGACTGCGTCCTCGTAGTTGTAGCCCTCCCAGGTCATAAAGCCGATAAGGATGTTGCGTCCGAGTGCGATTTCGCCGTTTTCGGTCGATGCGCCGTCCGCTATTACGTCACCGGCAGTCACCCTGTCGCCCTTTTTCACGATGGGACGCTGGTTGATGCATGTGCCCTGGTTTGATCTGCGGAATTTTATGAGCTTATACTCATGCTCCGCCCCCATATCGTCCTCGATCACGATTTTCCTTGCGCTGACGCTCTTTACGGTGCCGTTATGCTTTGCAAGCACCACAACGCCGGAGTCCCTTGCCGCCTTGTATTCCATGCCCGTACCGACTATCGGTGCCTCGGGAACGAGGAGCGGAACCGCCTGACGCTGCATGTTGGAGCCCATGAGCGCACGGTTTGCGTCGTCGTTTTCAAGGAACGGTATCATCGCCGTTGCAACGGATACAAGCTGCTTGGGCGAAACGTCCATATAATCTATCTCACCTGAGGGAACCTCGATTATCTGATCGAGCCTTCTTGCGACGACACGCTCTTTTTCAAACCATTTGCTGCCGTCTGCGTTCACGGTGTAAGGCTCGTTTGCCTGTGCAACTACGAGTCCCTCCTCCTCATCGGCGGTGAGATATACCACTTCATCGAGGATGCGGTGATTTTTCTTGTCAATCTTACGATACGGAGCCTCAATGAAACCGTAGCGGTTGATCCTGGCATAGGTTGACAGCGAGTTTATAAGTCCGATGTTCGGACCTTCCGGCGTTTCTATCGGGCACATTCTGCCGTAGTGCGAGTAGTGAACGTCACGAACCTCGAACGTGGCTCTGTCCCTGTTAAGACCGCCCTGACCCAACGCACTCAGACGCCTCTTATGCGTAAGCTCCGCAAGGGGGTTGGTCTGATCCATGAACTGCGAAAGCTGGGAGGAGCCGAAGAACTCCTTGATTGCCGCCGCAACGGGACGGGTGTTTATGAGGTTGGAGGGGGTGACGATGTCCATATCCTGAACGGTCATCCTCTCACGAACGGTACGCTCGAGCCTTGCAAGCCCCACCCTGATGTGGTTTTGCAGCAGCTCGCCGACGGAACGAATACGCCTGTTGCCCAGGTGGTCTATATCGTCGATATGACCGATGCCGTAATTCATGCCGATAAGATAGCTCACGGAAGCAATAATATCATCGGGTGTTATATGCCTCGGTATAAGCCTGTGTACGTTATCGGAAAGAAGCCTGCGAAGCTCTTCCCCATTCATTTCCTTTGCCGTATCGAGCAGCTCCATGAGCGTGGGATAATGCACCTTTTCGTTGAGCCCTGCCTCTTCGGGATCGAAGTCCAGATACTTTTTGGCATCTACAAACAGGTTGCCTACCACCCTTATGCGCTTGTCGGCGGCGGTTACATATACGCCCCTGATGCCGGCATCCTCGATGGCGGAGGCGGCTTCACGGGTTATCTCCTCACCCTCCTCGGCAAGTATCTCGCCGGTCATGGGATCTATAACGGTCTCGGCGGCAAACATTCCCACAAGGCGTGCCGATATTCCGAGCTTTTTGTTGAATTTATAGCGTCCGACTCTGGCAAGGTCGTAACGCTTGTCAAAGAACAGGCTCACCATGAGGTTTCTTGCGCTTTCCTCGGTGGGCGGCTCGCCCGGACGCTGACGCTTGTATATCTCGATGAGACCCTCTTCCTCGGACTTTGTGTTATCCCTCTCGATGGTATTCAAAAGACGCTCTTCCTCGCCCAATACCTCGGTTATCTCGGCGTCGGTGCCAAGACCGATTGCACGGAGGAGCGTTGTGATGAACAGCTTGCGCTGACGGTCTATTTTTACATAAAGTATTTCGTTGGAGTCCGTCTCGTACTCGAGCCATGCACCGCGGTTGGGTATGACCTGCGATGAGAAAAGCTTTTTTCCGACCTTGTCTATTACCACATCGTAGTATGCGCCGGGAGAGCGAACAAGCTGGCTTACTATTACACGCTCGGCTCCGTTATAGATGAAGGTGCCGGAATCGGTCATCAGGGGGAAGTCTCCCATGAATACGTCCTGATCCTTTACTTCGCCCGTTTCCCTGTTGATAAGGCGCACCTTAACCTTAAGCGGTGCCGAATAGGTGACGTCACGGTTTTTGCATTCTTCAATGCTGTACTTCGGGTTGTCAAAATCAATACTGTAATCTACAAATTCGAGAACCAGCTTGCCGTTATGGTCCGTAATGGGAGACGAGTCCTTTAATACCTCTTTAAGATCCTCATCCACAAAACGCTTATAAGAATCCCTCTGAACCTCTATAAGGTTCGGCATTTCGAGAATCTCACTGACAGTGGAATAGCTCATTCGTTTGCGCCTTCCCAATTGCACCTCATGCACCATCGCGTTCACTCCTAACTGATGTTGTTCTGCCCAGACGCGGCATATTCCCCCGATTTTCGGCGGATCGTCTGTAAATTATTCCCAGAGCCGCCGAGCTTTATTCTCCAAATATTGGGCAAAATCCAAAAAGTCACGCCCAAAAGAGCATACCAAGGGCAGTATGCCAATGCTGATGCAGTTTAGGATTGTATCATGGCGTGTCAATACAGTCAAGCCCAAATTGATATGCTTGGGCTTAAATCAGAAAATATATTATTTGTTGTCTTCGTATTCGTGCGTTTACTCGGTTTCCTCCGTCCAATGCTTATAAAGCTGCCTGTTGTCGAGCGACCATACACGGTCGGAAAACTCGCCCTCGGTCACGCCGTCAAGCACATTATACATTGTAAACATTTTCGCATCAAGATGATCGACCTCGCTGACTATCTCCGCCTCCGGAAACATCGGATAACGGGGGCTGCCGAACTCCGGCACGCCGTGATGGGACAAAAGTATGTGCATGAGCAGGTTGGTCGTTTTCTCGGATATGCCAAGCTCCGCCGCCGCACGCTCTATCATGCTTGCCCCCATGGTAATATGTCCCAAAAGCTGGCCCTTGGTGCTGTATCCCGTGGCAAGCCCAATCTCGCAGGTAACAAGCTCCTCCATCTTGGCAATGTCGTGCAGGATTATTCCCGCATACACAAGCTCCGTCCTGAGCTGCGGATAAAGCCGCTTATACACGTCCGTTATGCCCTTTGCAACGTCGAGCATGGTGGTGGTATGAAAAAGCAGTCCGCCGCGCTGTGCGTGGTGCAGCTTGAGCGCAGCCGGAAAAACAAGCATCATATCCCTGTACTTTTCAACAAAGTGGCTGCATATACGCTTAAGCTCCTCGTCCTTGAAGTCGCCGATAAGATAGACTATCTTCTTATACATCTTCTCCGACTCAAACGGAGCGCTGGGCACAAGCTTTCTCATATCCACAGTGTCGCCGGAATTGACGTTTCGTATGCGCTCTATTTTAAGCTGGTCAACGTCTCTGAACGGGCTGACGGTACCCCTGACCTTAACCACCGTCTGGGGCTGATATGCACCGTGCTGCTCGGGGCTGTAGTCCCAGAGCTTTGCGTTTATCTCTCCGCCGGCATCGGCAAGCGTGAGGTCGAGATAGTCCGCCCCCTTGACATTGCTTTTTACCGAAAGCGTTTTGATGATGCAATACCCCTCCACCTGGTTGATGAGAGGGTTTATTATATTGCTGCACAGGTGCATTTTGCTCATAGATCAGTTTTCTCCCCTTTTTGCTTTCTCGCAGACGCCCTCAAGAGCTACCGCAAGCTGATCTCCGCAGGAGGTTTGCTTATAGCCGCATTTTATGCCCTTGAGCCTTCTTATCGCCTCGCCTATCTCCATTCCCTCGATGAGCCTGCCTATCGCCTGCAGGTTGCCGTGGCAGCCGTTTTGGTAAACCACGTTATGGACGATACCGCCCTCCACGTCGAAATCTATCCTTGTCGAGCATACGCCGACCGTGTTGTAGGTGTAATGCATTTTGTCATCCTTTCTTTATTTCTTTATGCGTTATACGTTGAATCTGAACAGGACTATATCGCCGTCCTGCATGACGTACTCCTTGCCCTCGGAGCGAATGAGTCCCTTCTCCCTGCACGCCTGCATGGTGCCGTTTTCCATGAGCGTATCGAAGTTTACCACCTCCGCACGGATAAAGCCGCGCTCGAAATCGGTATGTATTTTTCCCGCCGCCTGCGGCGCCTTCGTCCCACGGGTTATCGTCCACGCCCTGACCTCGTCCGTTCCGGCGGTAAGGTAGCTTATAAGACCGAGCATACGATAGCAGGACTTTATCAGCCTGTCAAGTCCGCTTTCTCCGATACCCATCTCGCTCAGAAACTGCTGCTTTTCCTCCGGTCCGAGCTGGGAGATCTCCTCCTCGATACCTGCGGATATGCAGAGCACCTCGGCGTTTTCCGCCTCCGCCGCCGCGCATACCGCCTTTACCATGTCGTTTTCCTCACCGAGCTGATCCTCGGATATGTTTGCGGCGTATATCACGGGCTTTGTCGTCAAAAGCCAAAGCTCACGGACGAACTGCTCCTCCTCTTTGGAAAACTCCATGCTTCTCACGGGCTTGCCGCCTTCGAGATGCTGCTTTATGCGGTTTAGAAGCTCCGCCTCGTCAAGGAATTTTTTATCGCCGCTTTTGGAGTTTTTCAGCGCACGGGCTATCCTGCGCTCCACGGTGTCCATGTCGGCAAATATCAGCTCGAGGTTTATCGTTTCCATATCCCTCGCCGGATCCACAGAGCCGTCAACGTGAACGATGTTTTCATCCTCGAAGCAGCGCACGACATGAACGATGGCGTCAACCTCCCTTATGTGCGCCAAAAACTTGTTGCCGAGACCCTCGCCCCTGTATGCGCCCCTTACAAGCCCCGCAATATCGACGAACTCTATCGAGGTAGGCGTTGTTTTTGCGGGATTGTACATCTTTGTCAGTACATCGAGCCTTTCATCGGGTACGGCAACCACTCCCACGTTCGGCTCTATCGTGCAGAACGGATAGTTTGCGGACTGCGCCCCCGCCTGCGTCAGCGCATTGAAAAGCGTGCTTTTTCCCACATTGGGAAGTCCCACCACACCAAGCTTCATAAAAAAATCCCCTAAAAAAACTTATTTATTTCCCTTTGATTATATGCCCAATCCTCTCTCTTGTCAAATGGGGCGGCATTTATTATACTCTTGTTATGGATAATGATAAGTTTTACGCTTCGATAGCAGGAAGTCTTAAAAGCGCAGGCATAACCGGCGGAGGCATAGTCGTGGGACTAAGCGGCGGTGCTGATTCCGTTGCACTTCTGCATGCGCTCAATTCGCTTAAATCCGCCCTGCGGCTCAAAATATACGCCGCCCATCTCAATCACGGCATACGGGGCGATGAGGCAGACGGCGACGAACGCTACTGTGCGGAGCTTTGTGCCGGACTCGGGATAGAGCTTTTGTGTGAAAAGACCGACGTTCCCGCATACAGGGAGCTTTCCGGCAAAACGCTCGAGCAGGCCGCCCGTGACGTGAGATACGGCTTTCTTCGCCGTGCAAAGGCGCATTTTAACGCAGACTATATCGCCGTGGCGCATCACATGAACGACAACGCCGAAAGCATACTGCTCCATCTTATACGGGGCTCGGGGCTTTCGGGGCTGACGGGAATGGAGCTTAAAAGGGGCGATATAATCCGCCCCCTGCTTCACCTCAAGCGCCGTGACATAGAGGAATATGTAAATATCAACGGGCTTGACTACCGCACCGATTCCACCAACCTCGTTGCGGACGGCTCACGAAACGTCCTGCGGCTTATGCTTGTGCCGATGATAGAGGAAAGGCTGAACCCGAAATTTACCGAAGGTCTTGTTTCCACGGCCGAGCTTTTGAGCGAGGACGAGGCATTTTTGACCGAAACCGCCCAAAATGCACTTTTATCCGCAAAGAGGGACGGCGGCTATGACCGGGCGGTGCTTTCAAAGCTCGCACGCCCGATAAAAAGCCGTGCGATAAGGCTTGCGCTCGCAGCCTCCGGCGTTGAGACCGATGTGGAGCGAAAGCATATTGACGAAATTTGCAGGCTGCTTTCGGCAAAAACCGGCGCATCGCTCGACATTCCGCACACAAGCGTACACATAAGCAACGAGCTTATATGCTTCGGCAAAAGAACCCCGCCCGAAAGCTACTCCCTGCCGATGAATATAGGCGGAAAAACCGTAACGCCCTGCGGCACCGTTTATGCCGAGCTGGCAGAGGGAGCTCCTCCCGCAAAAAGACAGCCCGACGCATTTTATCTGGACGCCTCCGTCACGGGAACGGAGCTTACGGTAAGGTCAAGGCAAAGCGGCGACAGGTTCCATCCCCTCGGTGCGCCCGGGACGAAGAAGCTGAAGGACTGGATGATAGACAAAAAGCTGCCCCGTGACGCCAGAAACGTCCCACTTGTATGCAGGGGGAACGAGATTTTCTGCGTTCTCGGTCACACCGTATCCGAAAAGGTCAGGGTAACAAAAAAAACCTCCGCATATTTGAAAATTTCATTCGACAAAAACGAGCATTTGTTATAGAATATTTCTAATTATATTTGTCTGTCCGAAGGGCTTGTTGGTTCAGGTCTTTCGGGGCCATATTATTTAATCATTCAAAGAAAGGAAGTTTGTATGAATATCAGCGAGAATATGCGTGACGACGTCCAAGAGGTCCTTCTTACGGAGGAGCGGATCAAAGCGAGAGTAAAAGAGCTCGGGCAGCAGCTTTCCAAGGACTATGCCGGCAAGCACCCCATCGTGGTCTGCGTCATGAAGGGTGCGGTAAACTTCTTCTCCGACCTCGTCAGGGAAATCGACTGCCAGCTTGAGCTTGAGTTCATGGGGATCTCAAGCTACGGCAACGGCGTCAAGACCTCCGGCATCATACGTATTTCAAAGGATATAGATACGAGCATAACCAACCGCCACGTTATAATCGTTGAGGATATAATAGATTCGGGGCTGACACTGAAGCATTTGCTGAAGCTCCTTGAGCAGCGTGAGCCGGCCTCCATAAAAACCGTATGCCTGCTCGACAAGCCCGAGCGCAGGCAGTGCGACATAAATCCCGATTATTCGGGCTTCACAATTCCCAACGCCTTCGTCATCGGTTACGGACTCGACTACGCCGGCTATTACAGAAACCTCAAGTACGTCGGCATACTTGACCCGAAGGTATATGAAGGATAACGACAGGAGGCTGACATGGCTGTATTACTGACAGGCGGAGCCGGCTACATTGGCTCACACACCGCCGTCGAGCTTATCTCCGACGGCAGAAGCATCGTAATAGCGGATAATTTTTCCAACAGCTCCCCCGGGGTCATCGACCGCATAGAAAAAATAACCGGCAGGCGTCCCAAAGTATACGACATCGACGTTTGCAGTCCCGAAGCACTCGAAAAGGTTTTTTCCGAAAACGAGATAGACTCTGTCGTGCACTTTGCCGGCTTCAAGGCCGTCGGAGAGTCGGTGGCAAAGCCGCTGATGTACTATGAAAACAACCTTTACGCCACCATAAACCTTTTGAAAACCATGAAAAGGCACGGCACGAGGCGCATCGTATTCAGCTCCTCCGCAACGGTTTACGGCAATCCCAAGACCGTACCGATAAGGGAGGATGCGGACAGATACTGCACCAACCCCTACGGCTGGACAAAGTATATGTCCGAACAGATACTCACCGATGCCGCCAACGCCGATCCCGAGCTGTCGGTGGTGCTGCTCAGGTACTTTAACCCGATAGGCGCTCACAAAAGCGGACTCATAGGCGACGATCCGAGCGGTATCCCGAACAACCTCCTGCCGTATATCACTCAGGTCGCCGTCGGCAGGCGTGAGTTTCTCGGCGTGTTCGGCAACGACTACAACACCCACGACGGTACGGGCGTGAGGGACTACATCCACGTGGTTGACCTTGCAAAGGGGCATTTGAAGGCGATCGACTACGCAATGAACAATTCCGGCGTGCTTGCGGTAAATCTCGGAACGGGCATCGGGTACAGCGTGCTTGACATAGTAAAGGCGTTCGAGTCCGCAACCGGTCTGCATATCCCCTACCGCATACAGCAAAGGCGCTCCGGCGACATAGATGCGTGTTTCGCCGATCCTGCCGCCGCCCTCGAAAAGCTCGGCTGGAAAGCCTCGCTCGGCATTGAGGAGATGTGCGCCTCGGCATGGAACTGGCAGAAAAATAACCCCTACGGCTACGGCGAGAAAAAGTAATCCTACGGCGTAATTTACAAAACAAGCCGGCCTTATATACACAGCCCCCCGTCTAATGCGGGGGGCTTGCTTATCGCCGCTTTCGGCTTATGCGTTCAGCATGAATGCGAGGTATGCCTTTACCGCTTCGTAAAGGTCGGCCTTGCTGATTATCTCCCACGGTGCGTGCATCGAAAGCACCGCAACACCGCTGTCGATAACCTCCATGCCGTAAAGGGCGCAGATGTATGCTATCGTTCCGCCGCCGCCCTGGTCAACCTTACCGAGCTCCGCCGTCTGGAAATTGACGGAGGAATCGTCCATTATCCTGCGAAGCTTTGCGATATACTCGGCGTTGGCGTCGTTCGAGCCGGACTTGCCTCTGGAACCGGTGTACTTGTTGAAACATACGCCCCTGCCGAGGTATGCGCTGTTCTTTCTTTCAAATACGCCCGCAAAGTTGGGGTCGTAGCCTGCGCTTACGTCGCACGAAAGCATACGGCAGTTCTTGAGCGCACGCCTGAGAGCGATATCGGAATAGGGCTGCATAAGGGCGATTATCTCGGCAACCGCATTTTCAAAGTAGCGTGCCTGCATACCCGTTGCGCCGACGCTTCCGACCTCTTCCTTGTCGGCAAGCACGCAGCAGCAGGTGGTTTCGGGAGTACCCTCTATCGAGAGCAGCGCCTCGACTGCGGCAAAGGAGCATACCCTGTCGTCGTGGCCGTAGCCGATTATCATGCTTCTGTCGAGACCGAAGTCACGGGATCTGCCTGCGGGAACGACCTCTATCTCGGCGGAGAGGAAGTCCTCCTCCTCGATGCCGTATTTTTCATTCAATATCTTCATCACGTTGGCCTTGACCGGATCCTTTTCGGTATCGGCAAGGGGCTTGCCGCCGACTATAACGTTAAGCTCCTCGCCCTCGATGACGACGGAGGCCTTTTTGCCGAGCTGGTCTGCGGAAAGGTGGATGAGCAGGTCGGAAATTCCGACTACGGGATCGCTTTCGTCCTCACCGATGACAACGTCGATCACCGTGCCGTCCTTTTTGGCGACGACGCCGTGCATTGCAAGGGGAATGGTTACCCACTGATACTTTTTGATACCGCCGTAGTAGTGAGTATCGAGATATGCAAGGTCGGAATCCTCATAAAGCGGATTCTGCTTGAGGTCAATACGGGGCGAGTCGATATGGGAGCCGACGATGTTGATGCCGTCGGTGATGGGCTTTTTGCCGATGGTGAACAGCATTATTGCCTTGCCCATGCAGTTGGAGTAAAGCTTGTCGCCTTCTTTTACGGTCCTGCCCGCCTTGATAACGTCCTCAAGGTTGACGAATCCGGCTTTTTCGGCGAGCTCGATTGTCTCGGTCACACATTCACGCTCGGTTTTACCGTTGTCGATATAGCTGCGGTAGCGGCTGCTTATATCCTCCAGCTTTGCAAGATCACATTCCGTGTAGGTTTTCCATGCGTTTTTTCTTTCCATAAATTACCTCCTGTGCCGTATAGCGGCTGTTTGTTTATATGGTATCATTTATATTCAAAACTTTCAATGCCAAAGTAGCTTTATTCGGCATACAGAGCGTCAAATTCCTCCTGCGTGAGCTGCTCATAATCCTCGGGCAGAACGAACCAGCCCTCCGGAGTATAGTCCACCCTGTACTCCTCGATGAGCATGGTGGTCTGGAAGTCGGAAATGGAGGTCACCATGGCATAAAGCCTGTTTTCCGCCTTATGAATATAGTACCTGATGGTGCACTCGTATGAGCCTTCGATGTAGCTGTACTCGTCATAGACGCAGTCCACGCCGTTGATGTTTGCGCTGCCCGAGCCTTTGTACGTTACGTCGTCGGAGTCCGCTCCGTCGTCCGGGGTTTCGTCGGTCTCCTCACCCGCACCGCTTTCAACGGTGGTTTGGGTATATGCCTTTGCATCGTCGTTTATCGTGTACTTTATTCCGTTGAGCGTGAGCGTATGCAGCTTGTTCCCGTCGGACGTCTGATACGTTTCGATCTTATCGCCGTCAACCGCCATCTCTATCGTGGTGGTAAAGCCGAACACCGTCTGCTGATACCTTACGTAATAGCGCTCCGCCGCCATAAAATCGTTATACAGGCTTTCGTACTGCGGCTCCTGCGGCACGGGCTCCTCCGTGGCGTTCACCGTGGGAACGGGCGCATTGCCGCCGTCAATGGGTTTTCCGTCGAGCCTGCACGAAACCGAGCATACCGTCAGCAAAAGCGCCATTATAATAAACAAAACTCTCTTTATCATGTTTTTTCTCCTTTTTTACAGCCGTTGTGCCATTATAGCAGAATTTACATCAGCCTGCAAACGGCCTCGGAAAATGCTGCGGGATTTTCTATCTCAAGCCCCGCTGTCAGCAGCGCCATGTTGTAGATAAGCTCCGCATAGTCCGTCAGCCTGTCGTCGGTAAGGTCGGCAAGGCGTTTGAACACGGCATGCTCGGGGTTGAGCTCAAGCACGAAGCGGTGCGGAATGTCCTTTGCGTTCGGCATATCCTTGAGCACCTTGTACATCTCCACCGAAAGTCCGCCCTCGCCCGTTATGCAGGCAAGCGACGTTTTCAGCCTTGCGGAAAGCTTTACCTCGGCAACCTTGCCGCCGAGCTTCGCCTTCAGCCTGTCAAGCAGCTCACGGCTTTCGGCCGTGCGCTCCTCCGCCTGCTTTTTCTCCTCATCGGTCGCAAGGTCAAGATCGGGGTCGGACGCCGATTTGAAGCGTTTTTCATCATAGCTGTCCATTATCCTCACCGCAAACTCATCCACGTTGTCAGTCATGCAGAGTATGTCGTAGCCCTTGTCCCTTATAAGCTCGGTCTGAGGCAGGTGCATTATGTGCGCCAGGCTGTCGCCGGCGGCATAGTAAATATCCTTTTGTCCTTCCTTCATCGAGTCCGCGTATTCCCGCAGGGTTATAAGCTTGTTTTTATCGGCGGAGTGGAACATTACAAGCTCCTTCAAAAACTCCTTGTTCATGCCGAAGTCCGAATACACGCCGTATTTTATCGCAAGACCGAATTCCCTGAAAAACTCGTCGTATTTTTCACGCTCGTCCCTGAGCATGCGCAGAAGCTCCGCCTGTATCTTCTTTTTAAGATTGTTGGCTATTGCGGTAAGCTGCCTGTCATGCTGAAGCATCTCCCTGGATATATTCAGCGAAAGGTCGGGCGAATCGACCAGGCCCTTTACAAAGCCGAAGTATTCGGGAAGCAGCTCCTCGCACGAATCCATTATCATAACGCCGTTTGCATAGAGCTTCAGCCCTCTTTTGTAGCCCTTGGTGTAATAGTCGTAGGGCGTGTGCTTCGGGATATACAAAAGCGCATTGTACGAGAGCATACCCTCGGCGCTCACGTGGAGCGACATAAGCGGCTCCTCAAAGTCGCGGAAGTTTTCCTTATAGAACTCGTTATACTGCTCCGTGGTCAGCTCGGACTTGTTCTTTCGCCAAAGGGGTACCATGCTGTTTAGCGTTTCATCCTCGACAGCCGTTTCGGCTGCGCCGTCCTCGCCGGTATGCTCCGTGCTTCTTTGCATTTTAATCGGGTAGCGGATATAGTCCGAATACTTTTTGACAAGCTCCGACAGCCTGTACTCCTCCAAAAACTCCGAATATCTCTCGTCCTCGGTATCGTCCTTCAGCGTGAGGACTATCCTCGTGCCGATGCCCTCGCACTCGCAGGGCTTTATCGTATAGCCGTCCTCGCCCGAGGATTCCCATACGTTTGCCTCGACGCCGTCCGCCGACGAATAGACCTCTATTCTCTTTGCTACCATAAACGCCGAATAAAAGCCCACTCCGAACCTTCCGATTATGTCGATATTCTCCTCGCCGCCGCACTCGCTGCGAAACTCGTTCGTACCGCTTTTTGCGATGGTGCCGAGATTGCTCTCAAGCTGCTCCGCCGTCATTCCGCAGCCGTTGTCGGAGACGGTAAGCGTCCTTTCTTCCGCGTTGGGACAGAGCCTTATGAAAAAATCGCTTCGGTTCATTCCGCTATGTGCGGCGTTGTAGTAGCGCTTGTCTATCGCATCGCTCGCATTGGAGATCAGCTCCCGCAGGAAAATTTCCTTATGCGTATAAATTGAGTTTATCATCAGATCAAGCAGGCGTTTTGATTCAGCCTTGAATTGCTTCTTTTCCATACAGTACCTCTTTTTGCGTTTTTTAGCACTCTCTCACTTTGAGTGCTAACGGTACTATAATACCATTTCATTCCCATTGCAATGCCAAAACAGCAATGTTTTGCATTACACTTGAATATTTAACATTCCCTCCACAATTCAAACCCCGTCTTGTTATCGGCACACAAATTTTGTACGCAGTGCAAACTTTGCATGAAGTATTATTAAAATTGATTGCAAATTATTATTTATATGCTAAAATCGAGCCATAATAAAAGAAAAAAGGATGATGTTGATGCAAAAAAGTATCTATTCGCTCGTTCTGAGCGACAGGGTCGTGGCGGAGATAGACCGGCTGGCATACGAATCCGGCACGAGCCGCTCGAATATCGTAAACCAAATACTCGCCGAATACGTGTCCTACACTACGCCGGAAAAGCGCACAAGGAACATATTCGCAAGCCTTGAAGCCCTGCTCGGCTCCAACGCCGCAATGCAGGTCATGATGGCTCCGACGGACTCCATGTTGGCGCTCCGCTCCGCCATTTCGTACAAGTACAACCCGAGCGTGAAATACAGCATAGAGCTGAACAAGGCTCCGCTTTCGCCAAACGGGGGCGAGATAGGTGAGTTCCGTGCCTCCGTGCGAAGCCAAAGCAGCAGCCTTACGCTGTGCCTGCTCCAGTTTTATAAGCTTTGGGCGGGTCTTGAAACGGCCTACACGGGTCTTTCGGAATACTCCACGGACGGCACACGCTATATAAGAAAGCTTTACGTCCGCAAAAACCCCTCACGCGGCGCTGCCGAAGAAGTTCAGCTCGGCGAAGCGGCGGTCGGGGAAGCGATAGCGGCTTATGTAAATGCGTTTGACGAGGCGTTGAAGGCATATTTTGCCCTTTTGCAGTCCCCTGCATCGGCCTATGCCGCCATAGAGCGCATATATTCACAGTATATCGGCAAAAATCAGATAATCGTTTAAGGAGGTAAAAATAATATGAACGTGCAGAAACTCACGAAAAAGAGCATCGAGGCGCTTCAGGGCGCACAGAGCCTCGCCGCCTCCATGCACCATACCCAGGTGGAACAGGCCCATGTTATGCTTTCGCTTATTATGCAGGAGGAGGGGCTTATCCCCTCACTGCTGACAAAGATGAATGCGGACATAAACGGGCTTCTCGGCGAGCTTAAAGCCGTGACCGAAAAATACATGAGGCAGACGGGAGAGGTCGATTCGGCATACATATCGCCCGTGCTCAACTCCGCCCTCACCGAGGCGGAACAGATCGCCGCAAAGATGCACGATGAATACATATCCGTGGAGCATATAATGCTCGGCATTATAAAAAAGCCCGCAGGCGACGTAAAGCCCCTGCTTTCAAAGCACGGAATAACCGAGAAGGCGTTCACCGAGGCATTAAAATCCGTTCGGGGCAATCAGCGTGTGACGGGCGACGATCCCGAGGGCACCTACGATGCGCTGAACAAATACGGTCAGAATCTTGTGGAGCTTGCAAGACAGCAAAAGCTGGATCCCGTGATCGGACGTGACGACGAGATACGAAACGTGATACGCATACTTTCAAGAAAGACGAAGAACAACCCCTGCCTTATCGGTGAACCGGGCGTCGGCAAGACCGCAATCGCCGAGGGGCTTGCGCTCCGCATAGTCAAGGGCGACGTTCCCGACAACTTAAAGGACAGGAGCATATTCTCGCTGGACATGGGCGCACTTATCGCCGGAGCAAAATTCAGGGGCGAATTTGAGGAGCGTCTTAAAGCCGTGCTGAACGAGATAAAGCAGAGCAGCGGTCGGATAATACTCTTTATCGACGAGCTTCACACCATCGTCGGCGCAGGCAAGACGGACGGCGCAATGGACGCAGGCAACATATTAAAGCCCATGCTTGCACGGGGCGAGCTCCACTGCATCGGAGCTACCACGCTCGACGAGTACTCAAAGTATATCGAAAAGGACGCCGCACTCGAAAGGCGCTTCCAGCCCGTGACGATAGACGAGCCGACCGTAGAGGACACAATATCCATACTGCGCGGACTGAAGGAAAGATACGAGGTCTATCACGGCGTGAAGATACAGGACGGTGCGCTCATCGCCGCCGCCACGCTCTCCGCCCGCTATATCTCCGACCGCTTCCTGCCCGACAAGGCGATAGACCTTGTGGACGAGGCATGCGCCTTGATAAAGACCGAGATAAACTCCATGCCGACGGAGCTTGACGAGGTGTCAAGAAGGATAATGCAGCTTGAAATAGAGGAAACCGCACTCAAAAAGGAGACGGATAAGCTGTCCATGGAGCACCTTGAGGAGCTTCGTACCGACCTTGCACAGCTTCGTGAGGAATTTAAGGAGCTTAAAGCGAAATGGGACAACGAAAAGGATGCGATAAACAGGGTGCGGTCGCTTCGTGAGGAGCTTGAGCGCACAAACGCAAGGATGCAGCAGGCGGAAAACGAATATGACCTAAACAAAGTCGCAGAGCTTAAATACGGCGTTATCCCTCCGCTTATGAAGCAGCTTGAGGAGGAGGAGAAAAAGGCCGCCGAGGGCAGAAACAAAATACTCCGTGACCGTGTGACCGAGGAGGAGATAGCAAAAACCGTCGCACGCTGGACGGGGATACCCGTCAGCAAGCTGATGGAGGGTGAGCGTGACAAGCTGCTCCGCCTTGAGAGCATACTGCACGAGCGTGTCGTCGGGCAGGATGAAGCCGTATCTCTCGTAAGCGACGCAATACTGCGCTCCCGTGCCGGAATACAGGACCCGAACCGCCCCATAGGCTCATTTATGTTCCTCGGTCCTACGGGTGTGGGCAAGACCGAGCTTGCAAAGGCACTGGCGCAGGCATTGTTTGACGACGAGCATAATCTCGTCAGGATAGATATGAGCGAATATATGGAGAAATACTCCGTGTCACGCCTCATCGGTGCGCCTCCGGGCTACGTC
Organism: Clostridia bacterium; assembly: GCA_016296415.1. GTDB lineage: Bacteria > Bacillota > Clostridia > Christensenellales > CAG-138 > JAEDJH01. The sequence goes on along the minus strand of JAEDJH010000024.1, from coordinate 671 downwards.
GGCTATGACGAGGGCGGTCAGCTTTCCGAGGCCGTAAGGCGCAAGCCCTATGCGGTGATACTGTTTGACGAGATAGAAAAGGCGCATCCCGACGTGCTCAACGTCCTCCTGCAGGTGCTCGACGACGGCAGGATAACCGACGGGCAGGGCAGGACGGTGAACTTCAAAAACACGATAATCATCATGACGAGCAATCTCGGCAGCGACATACTCCTCGGCGGCATAGACGCCGGCGGAAACGTCACCGACGGCGCACGAAGGCAAATAAACGAACTGCTTTTGACACATTTCAGACCCGAGTTTTTGAACCGTCTCGACGAGACCGTGCTGTACAGACCGCTTACCGAGGCGGATATGGAAAAAATCGTCGGGCTGCTTTTGGAAAAGCTTCGCCTCCGTCTGCGGGAAAAGCAGCTTAACGTGGTGCTGACCGACGCGGCAAAGCGGCATATCGTGCGCCACGGAAGCGACACGCAGTTCGGCGCACGTCCGCTTAAAAGGTATCTGCAGGCGAACGTTGAAACGCTGCTTGCAAGGACGATACTGAAAAACGACCTTGAGCCCGAGACCGTGCTGACCGTTGACGTTCAGGACGGCAGGCTGACGGTAAGCTTCTGAGGTAAAAGCAAAGCCCCTCGCATAAGCGAGCAAAGCCCCTCGCATAAGCGAGG
>JAEDJH010000023.1 GCA_016296415.1 Clostridia bacterium | reverse complement strand
TTTCTTACAGTATTTTTATGCAAAGGGGTTAAGGGCGGAGTTAACCACCCCTTGTTTCGTCAACACAAGGAACCGTCCCCTGTGCTAAAGACTATATTGTTTTTTGTGGCAAAGCACACATTCCATTTCCTCATCTGCATTGAGGTATTCAAGCGGAGCTTTGCAAATCAAACATTCATCATTCATATATGTTACCCCGATAAATTGGAATTTATTTAATTCTGTTTTTTCATTTCCATATACGGTAAAACATCGTATCCACACTTCTTGTAAACATTCACAGCTCTCTCATTCTCAACCTCAACCTCTAAACGAAATAATGAATTAGGATATTTATGTTCAATGAAATTAAGGAAATGGCTTCCGATTCCCAAACCGCGATACTCATCTTTTATGTATATATCTTCAATCCAAATACAGGCTTTTCCAAATTCTGTCGAGAAACTTTTTGCTAACATAGCGTATCCTTGGATGCGATTATCGCTTTCAAAAACATACCCCTCAATATAAGGATTTTCATTTATGCAGTTATCTATATCCGCGGTGAATATATCTTCCGAGCCATTTGTAAATACTGCTTCTGACGCATAAAATATTCTCATCATTTCAAGAATCTGATGTCTATCCCGTTCTTCCATATATCTGATTCTGCTTTTCATGTCTTTCACCCCACAAATTCTTATTTATCGAACTGATTATACCACATAAATGTGAAAAAACTATGGCATATAATTTTGAAACCCCCATCGGTTTGTTCTCTGTAATTTGAAACCCGCAGAACACCCGTGCAAGACTTTACACCCCATTTTTAGGGTAAAGTCTTTCTTGTATCAATCTTGATGGGATTAGGCAAAAATCGACATTCTTCGACAGAAGGATGTCGATTTTACTTATTCACTATTCATTCTTCACTCCTCACTGAATTACAGGGTCGATTTTTGGAAAGTTATAAGTTATAACGAATAGTGAATAAGCCGAGGTGTCGGCTGCGCCGACGGATTGAACTGAGGGACTTGATGAGTAACAGCATCTTACTTGATAAATCAAAGGCTTTTGCGTTGAAAGTTATTCGATTATGTAATGAAGTAAAGACTGGTAAACGAGAACCCGTTCTGACAGGCCGGCTTGTGCGCTCCGGCACCGGTGCTGGCGCAAGCATTGCGGGACGGGTGATATATCATTGAAAGGCATGACGGATACGAAATAGACATATAGCCTTTGCGCCGCTTTTCATCCGAAAATCATATTAACACGGTGGGTTTAATATGGTATAATAACAAATCTTTACGAAATGGAGAATCCGATGAATATTTTGGTTTTGGCAGGCGGCCTCAGCGGCGAAAGGAACGTATCGCTTTCGTCGGGGACGATGATAGCAAACACATTGAGAAAAGCGGGGGAAAATGTGTTCCTCGTTGACGTGTATTTGGGTGTGGAGACGCTGCCCGGGGATTTAGGCGAGCTTTTTACGAATAAGAGTGAGCTTGCGGTGAGACCGGTCGATAAGACCGTACCCGATCTCGAGGCGCTTAAAACGCAGCGTCCGCAGGGCGGAACGGGTGATCTCGGCAAGGGCGTTATAGAGCTTGCAAAATATGCCGATATAGTTTACATGGGACTGCATGGCGAGGACGGCGAAAACGGCAGGATACAGGCGCTTTTCGACCTGCTCGGAATAAAGTACACGGGCTCGGGCTATGCGGCAAGCCTGCTTGCGATGAACAAGTGGGTTGCTAAACAGATACTCGGAAACAACGGCGTACCCGTTGCGGAGGGCTTTCTTTTGAAAAAGGGAGACGCTATGCCCCGCAGCGCAAAGCTTCCCTGCGTGGTAAAGCCATGCTCGGGCGGCTCGAGCATCGGCGTCACGATAGTGAGGGAGCAGGAGGCACTTTCGGCGGCTATAGACGAGGCTTTTTGCCATGAGGAAAGCATAATCGTCGAGGAGTATTTTAAGGGCAGAGAGCTTTCCGTGGGTGTATTGGACGGCAGGGCGCTTCCCGTCATCGAGATAAGACCTAAGGTCGGTTTTTATGATTATTCCAACAAATATCAGGTGGGCTTTGCCGAGGAGATATGCCCTGCGCCGATAGATGCCGCCGCGACGGAAGCGTTGATGCGAAGCGCCGAGGCGGTTTACGGGCTGCTTGGGCTCGAAGTTTATGCGAGGGTGGATTTTATCCTTGCGGATGACGGCAGATTTATATGCCTTGAGGCAAACACCCTTCCCGGCATGACTCCCACGAGCCTGCTGCCGCAGGAGGCAGAAGCGGCAGGCATCAGCTATGAACAGCTTTGCAGAAGGATAGTTGAGCTGTCGCTGAAAAAATTTGAAAGGTAATTTCCCAATGAAGCGGATAACACTCAATGAGGCGGCGAACGCCGTGAACGGCAGACTCGTACAATGCGAAAACGGCGGGCAGTATATAACAAACGTTGCGATAGACAACCGCAGGATTGCGGAAGGAGGGCTGTTTGTACCGATAAAGGGCGAACGCTTTGACGGACACAGCTTTATAGACGCCGCCTTCGAGGCGGGAGCCGTATGTACCCTCAGCGAGCGTGAGCCGAAGAATCCCCATCCGCACATAATCGTAAAGGACAGCAGGCAGGCTTTTTTGGATCTGGCGGAGTATTACAGGGGGCTTTTGGGCGTAAGGCTTGTTGCCGTGACGGGAAGCGTGGGAAAGACCACCACTAAGGAAATGATAGCGGCGGTGCTGGAAAAGGGCTTCTCGGTTAAAAAGTCCGAGGGCAATCTGAACAACCAGACCGGAGTGCCGCAGACGCTTTTCGGCATAGAACCGCATCATGAGGCGGCGGTGGTGGAGATGGGTACGAACCACTTTGGCGAAATTGCCTCCATTGCAAAGGCGGGGCGTCCGGATATATGCGTATTCACAAACATAGGCGATGCGCATATAGAGTTTTTGGGCTCAAGAGAGGGCGTTCTTAAAGCAAAATGCGAGATGCTCCCCTATATGCGGAAAAACGGCACGATAATCGCAAACGGCGACGATGCACTGCTCCGCAGGCTGAAAAATGAGCACGAAGGCGTTATTACATACGGTTTTGGGGAAAACTGCGATGTAAGGGCCGTTGAAATAACGCACGAAAGTATAGAGGGAACGGGCTTTTTCATTGAGTTCGGCGGACGGCGGACGGAAGCCTTTGTCAATTCCCCGGGCAGACACATGGTGCTCAACGCTCTTGCGGCGTATGCGGTGGGCAAGTGCTTCGGCATGGACGACGAAAAAATAGCACCGGGTATCGGCTCCTACTCGCCGATATTCGGCAGGATGCTTACCGAAAAGGTGAACGGTCTTACGCTGCTCAATGATGCGTATAATGCCAACCCGAGCTCCGTAAAAGCCTCGCTCGATGCACTTTCCATAGCAAAGGGCAGGCGGGTGGCAATACTCGGCGATATGCTTGAGCTCGGCGACGATGCGCCGATGTACCATGCGGAAACGGGTGCGTATGCGCTGGAAAAGGGCATAGAGTGCGTGATATGCGTGGGTACGCTTTCGAGGCATACGTTTGATGCGGCAAAGAGCGTCGGCGTTTATTTTGAAAGCAAGGCGGAGCTTCTTTCGAGGGTCGGTGAGCTTGTAAGGCAGGGCGATACCGTACTGATAAAGGGTTCACGCGGAATGGCGCTGGAGGACGTTGCCGAACGGCTGAGAGGCTCGGAAAGAAATTGAGTATATAATTATAATTTCTGTTGACTATAAAGTAGGTCTGGGATAGAATAATTGTCAATATTTTAAAGGAGGTTGTCCAATGAACAGATTAAAGGAGCTCCATGCTTGTCCCGAAAAATATCAGGGAGCCGTTGAGGTTTCGGGATGGGTAAAAACGGAGCGTCAGAGCAAGGTGGTCGGTTTTATCGAGCTGACCGACGGCTCGTCGTTTAAGCCGGTTCAGATCGTTTATGACTGTGAGCGATTTGATGCGGCGATGCTGAAGCGAATATCAACGGGTGCTGCTCTTAATATCAAGGGCAGCCTTATCCTCACCCCCGATGCAAAACAGCCGTTCGAGATCCACGCCGAAGAAATGAGCATTCTCGGGGATTGCGACGGAGAATACCCGCTGCAAAAGAAGAGACATTCGCTTGAATATCTTCGTACCATACAGCATCTTCGCCCGAGGACGAACACGTTCCAGGCGGTATTCCGTGTTCGCAGCGTAGTGGCGCAGGCGATACACCGCTTCTTTGACGAAAGGGGCTTTGTATATGTACACACCCCGATAATCACCGCAAGCGACTGCGAGGGCGCAGGCGAGATGTTCCAGGTCACGACGCTCGATATGAGCAATCCTCCCAGAAACGAGGACGGAACTATAGACTACTCCAAGGACTTTTTCGGAACGCAGGCGAACCTCACCGTCAGCGGACAGCTTTACGGCGAAGCCTATGCGCTTGCATTCAGGGATATATATACCTTCGGACCCACTTTCAGGGCGGAAGAATCCTATACCCAGCGCCATGCGGCGGAGTTTTGGATGATAGAGCCCGAGATGGCGTTCTGTGATCTTATGGGGGATATGGACGTTGCCGAGGCGATGGTAAAGTTTATCATCAAAACCGTCATGGAACGCTGTCCCGATGAGATAAGCTTCTTTAATTCCTTCGTGGACAAGGAGCTGGTTTCGAGGCTTGAGAACGTCGTGAACTCAGACTTTGCAAGGGTGAGCTATACCGATGCCGTAAAAATACTCGAGGAATGCGGCGAAAGCTTCCAGTACCCCGTCTATTGGGGATGTGATCTGCAGACCGAGCATGAAAGATACCTTACCGAAAAGGTGTACAAGCGCCCCGTGTTTGTCACCGACTATCCCAAAGAGATAAAGGCGTTCTATATGCGTGTCAATGACGACGGGAAAACCGTTGCGGCGGCGGATCTGCTCGTTCCCGGCGTAGGCGAGCTCATAGGCGGAAGCCAGAGAGAGGAAAGGCTCGACGTGCTGCTTGCGAGGATGGAGGAGCTTGGGCTGAACAAAGATGACTACAAGTGGTATCTGGAACTCAGGCGCTTCGGCGGCGTTATGCACGCAGGCTACGGTCTCGGCTTTGAGCGTATGGTAATGTACGTGACCGGAGTTGCCAACATCAGGGACGTGCTTCCCTTCCCGAGAACCACCGGAAACCTTACGATGTAAGAGGAAAAGGAACGATAAAGGCGGCATGAAGCCGCCTTTTTTGCTGTGATCTATAATCCGGAATCAATAGTTTTCCGCCTTGAGCTGGAAATATGCTTTGGGATGAGCGCATACGGGGCAGACCTCGGGAGCCGCTTTGCCGATGACGATGTGGCCGCAGTTGGAGCACTGCCATATCATCTCATTGTCCCTCGAGAAAACGAGTCCGCCTTCGATGTTGGCAAGAAGCTTCCTGTAACGCTCCTCGTGCTCTTTTTCGATAGCGGCTACCTGCTCAAACAGGAATGCAATGTGATTGAATCCTTCCTCGCGGGCTTCCTTGGCGAAGTTGGCGTACATATCGGTCCACTCGTAGTTTTCACCGTTTGCGGCATCGACGAGGTTCACGATGGTCTCGGGCACTGCGCCGTCGTGAAGCAGCTTGAACCATATTTTAGCGTGCTCCATCTCGTTTTTTGCGGTCTCCTCGAATATAGCCGCAATCTGTACAAAGCCGTCCTTCTTCGCCTTGGACGCATAGTAGGTGTATTTATTCCTTGCCTGCGATTCTCCGGCGAAAGCAGCCATCAGATTAGCTTCGGTTCTTGATCCTTTAAGTTCCATTTTTTATGTCTCCTTTAATTTTTATATTTTATCTAATGCCCCGCAGGACATAAAATACCGCTTCATTATAAATTCTTGTCAGAATCCGTTGTTGTTATTCGCCCGTCTGCATTGCTTTGCATTTCTTGCATATACAGCGTGCGGTCAAATCGAGCGAGCTGATCTCCACGCCAAAATCGTCGCTGAGCCTCTCAAGCACTCCGTAGGCGGGAACATCAGTTACCTCGTTGCATTGAGTACATACGAGATGCCCATGGGGGATGACACTTTTATCATATCTGTCCGCACCGTTTGGCATCGGCAGGCGCCTTATCAGCCCAAGCTCGGAAAGCTGGGCAAGGTTTCGATATACAGTACCGACGGATATGCTCGGCATTTCACGCTTTGCGGCCATGTATATCATGTCGGCGCTGAGGTGCTCGCAGCTGTTGTTTATAACGTTGAGCACGGCAAGGCCTTGTTTTGTCATTACTCCGGCTCCTTTCTTTTTAGGAATGAGAACTGTTATTAGTATAGGGGATCAAAATAAATTTGTCAATACCGTTTTAAAAAATTTTTTTATATTGCTTAATGAGGTTTTTGCATTTACAATGTATATGTATATTTTAACGGCATCCGATACGGAATATGTCGTGGCAAGACGGAAAAAACAGCTTGCTTTACTAAATGATGCGGAGGTAAATATGAACAAAATAACTACTGCTAAAGAAGCCCTGTCCCATGTTAAGGACGGCGATACCGTAATGGTCGGAGGCTTTTTGCAATGCGGCAGCCCTGAGTATCTGCTTTCTGAGTTTGTAGGGCATCCGGCGAGGAATCTCACCATTGTCAACAACGATATGGGAATACCGACTTCCAGCCTTACCAAAATTCTGGACGCGGGACAGGTAAGCGACCTTATCTGCACCTATATTGCTCAGAACGAAGCCGCACAGAGGATGTACAAAGAAAATCCTGCCTGCCTGCACATCAATCCGCAGGGCACCCTTACCGAGCGCATTCGCTGCGGCGGTTTCGGTATTGCCGCATTTTACACCCCCACTGGCGTCGGAACCGTCGTCGAGGAGGGCAAGGAAGTAAGAGAGTTTAACGGCAAAAAGTACCTTATGGAAACGGCGCTCAGGGGCAACGTGGGCATCATACGTGCCTCCGTCGTTGATGAGTTCGGCAACTGCTATATGAAGGGGACATCAAAAAACTACAACGCCGCAATAGCAACCGCCTGCGATTACGTTGTGGTCGAAGCCGATGAGCTGGTTCCCGTCGGAGCGATCGATCCCGATCTCGTGACCGTATCCGGCATATATATCAATGCCATCGTTGTAGCACCTAAGGAGGACAAATAAATGGATAACAAGAATTTTATCGCAAAGCGCGTTGCAATGATGCTCAGCGACGGTGACGTCGTAAACCTCGGAATCGGCGTACCTCAGCTTGTGGCAAACCATATTCCCGAGGGAATAACCATCATCATCCATGCCGAGAACGGCATAATCGGTGCGGCAGGACGTGCCCCCGAGGGCGAAGGAACCGACAACGTCGTTGACGCCGGCGGAACCCAGATAACCACCGCCCCCGGCGCACAATTTATCAGCAGCACGGACTCCTTCGGGGCGATAAGAGGCGGTCATATAAACGCAACCGTACTCGGCGCAATGCAGGTTGATGAGCGCGGAAACCTTGCAAACTGGTGCATACCCGGCAAGCGCATGGGCGGCATCGGCGGCGCAATGGACCTCGTTGCCGGTGCAAAGAAGGTAGTTATCGCTATGGAACACACCGCAAAGGGCAATCCCAAAATACTCAAGGAATGTACCTTCCCGCTTACCGGAGCGAACGTTGTTGACGTCATCGTTACCGAGATGGGCGTTATGGAAGTAAGACCCGAGGGTCTGGTGCTTACCGAGATCGCTCCCGGCTATACCGTTGAGCAGGTGCGTGCGGCTACCGATGCAGCGCTTGTGGTATATGACGACCTCAAGGTAATGGATATAGGCGAATAAAGGCGGCGTATTAACCGCATAAATCAAAAAAACAGGAGGAAACAGCAATGAAGGAAATCGTATTGGTCGGTGCGGTCAGAACTGCGATCGGTTCGTTCGGCGGCATGCTGAAGGACATTCCGGCGGCGGATCTCGGTGCCATCGTGATCAAAGAGGCAATAAACCGTGCGGGCATAAAGCCTGAGGACGTTGACGAAGTCGTTATGGGTTGCGTGCTTCAGGCGGGATTGGGGCAGAATGTAACAAGACAGGCTATGATAAAGGCGGGTATGCCCGTTGAGATCCCCGCAATGACGATCAACAATGTGTGCGGCTCCGGTCTGAAGGCGGTAAATACGGCAGCCTCCATGATAAAGGCCGGCGACGCCGATGTGGTTTTGGTCGGCGGTATGGAAAACATGAGCCTTGCGCCCTATGCTCTCCCGAAAGCCCGTTTCGGATACAGGATGAGCATGCCCGAGGACAAAATTGTGGACTGCATGGTCAAGGACGGTCTGTGGGAAGCATTCAACAATTATCACATGGGTATCACCGCAGAAAACGTAGCGGAAAAATACGGCATAACCCGTGAGATGCAGGACGAGTTTGCGGCATGGAGCCAGAACAAGACCGAGGAAGCGCAGAACAACGGCTATTTCGATGCGGAGATAGTACCCGTTCCCGTAAAGGTCAAGAAGGAAGTAGTTATGTTCGGCAAGGACGAGTTCCCGAGGGCAGGCGTAACTGCGGCCGGTATCGGCAAGCTGCGTCCGGCATTCAAGAACGACGGCACCGTAACCGCAGCAAACGCCTCCGGCATAAACGACGGTGCGGCCGCCGTAATAGTGATGAGTGCGGAAAAGGCGGCGGAGCTTGGCGTGAAGCCCATGGCAAAGCTGGTTGCCGGCTGCAGCGGCGGCGTTGACCCGAGCATCATGGGCGTAGGTCCCGTGGCAAGCACGAGGAAAGCACTCGCAAAGGCGAACATGACGATAGATGATATAGACCTCATCGAGGCAAACGAGGCGTTTGCGGCGCAGTCGATAGCGGTAGGTATGGATCTTGGCTGGGACAAGGAAAAGGTCAACGTTACCGGCGGTGCGATCGCACTCGGACACCCCATCGGCGCATCCGGCTGCCGTATCCTTGTAACACTGCTGCACAATATGCAGAGGCTCGACAAGAAGGTCGGTCTTGCAACGCTTTGCGTAGGCGGCGGCATGGGCGTAACCACCATAGTCGAAAAGATGTAATAAACCCTGCATTGGGGAGTCGGTAAAATCCCGACGCCCTTTTTTCGCTGTACAGTGCAGCAAAAAGAAAAGGAGGCTGTTAAAATTACAGCCCCCTGTTTTTGTATTTTTACCTGCTTTTTGCCGGTTTAATGCCGCCGAGCGCCTTCAAAAGCAGGGGAGTGATTACTACCGCCAAAACCGTGCTCGGGAGCATGAACAGTCCGTTGTACAAAAGCGAGTAGAAGTACGGCGTGGTCATTGTCATGCCGAGAAACTCCTCGGGCATCCACTCGGCATATACCGTCACGCCGCTGATATAGTGTATTAAAAACCTTGCGGCACAGCCGATTATTGTACCGACTGCGCCCCAAAGAAGCACCTTTTTCCAATTTGCGGAGGCATCCGATCTGCTGTAGATCAGCGGTGATACAAGTCCGCCGAGACCGACTGCGGCATAGGCTACCGAATAATCCAGCAGCATGGACTGCCAGTTGAGTGCGGTGCCGCCTGCGAGGAAAAACTTGATAATCCCGAAAAGGAAGCCTGCCGCAATGCCCATGCCGGCCCCGTTTCTTATCGCAAATATCAATATGGGTATCATCGCAGGGCTGAGGCTTCCTCCGTTTACCCCGATGGGTATTTCCAAAAAGCTCAGGGCATACGCCATTGCAATACATATTGCGCCCTCACAAAGGCTGAGCAGCCTTCTTTTTGAAACGGACTTTGTGCTTACAGTACTTTTTTCCATAGTTTTTCTCCTTTAATAAAATAAATACGCCGGCGGATAAATCGGCGTATAAGAAAAAACACGTATATAGCTTCCTACGCCGGCATTATCCGGATCAGGTTATAGGGTCGAAGCCGAACTTCCTCTCAGCAAAAAGCTCCCCTGTTGTCGGTATGATTATACTGTATATATATGTCCGTGTCAAGCAAAAAATATTATCGCTCGGCATCCCTTCTGTGAGGCTTATAAAGGGGGAGGGTGAGCGAAATTGCACCCACGGACAGGGATATAAATGCCATCAGCTTAAAGTAGAGGGCGTATTCGGTGAACAGCGAAAGCACAAATAAAGCGACTGCGGCGGCGGCATATTTCAAGGCCATGGACGGTGCGAAGGCCTTTTTCAGCCCGCTTCGGCGGAGCTTTTTCTCCCTTTCTGCACGCAGAAGCTCATCTTTTTCAAGCTCCTCTATACTGTATTCGTCAAACGAGGATATTACCTTGTATATAAGCTCGTCCCTGTCTATGAGCGTAAGCTCAATGCCCTGAACGCATTCGGAGAACCTCCTTGCCTCGGCGGTAAAGGCGGAGGTAGCACATACGGCGGCGGAGGAGATACCGAGACTTTTTGCGTATTTTATTATGTGGAGCATATCGTTTCGTGTGACGTCGTCGCAGCTTTGAAGGGGGAAAATATGCGCATGGGAAAAGCTCTTTCCGACAAGACTTTTAAACTCGTCATACGGCATAAGCTGAAGCTGCCGAAGTATATGCGCATGGAGGAGCTTTTTGCGCTCCGCCGCAACGAATTTATCGAAGCGTATGCTGTTTATCAGGGAAATGAGCACGCTCACCATCAGCATGGCAATCACGCTCAGCCAAAGGGAGAGCGTCGTATTTACCTGCGTCCTGAACCATAAATAGAACACGCCGACGAACAGAAGTCGGAAAAAGATAAAATCCACAATCCTCACGACCGTACGGCGTCCGCCGTGAAATTTTCTTTTGTAGCTTCGCAGTATTTTTCGGTTTTTCATACGGATGCACCTCGACAATGTTTTATACAAGTATTGCCGCATTTGGGAGATATAAACATCGGGTATGACCTTGGGGATTTACTCTGAGTAATATAAAATAAAGAGGCTTTTGAATAAAATCCCCGTGACAAAAGGGAGGATGTATGATACTATAAACTGTAATATCGCATGATAAAAATGCGAAAAATTTTTAACGGAGGGTTTCTTATGAAAAAGAGCATGAGATTTGTTGCGCTCGTAGCGGCGATCGCGCTGATGTTCTCGATGACGAGCAGCGTTTTCGCAACTTCCGAGGCAAAAGGCGGTCAGCTTGACGGTTATGTCATATTCCTTCATACGAACGACAGCCATGGCAGAATAATGGAAGACGGTTCCAGCATCGGTATGGCAGGCGTTGCATACCTGAAGAACGTTTATGAGAGCGCAGGTGCAAGCGTTATAGTTCTTGATGCAGGCGATACGATACACGGATTGCCCATCGTTACCGCATCAAAGGGCGAGTCGGTAGTGGACGTTATGAACCAGATCGGCTATACCGCAATGGCACCCGGCAACCACGACTTCAACTACGGCTATGAGCATCTGCTCGGTCTTGCCGATGACAAGATGGATTTCCCCGTGCTTGCGGCAAACGTAACCTATGAAGCCGACGGTTCTTTGGTTTTCGAGGATAACATCATTGTTACCGTGGACGGTATCGACATCGGTATTTTCGGCATGGCAACCCCCGAAACCGTAACCAAGACCAACCCCAATAACGTAATCGGCATTGATTTCAACGAAGACGAGCTTCCGGAGATTGCACAGGCACAGGTTGATACCCTCCGCGCCGAGGGCTGCGAAGTCGTAATCATGCTTGCCCATCTTGGCGATGACGCTTCGAGCGAACCCTATCGCTCAACCGATATTCTTGCGGAAGTTACCGATATTGATTTCGTTATCGACGGTCACAGCCACTCCGCTTACGATGAGGAAAACCTTGTAAACGGTACGCTTGTTTGCTCCGCCGGAGAGTACACCGAGAGCATCGGCGTTATCGCTTACCACGATGGCGCTGTAGAGGATGCGGGCCTGGTACATTACGATGATCTCTGCGCCGACACCGGCGAAGTTGACGAAGAAGGCAACCCCATTATGGAGTTTGTCGGCACCGACAGCGTAATTACTCCTCTCGTACAGAGCTACTATGACGAGATGATGGCTATCTATGCCGAAGTAATCGGTCATACCGACGTTTTCCTTAACGGTACAAGGCAGTATGTCCGTACGCAGGAAACCAACCTCGGCGACCTTGCGGCGGATGCGATCCTGGCAGCAGCTCCCGGAGCGGACTTTGCCCTGACCAACGGCGGCGGCATTCGTGCCGATATCCAGATCGGCGACATCACCAGATACGATCTGTTCACCGTATTCCCGTTCGGCAACATGGTTGCAACGGTTGAGCTTACCGGCGAACAGCTTATCTACATCCTCGAGGCGGCGACCCATGCCTGCCCCAATGCGGACGGCGCATTCCCGCAGGTAAGCGGTCTCACCTTTGAGATCCATACCTACAAAGCGTATGAAGGCGAGTATGCAAATCCCACCAATCCCGGAAGCCGTATTCAGAACGTAAGGATCAACGGCGAGCTCGTAGATCCCGAAGCCACCTATACCATGGCAACCAATGACTTCCTCGCAGCCGGCGGCGACACCTATGCTATACTGGCGGACAATTATCTCGAGAGCGGCATCCTTATCGGCGTCAACCTCGAAGATGCGCTTATCAACTTCATGCAGGGCATCGAGGATAACTGCGCTTCCTATGCGGAGCCTGCAGGACGCATCAATATAATTGCTGAGGAGCCGGAAGAAGAAGGACCTCCCAAGACCGGTGCAGCATCCCTTGCATTCATCGGCATTGCGGCGATCGTCAGCGGCTCGGGCATCATGTTCTTCCGCAAGAAGGACTGATAACCAACCGAATAACCTTTAACCGATAACGGCAGCCGCCCCTTTATGGGGCGGCTGCCTGCCTTTTGTGCAGAGTATTGCATCTTTCAGGTATATACTGATGTGATTGCCTGATGAATCCGCTTAAGCTTCGGAAAATGGGCAAAGAAAAAGCGACAGGCATTAAACCTATCGCTCTTTGGTAGCGGCGATCCGATTCGAACGGATGACAGGCCGGGTATGAACCGACTACTCTAGCCAACTGAGTTACGCCGCCATGTGGTTGCGGGGGGAGGACTTGAACCTCCGACCTCCGGGTTATGAGCCCGACGAGCTACCGACTGCTCTACCCCGCGATGACTTGTGCCGATATTCATCTTGGCACCATGCAAAAGTAATAATAGCATTATTTTTTGCCGTTGTCAACACCTAATAATTATTTTTTTGCGTTTTCCGTCTTGAACGCACCCATCCGGCAAAAAGCCTGTGCGGGCAGCGGTTATTCCCCGTCCGAAGGCATATAATCGCAAATCACCGCTGTGCAGTCTATTTCAAAGCGAATGTTCGGGTTTTCCTTGCTTGAAAGGGAAAGCACCTTCAGCAGCAGCGTGCCGTAATGTCCTAAAGCCTCGGTCATTGCATCGGCATTATAAAGAACGAGCAGGGTAGGCTCGGCGATCTCGCCCAAACAATCATGGAGCGCATCGAGGTTGTTTCCGTAATGTTCGGGAAAACAGAGCCTCCTTGCAATGTACTCGTGCAGCTGATGCCTTGTGAGCATCTCTTTTCCGTCAAGAACTATGGTTTTCATTGGTTTTCATCTCCGTACAGCAGAATAAAGCTTTCATAATGGTCGTCGGTGTAGTAGATCAAGCCGTCGTTTGAGAATACTATACGCTTTGCTCCACGCTTTGAGGCACCGAGAGTGTCGATGTCACATTCGGTATATATCCGTCCGTTCTTCTCGGGAAGCAGGCCTTCGTAGTTTCCGAAGCGGTCGCCGCCGATACATTTTCCGGGCGCATACGGCTCGAGCGAACCGCCGTTCCAGCCGAGCGCACGAGCCTCTGCCTTGGTGATGAAGTTGGAAGGAAGCTCGCCGTACAGGAATATATAGAGGGCAACGTCGTCCCTTGAAGTATAAACCCCGTAATAATCCAGCTCAGGCTCGTCGGGTTCTTCCGTAGGGCTTGCGGTGGGCGTCTTGGTAACGGGCGCATTCGAGGACGCATTGTTTTGCGTGGGCGCTAAAGTTATAAGCTCAAAATCAGCGATGAAATCATCGGTAGGCTCGGCGTAAGAGACTCCGCCGTTATCACCCAAAAGCGAGTTAAGCAGTACATCACAGCCCGTGAGCGAGAACATTGCGAGCAGACCGCAAAGCAGCAATATGGCGAATTTTTTCATAACAATCAACTCCGTTTACGGCAAGGCGCACAGGGACCGTTACCGAGAAATATTTAGTAAATTATATCAAAATATAGGCGTGCGGACAATAGGCGAACAAAAAAAGTCGCTGTCAACGGACAGCGAAAAAGCGCGCAGGTTTATAAAAGGCTATCTGAAATCAACGTACACGGCATTGATGTCGCTGTCATTGTACCATGCTTTGGGAATGGTCCATCTAAGCGGCTCACCGTTATAGCCGCATACCGAGGCAAGAAGCTTTGCCGCTTCCTTCAGCGCCTGCTTTTTAGCGTTGAGATTATCGGCGAGATTTGATTGCTCTGCCTTTTCGTCGGCGGTATATGAGCCGTGATTGCCGTTGTAATGCGCAGAATGCCAATCCGAGGCTTCGTTATACGCCTCCAGCAGCGCTTCGTATGCGTAGTAGCAGTCGGCGTATATCGCTTCGTCCTCGTCGGAAAGCTCGTTCCCGGCGATGAACTTGTTTGCAAACGTGAGAACCTTTTCACCCTGGCGTATGTACTTTATTGCGGAAAAGCCGCTTTCGTGCAGCCATCTTTCGTATCGGGCAGAGCAAAAGCCCATCGGCTGTACGTCTATGCCGTAAACCTCCTTTATCAGCTCTATGCGCTCGGTTTGATGCACAAAGCTGAACGCCCAGTCGTAAAACATATTGATATTGCCGTCCATTACGTGGGTGAATATGCGTTCGGGGTCAAGCTCGGTCGCATAATTTGCCAGTGCTGCGGTCTGCGACAGAGTGGTGTTGGTGTATATTCCGCTGTTTGCCGCACTGATAAGGCTCGGCACGGTGGACAGGGAGCCTTCGGTTTTGAGCTTGTTGAAGATGGCGACCATCATTCGTCTCTGTCTTGCGGTTCTCGACCTGTCGGTGCCGTCCGCCTCCTTGCGTACGCGAAGATAGCCGAGTACACCGTTACCGTCGAGGTGCTGCCATCCTTCGTGAAAAACGTTGCCGTCAAAATCCGTAAAGGATTGATCCACGTCATAATCGATGCCGCCGAGTGCATCCACTATGTCAACAACGGCAGCAAAGTCCAGTGCATAATAATAGGGAATGGAGATGCCGCCGAGCCACATTTCCGCCGTACGGCAGGCAAGCTCAAAGCCGCCCTCAGTGTTTTCAAGACCGCCGCCCACGTTAAAAACGCCGTTCAGCTTGTAAAAACCGTTTACGCCCGGGACGGTTGTAAAGGTATCACGGGGCAGGGAAATGAGGTCAACACGTTTTTCGTCAAAGTTCACCGCAATTACCATGTTTACGTCGGTATGCGGCACGGTGCCGCTGGTAGAGCCGCCGTCCTCGTGGGCGTCAATGCCGAAAAGCATTATATTGACTATGTTGGGCGCAAGCTCCTCCTCGGGAATGGGAGAAGGCGTAACCATGGGCGGCTCCGTCCTTTGAATGTCGATGACCGGTGTCAAAAACGGCTTCGGCGTGGCGATACTGACGGTGCTTGAGTCAAAGTATCTTTCGGGATTGTTCAGAATATTATTTACGACGAAAAAGCCGACAACGACCAAAATCAGCAGCACTGCGGCAATTATCCCGAGCACCGTAAACAGACGGCGACGCCTGCGCTTTTTCCTGCTGTTGTTTATTTTTTGAAGCGTATCTTCCACGGCGATACCCTTTCTGCAATCATAATCCCCGTTATTTTAGCACAAACAAACGTAAAAGACAAATGTCCTTCGGATACTTTATGACTGGAAGCGATTTTAAATTTAATATTGCTAAAATTTTCAAATAAGTACATAATTGAAAGGGCGGTAAATGCTATAATACATACTGAATAAGTGCGGGAGGTGTTTTTCTGTGTTCGGATATATCAAGCCTCTTGTGTGTGAGCTGAAGGTTAGGGAGAAGGCGCTTTTTGATGCAAATTACTGCGGACTGTGCCGAACAATAGGCAAAAAATACGGTCAATCCGCACGGCTTGCGCTCAACTATGATTCCGCATTCATTGCACTGCTGCTTGGCTCATGCGGCACGCCTGTTAGGGCTGAGGAAGGACGGTGTCTGCTGAAGCCCCAAAGACGCCGCATGATAATGCCTGCGACCAAGGCGCTCGAATATGCGGCGGCAATGAACGTGCTTCTTGCGTGGTACAAGCTCGACGACGATTGGCGTGACGAGCGCTCCGTGAAGGCGAAGGCGGCTTCGGCTGCATTTATTGCCGCAAAAAAGCGTGCCGAGAAGGAATACCCGGGGCTTGCCGGGGCGATAAAGTGCGGCTTGGATGAGCTGTCAAAGTTAGAGGCGGAAAACTGCGGAGAGCTTGACAAGGTGTGCGATGCGTTTGCAAACCTTATGAAAAACTGTCTTGCGGATTGGGAAAAAGCTGCCGGAACGGATGAAAAAGAGCTTAAAATAATGCGCCATATAGCGTATAATATGGGACGATGGGTATATCTTGCCGATGCGTGGGATGACAGGGAGGATGACGCAAAGAAAGGGCTGTACAACCCCTTTGCAAGCTCCGGGGCGACCGTGGAACGGGCAGAGTTTTTGATGTATATGTCGCTGAACGAAGCGTCGCAGGCGCTCGATTTGCTTGACATTACCGTAAACAGGGAGCTGCTTGAAAACATAATAAGGCTCGGTTGCTATAAGGTGACGGAGGATTTGATAAGCGGAAAAAAGCGAGTGAAAAACGGAGGAGTAAATGAATCCATATAAGGTGCTCGGCGTAAGCGAAAATGCGACACAGGACGAGATACGCAATGCCTATCTGGCGCTGGTGAAAAAGTATCATCCCGATAAATTTACGGACAGCGCCATGAAGGAGCTTGCCACGGACAAGCTCAAGCAGGTCAACGAGGCGTATGATATGCTCACCAAAAAAAGGCAGAGCAGCAATAATTCCTCCACTTCAAAGGGAGGCTATTACAGCGGCGATTACGGCACATACAGCGGCGACTATGCTCAGCAGTTTGCACGGGCAAGGGCGTTTTTGTCGCAGAACAACGTTCAGTCGGCAAGGGCCGTTCTGGATTCGATACCCCTGCATAATGCGGAATGGCACTACATATACGGTATAGTGTACCTTAGGCTGGGCTGGTACGACAAGGCAAATGAGTATATAACAAGAGCATACAATATGGAGCCGAACAACGCCGAGTACAGGGACTCGTACAATGCGATCAAAAACTCCGGCAGCAGATACGGAGGCGGCGGAGATTATTACAACGTGCGAAACGGCTCGGCTTCCGGCGGATGCAGCACCTGCGATATATGCTCGGGACTGCTTTGTGCGGATTGCTGCTGCGAAGCGTGCGGCGGCGACATTATAAGATGCTGCTGACGGGACGGTGACGGATGAATAAGCTTTCTCCGACAAAAAAGCTGACCTTGGGGGCGATGTGCATTGCGCTTACGATGCTCGCTCTGTTTGCGGCGGCGAATATAAAGGTGATGAAAATAGCGTCGTACTTTTTGTCGGGCGTGTTCATATTCGCACTTACCTACGAAAGGGCGTATGTGATGGCGATTTTGGCGTTCCTTGCGTCCTGCGGCATTGGTTTTTTGATAATTGCGGACAAGGTGATGCTCGTCCCTTATATCGCCCTGATAGGGCATTACGGCATATTCAAGGATTTCATTTCCGAGAAGATACAGGATAAATTCGTGGCGTTTGTGGTCAGGATGCTCTACTGCAACCTGTTTTTTGCGATTGCCGCCGTGCTCGGGATTTTCGTGTTCTCGGCGGATGTGGCGGAGTATCTGCAGGGCTATAAGCTTTGGGTGGTGGTAGGTGTTTTTGAGGCGGCGTTTATCGGCAACGATCTGCTTATGTCGGCGGTGCGGATGTTTTACGCAACGAGGATACGCAGCGCATTGGTCGGGAAATAGCCGGACGCCTCTGCCTTAATCAATATCGGCTCTTTCGGCAAACTTCTCTTTTCTGCGATTATAGACCTTCTTGCTTTCTACCGCCCTTGAAACGGGCGAGATCTTCCAAACAAGGCGCTTTTGTTCGTTAAGCTCCTTTTTTCTTTTCTTTGACATCTTTTCATAGGGTACAAAATTTTCCATACGCCCCTCCTTTATTGTATTATTATATCCTAAATTCATTCTTTTACAACGGATTTACACCCACGTATTGCAAACGCCCGTGCGGATTGTTTATAATCAGCTTGCGGTCCCGACGGGGCGGCAAAGAACCATGAAAGAGGAAACGCTATGAAAAGATTCGTGATGATAATGCTTGCGGCATTGCTTACGGCGGTGATGCTTGTTTGCATGAGCGGCTGCGAATTATCGGTGAAGCCGATGGACAAGGAAGATGAGGGCACGAACAGCGGCAACTTTGAAACCGTGATGGGCGACGGCGTGGTGGAGTTCCCGCTTATAGATGCGGACAACGACGATTTTACGGCAAGGATAGAGCTTGCCGACGGACGGGTCATCGAGCTTGAGCTTTACTATGAAATCGCTCCGCAGACCGTCAGTAACTTTGTTTATCTTGCACGCCGGGGCTTTTACGACGGTCTTACGTTTCACAGGATCGTCCCCGGCTTCGTTATCCAGGGCGGAGACCCGCTGGGCAACGGCACGGGAGGTCCGGGGTACTTCATACGGGGCGAGTTTGAGTCGAACGGCTTTGACAACAAGCTGCTCCATACCGACGGCGTACTGTCCATGGCGAGGCGAAGCAAGCCTTACGATTCCGCAGGCTGTCAGTTTTTTATCGTTCTCGGCGATCAGCCGGGACTTGACGGGGACTATGCGGCGTTCGGTCTTGTGACAAGCGGAATGGACGTTGTAAACGATATTGCTTCCGTTGCGACCGACGCATACTCGAAGCCTTTGACGGATGTGGTGATAAGGACTATAACCGTCGAGGGTCCCGAGATACCTGTGCCGATAGATTAAACGGAGCTTTGCTTGGAAGTCGATATAGCTATAACGAAAATGCTCCCGATGCAGCGGCATCGGGAGCGCTTTTTACTTTCTTATCTGCGCCTTTGGTAGATATAGTAGCTTGAACGCTTTGCGGAGCGTCTTGAGTGTGCTTTCCTGAAGAACAGGAGATAAATCAGCAGCAGGATAATCAAAATACCTGCGGCGATCAAAATCCACACGAGAATATATTCCATTATGTTCTTTTCGGGTTTTTCGATTTCGATGGACGGACTTTCCGTCGGCACCACCCTTATTTCATCGACCGCCCTTGCGGCTGTGAGATTGCAGGTAAAGAGCGCTTCGCCTTCGTAATAATAGGTCACCGTTCCGACCGTCTGCCCTTGAGCTACGGGGGCTATCAAGGCCGCCTCATAATTGGTTTCGTATGTTACGAGAGAGGGCGTTTCCTTGATTTTGTTTATAATATCGCTGCTCGTGGTAAGAGAAGCGCTTGAAAGATCGGCGACCACCTCGAGAACGCCGTTGGCGGGATCGTCAAAGCTGGCGTTTCCGACCGTGACGGAGAAACTCTTGGTAAGCGGCAGGGAGTCGGCGTTTACCGTGACACACTGTTCAAAGCCCCACTCAAAGAGCCACTTTGTATGTATAAAGCGGTTGTAAGTCAGCGACTTGTCGGAGGTTTCGGGGTCGCCCAAAATGACCGAAATGAGCTCAACGCCGTTCTTTTCGGCAGAAGCAACGAGGCAGTAGCCGGCCTGCTTGGTGTTGCCGGTCTTAATGCCGGTTGCGTATTCATATCTCACGTCACGGCTTCCGTCGGGCGTGTTGAGCAGCCGATTGGTATTGACCATTTCGTAGCCGCCGCTTTTTTTGTTTGTCGGATCGGCTTCGTATTCACGGGTGCCGACTATCTTGCGGAACGTTTCGTTCTGCATCGCATAGCGAGCAAGCAGTGCCATATCGTAGGCGGTGGTTACGTGCTCCTCTTTATGCAGACCGTTGGGGTTGACAAAGTGGGAGTCGGTCATGCCTATCTCTGCCGCCTTTTCATTCATCAGCACGGCAAATTCGCTCTTTCCGCCTGCAATGGCGTCGGCAATGGCTTCTGCGGCATCGTTTCCGGACTTGAGCATCAGACCGTATAGGACGTCACGTATGGCGATATGCTCGCCGTTGTGCAGCCCCATCAGCGTGCCTCTGTCCGTAACGGAGCCGACGGTGATCTTGGTGTCAAGTCCCTCGGGCTGGGCGCTGTAATGTTCGATTGCGATTATGCAGGTGAGTATTTTGGTGGTGCTTGCCGGATAAAACGACTCACGCGCATTTTTCTCATAGAGGACTGCGCCGGATTCGGCTTCGATCAAAATGACGTATTCTCCGGTTATCTCATCGAAATTGTATTCTGCATCGACCCGAACGGGCAAAACTGACACGAATACTGCCAAAAGCAGTGCCAATACGATGCTTCGTAATGCTCTTTTACTCAAACCTGTTACAGTTTCCTTTCGTTGACTTCGGCACATAAATACCAATATAAAGTATAGCAAAAAAGCACTCGTTAGTACAGTACCAATTTATTTTATATAATTTCATCTTGGGACATTTGCCGCTATGAATTTTAATGCGTAAGGGGGGCTTGGCTATTCAAAAAACAAAACTTGTGTGGTATAATCGGTGCGGAGGTATTTATGGCATACTTTTCAAAGGGCTATACAAAGGATAAGCTGATTATACTGCACTTTTTGAGGGCGTTCGATGAGGGGATAACGCTTGAAACGCTTTGCCTCATCATGGACGAGAACGACTGGGTGCGGTATCTGGACACAAAGATCTGCGTTCGGGAGCTCGAGTATGCAAAGATGGTTGCCGCCGTGCCGTGTCCTGCGGGCGTTGCCTACCGCATAACGCCGGCGGGAGAGGAGGCGCACGAGATGTTCAAAGAGCGCATCCGAAACTCCGTTCGTGAAGCCGTTACAAAGTATATAGAGGATAACCGCTCCGAGCTTAAAAAGGACGCCGCTTATGTCGCCAAATGGGAGAAGCTCGATGACGGCCGCTATATAATGACGATGAGCGTAACGGAAAATCGCATACAGCTTATCAGGCTGGAGCTGCTTTTGGATAATATTCACTGCGTGCGGGCTGCCGAGAAAAACTGGAAAATGCTCGCAACGAATATTTATATGGAGGCGATGGCGTTTTTTATGCCCGAACCATACGGCGAAGCCTCCGAGAGCGACATGGAATATACCTTTGATAAAATTTCGCAGGATGACGGAAGCTTTCTCGTAAAGCTCGCCGCACGCAGGGGCGAAGAAACCGTAATGGGGCTTGAGCTTATCGCTCCGAGTGAGGAATTTGCCGATGCTGCGG
>JAEDJH010000001.1 GCA_016296415.1 Clostridia bacterium | reverse complement strand
TACATCTTGTGTTTTCCATATGCCCGTGTTATAACTAATCGACCAATCAGTTAAACAGAAAGAGGCGGTGATGTGCGGGTACGAAACGAAGAAGAGTTTAAAGAGACATGGAAGCTGGCACAGGCTGTTGCGGCAAGGCATACACCGCACAAGCAGTATCTGAAAGAGCATAGGCACATTGTTTACACCACAATGCTGATTGAGGGGACACTTAACCTCTATCTTGCGGATATTAACCAACAGGCGGAGCAAATGTTCCATAGATTGATTGAGGAAATGGCTCAAAAGCAGGGTGTGACAGAACAGTTAAAAGCAGAGCAGCCTATGGAATGGATAGGATTGATGAATAACATACAGGCTTGTGCAAGAGAAGTTGTAAATCACGATATAATTTACAACTAACCGAAAAGGCGGTAGAGGAATTCGCTCTGCCGCTATTTTTCAGTGATGGTAGAAAAAACTGTATTTTTTTGATAAAATAGATAAAACCACACGATGCAACCGTCGGTTGACGAATTTCAAGTTGCTGTTTGGTGGTGTGCAACTCGCAAAAAAGTTATACTTGGTTCATCAGATGGCGATATGCCACCTGTATTATCAAGTGGAGGTATAGAAAGATGATTTTAGCTGATAAGATAATCAGACTTAGAAAAAAGAATGGATGGTCACAAGAGGAACTTGCTGCGAAAATGAATGTATCCCGTCAAGCAGTATCCAAATGGGAGGCAGCACAGACCACACCGGATTTAGAAAAGATTCTTCAACTTGGAAACTTGTTTGGTGTAACAACCGATTACTTACTAAAGGATGAAATCGAAGACGAAGAATTTACTGATGGCGTGGGTGATACACCGATTAGAAAAATTACGCTCGCAGAAGCTAACGATTATTTAGAACAAAGGAAAGATGCTTCGGTAAAAATAGCTATTGCAACATTTTTATGTATCTTGTCGGTTATTCCGCTTTTGCTTTTGAGCGTTGCAAGCGAACTTACCTCATTGCCTATATCTGAGAATGCGGCAGTTGGAATTGGTGTAGTTCTAATTTTTCCTATTGTAGCGATTGCTGTAATAATGTTTATTCGTGTTGGATTCAAAAATGCTCCTTATGAGTTCCTTGAAAAAGAGTCATTTGAAACCGAGTATGGTGTAACCGGACTTGCAAGAGATAGACAGAAAGCATATCGAAGTACCTATGTGAAATACAATTATATTGGTGCTTGTACCTGTGTGTTATCGCCTGTCCCTCTCCTGTGTGGAGCATTTACAGAAAATGCATTACTTACCGTGATTTTACTCTGCGTTACAATGCTGATAGCAGGAATCGGTGCAATGTTTTTTATTGTTGCAGGAGAGCGATGGGCAAGTATGCAAAAGTTGCTTCGAGAAGGAGAGTTTTCAGATAAAGGAAAACGTAAAAGTAAAATCAGCGAAACTGTTGGTACGGTTTACTGGCTTTTGGCAACTGCCATTTATCTATGTTGGAGCTTTATAACAAATGATTGGCATATTACTTGGGGTGTATGGCCAGTTGCGGGTGTTTTGTTCGCAGGCGTAAAACTTGTGTGTAATTTGTGGTTGGACAAATGCGTGAAAATTTCTAAGAACAACAAGACATAAGTTTAGTTATTTTAGCAACACCCTGCAAGGCTAAAATCTTGCAGGGTGTTTTCGTATGCTCTGATATATGTAAGACCGCAAGGCAGGTCGCCCTGCGGTGTTGATTTCCTATGTCGTGATTATCTGTCCCTGTCTTGGGATTTCTTTCTCTGCTTCGGCTGAGAGTTCTGTTTACCCTCTTCCTGAAGCTGTCTGAGCCTGTTACGCACGCTTTGTCTTTCGGGCGGTATCCCGGGATACGACCAAAAGTCGGTTCAGCGGTGCTTGGCGAGGTTTACGAGATAGACCTCGACATGCTGAAGAATATGGATATATACGAGGACGAAGGCAGCCTTTATAACAGAAGGACGGCATTGGTTGAAAACGAATCCCGCACCCTCAACGCTTATATTTATGTTTATGCAAAGGAGATAAACGAACAAGAGATCAAAGGCGGCAGATGGAATATGAAAAACAGCGACAGAGTATGGTATGCCTGCTACGGATCGAATATGCTTGAAGCCAGGTTTAGGTGTTATATTGACGGTGAAAAGCGGTGCTTTCATGACGTTGAAATACAGAATACCGGCTGCCGGGATAAAACGCTTTGGATTGACAGCAGGTTTTTATCACATAAAGGAGAGTTGTATTTTGCGAAAGAAAGCAGCAAGTGGGGAGGAGGGGTTGCGTTCTTCGATCACAACGGAACCGGATCGGTGTATATGAGGCTCTACAATATCACTTGGGAGCAGATGCTTGAGGTTCAGAAGCAGGAGGGTTTAGAATGGTACGGCAATCTGATACTTCTCGGCTGTGATACAAGCGGTATCCCGATTTACACAGTTACGGCTGAAAGCAGAGATAGGGCATCTGCTCCTTCAGACGCATACTATAGTGTCATAAAGGATGCTCTTGTCAAGGAGTGCGGTATTGATGAGCATAAAGCGATAAAGTATCTTGAAGCCGCAATGGAATAAAGCGGTGTGTTGCCGTGTAACTCTTTGTGACCGAAGCTGATTGTTTACGACTTAGAAGTTCTGTAATTATACCCTGACATAAAATTCACGGTGATTTCGATACGAAACCATCGTGCTTTTTATGTTGGAAATTTCTATAACCGAGTGATATAATCTATTCGACAGGATTGAATTTGACGAGGTAAGCGTATATGGCAAAATATGAGGTCAAGAAACACTATATTGCAATCTATCTGTGCATGGTCATTGCATGCTTTCTACTCATGATGCTTCGCTGGATAAGTTACCTTTCTCCCAATATAGTTTTATTGCCAAATTCAATTCTCCTACATATCACAAACTTTTCTTTATCGCTGCTGGTTTTACTATGCTTGGGTTTTGGGGTATTGGTGTTTGGGGGAACGATAAAGTCAATAACGATTGTCGGACTTTTGATTATTGCGTTTAATTTTATTTATGAAATCTTTCTTCCAATACTGAATACACCCGATATTGCAGATGCGCTGTTTGGATTGCTTGGAGTAGTTTTAGCATACGTCTATTTGATCAGATTAAAAGCAAAGGGCTTGATTATGAAACAATAACATAAACCAACTGCGTTCCAAAAACGCAGTTAGCGCATTTATACATCTGCTGCGATCGTTAAAATCGAAGAACATAAAACGGGTGATTCCGAATTTCCGACAGAGTACATAGCCTTCGTTGAATTTGAGACTGATGACGGGAGAATTACCGGCAAATTAAATACGGGCAGCTCTACCTACGAGATAGGTCAAAAGCTGGAGATTTTCTATTATGAAGGCCGGCCCGAAACTGTGCATAAAAAGGAAAGCGACGTTTTATTGATCCTGTTTCCGATCTTAGGAGCTGCCGCTGTTGTCCTTGGAGTATCATTGGCATTCAACAAGCGGCTGTAGGCTTTAATTTCAAAGCTTCCGGGCGGGGTATGAATAGCGTTTGATAATTATGAAAGGTCTGTGCAGGAACTTTGACCAAAGGGAAAGACACGCAGGAGGATGCAAGTCATTGCGTCTATCTTGCTTTTTTATTTTACGATGATGCTCGTATTAGGCTTAACTTAATATCTGTAAGGGAACCGATCGATGGAATGACATAACTTTTTTGGTGCCGAAAAATGGGTGCATCGGGTTGCCTCGTAAGGCAATATTGAAAGAATTACCTCATTGTGTTAAACTTAAACAAAAGGGCGACCGATTCGCTGTGCTATGAAACGGAGGCAAGCTGCGATGACTTATGATTTGCAGAGCAGATGGAAAATAGAAGATCATTGTCTGAAATACTACGGCATGAGAAGCAAGCCCAATATTTTCAAAAACAAATATCATCTCAACGATCTGCAAAGGTCGATTGTTGCTCGCCTGCCGGCGGTTTTATCCGATGCGGAAATGGAGGCTGTTAAGCCGTTTTTGGGTATTCAGATTGTGCCTGCCGACCAAAAGCGCACCATACCCAAAAAGCTTTCTGAAGCTAAATTCTGCACCGACTGCATTGCGAATGATTTTATTATACCGGGCCTTGAATTTGATGAAAACGGAAGATGTCCCATGTGCCAAACCCGGCACGAAACAAAGAACTATAAAAGCATAGTGCCCATTATGAACGAATTTCCCCGTTCAAAAAAATCCCGATTTGATGTTGCTGTGTTTTATACCGGCGGGAAGGACTCAACTTATCTTCTATACTACTTAGCAAAAAAGTGCAATCTGCGTGTTTTGGCGTTGACGTGGGAGATCCCATATATGTCAGAGAGCGCAAAAAGGAGCATAGACGGAGCAAAGCGCACGCTGGATTCGGTGGAGTTTATAACACGCAAAATTTCCAACGATGATTTGCGTACTATTTATAAAAAGCTGTATGAGCTTAGCGGAAATACTTGTGCGTGTCCGTCGCTTGCCTACGTTTTGTTTTATCCCGAGCTGGTGGCTAACAAAGTACCGTATTTTATTGCCGGAAACGAGCCTGTGCAGCTGCTGGGACTATACTATAACCGTATGGCTCCGCCGATTGCATATTCTTTTTCAAAGAACAGGTTTTTAAACCTCGTAATAAATGTCGGCAGGGTTTTAACTCTGCATCCGCCGCTCAAAAGTGGGCAGTTCCATACCCTGATCACGATGAAGCAGCTTGCATACGGCAGCGTTTCTCTGTTAAAAGTATCTGATTATCGCAATGAATTGATTTCAAACGTGACAACGGCCATACATGAGGTGCCGGATATGGTCACCTTGCTTAAAAAGTCCATACGCTCATCCTCCCGCACAGGACGTATTCCAGCCTTTGTGCAGGTCGATCTGAATGAAATTTGTGGCGGACGATATGACTGGAGAGCAGTTAAGGACTTGATTGAGCGTGAATGTGGCTGGGTGGCACCGGAAGGGAGCGGAAAGGGTCTGCATACAAGCTGTAAAATTGAGAAATGCAAGGAAAACACACAGTTCAAGCGATTTTACGACATGCAAAGCGATATGATACCGTTCAGCGCATTGGAAATTGCTTTAGCAAGCCGTGATCAAAATTTGTCCAGAGAGTCTGCGCTGGAGGAATTGGAAAATGAATTGGGGTTTTCATTGGAGGAAGTCCCCGAATGCGCCGTTATGCGAGAGTATTTTCAAAAATGAACGGTATAATTTATTACTCGAATACCAATCAAAGCAAAGCTGTGGCGGAATACTTTGTAAAAGAAACGGGCTGGGATGTTTACGATTTAAATCAGCCCGAGCAGGCTCAAAGATCCGTTTACACTGTATTCGAGCGAGCGGTACTTGTTTTTCCCGTTTATTGTCAAAATGTGCCTGAAGTGATAAAAGCTTTTTTGAAAAGACTAAATGCCCGCTACCTAACGGTAGTTGCAACCTACGGAAAAATGTGTCACGGGCGCGTACTGTACGAGATACAGCAGTGCTACACGGCCGGAGAAATTATTGCCGCAGCATACGTACCGACGAAACATTCTTACTTGAAAGAAGAAGCGGTAAGTAATTTTGATCCGCTGCTTTGTGTGGTGCAAAAAACGTTAAGCCAAAATCCCGGATCCATAGTAATCAAAAAGACATACAAAAATCCGTTTGCGAACATTGGAAAGGGCTTTCGCAGTCGAATGTGCGTGAAAATCACTACAGATAGGTCTAAGTGCATAAACTGCGGTAAATGCGAGCGGGAGTGTTTATTTGGCGGAATTAAAAACGGTAAAGCAAACGCCAACTGCATACGCTGCCTGAAATGCGTAACCAACTGCCCGACGGGTGCATTAAAAAGCTATAACAGACTGCCGCTTCGGCTATACCTAAAGAAAAAGGATGTGAGCAATTGGTATATACATATTTAGCGTTGGAAAATGCCGCTAAATTTCGCAATGTATCCGCTGCTGCGGTTATCGGTTTAATATGTAGTGGGAGTAATCTTTTGCACAGGAGGCATTGTCATGCTGAAAAAGATAAAAACATTCGTCGCAAATGAAACCGTCCTTTGTACTGCGGCGGTATGCGCAATTATAACTGTGTTCATCGTTCCGCCTGACGGAGAGTATTTGCATTACGTCGATTTTCGTGTGCTGTGTCTGCTGTTCTGTCTTATGGCGGTCGTTGCCGGTCTAAAAGCCATCGGCACATTTCATTGGCTTGCTTATCGGCTGCTTCAACATATCCGGAGCGGACGCATATTGGGTGTTACGCTGGTACTGCTTCCGTTTTTCAGCTCCATGTTCATAACCAACGATGTGGCGCTTATAATCTTTATCCCTTTTACTTTGATGCTCCTTGACCAGCTTGGCTGCGGCAGAAGCATCATACCCGTAACCGTTTTTCAGACAATCGCCGCCAATCTGGGCAGTATGGCCACACCGGTGGGTAATCCGCAAAATCTGTATTTATTTGCGTACTATAACGTGAACATCGGCGATTTTTTCTCGGTCACGCTTCCGCTTACGGCTGTGAGCCTGATTGCATTGTCTGTGGGCTCAGTATTTCTTTTGCCGCACAAGCTGCCGGATCAGCCGATGGAAAGCGCAGACGTACAAAGCTCCAAACAACTGCTCGTTTATGCGGCACTTTTTATACTGTGCCTGCTTACCGTCTTCAGGATCGTTCCGTATCTTCTGACAACCGCAATCACCGTGGCCGTATTGCTGATTGCAAACCGGAAGCTGCTAAAGGAAATAGACTATATGCTGCTGCTCACCTTTGTTTGCTTTTTCATCGTATCTGAAAATTTAGGGCGAGTGGATGCAATCCGTGATTTTCTGCAGCGGCTTTTGCAGTCGAACACGCTTATTACCGCCGCTGCAACCAGTCAGGTGATAAGCAACGTTCCGGCGGCCGTTATTCTGTCCGGCTTTACGGATCAATGGCAGCAGCTGCTTTCGGGCGTGAACATCGGCGGTCTCGGAACCCCCATTGCATCTCTTGCCAGCTTGATCACCTTAAAATTCTACATGCGCCGACCTGGGGCAAGGACCGTGCGTTTTATCGGGTTCTTTACGGCGGCAAACGTTATAGCCCTTGCTGTACTGCTGGCTTTTGCACTGGCAATCGGATGACAAGATCTTTTACATCTTAACGGAGGTATTCACTAACGATGCAATTTTTTGACACGGATTATTTGGCTAACGAAGAAATCAAACTGGTTTTGGACCGGGTGAGTATAGGTAATATGAATAGGAACCGGGTTCCGGCATATTGTTTCTCTATTTGCGATTTGCAAGGAAATTTAATGGGGAGATGCGATCTTAGAATCGGATATAATGACGGGCTGTATTACGCAGGGCATATCGGATACCGAGTAAAGTAGGAATACAGGGGTCATCATTATGCGGCAAAGGCGTGCAGGCTTCTGTTTTCACTGGCTAAAAGGCATGGGATGACATATTTGTATATCACCTGCAATCCCGAAAATATTCCTTCGAGGAAGACCTGCGAATGCCTTCAGGGCGAGTTGATTGAAACAGCCGAATTGCCTCAAGACAGTGATATGAGAATATACAATGGCGAAACGCATAAGTGCATCTATAGATTCAGTCTGTGAGCTTGACGGCTGCGCTGTACAGAGCGGCCGATCTATATGCTGCGGTTCTCGACACGGGAAGAGCAGGATGAGCGAATTTACGCCTTTTGGCACATATAAAAACGGTAAACCTTGCAGAACCACGGTAAAATAAATACCTTGCAGTAAAGAGCGTGAAATGATATTATATATAGGTAAAAATGTTTTCGGTTACATAAACCGACAGGGGGATATGATGGAGAAACAGAAGAGATTTACAAAGAGTGAGTGGAGCTGGATAATGTACGACTGGGCAAATTCGGCTTTTTCCATTCTTGCGGCCTCGGTGCTTTCGATTTATGCAACGGAAATTGCCCGTGCCGAGGGTATCGCTGACAGTGCGAGCGATGCCATTTGGCTGTGGGCGGGGGCGCTGTCTGCGCTTGTTGTTGCGATATTTGCACCGATACTCGGTGCGGCGGCCGATTACAAGGGCAAGAGAATGCGGATGTTCGCCGGATTCTTTGCCGTTGCAATTTTATCGACGGGCCTTATTTCCGTGACAAATACGTTCGTTATGCTTGTACTGCTTTATGCGATAACAAATCTTTGCTTTGCCGGCGCAAACGTGTTCTACGATGCGTTTTTGGTTGACGTTACCTCCCGTGACAGAATGGACAGGGTTTCCTCCTGGGGCTATGCCATGGGCTATATCGGCGGAAGCACGATACCGTTTATTGCAAGCATTGCTCTGCTTGTTTTAAGCGAATACTGGTTAGGCGTAATTCCCATAAGCGCACTTTTAGCGATGCGACTTGCCTGTGGAATCACCGCAATTTGGTGGGCGGTGTTTACGATACCGTTTTTCAAGCATGTGCGTCAGGTCTCCTATATTGAGCCGGAGCGTAACATAATCAGGAAAAGCTTTGCGAGAATAGTAAAGAGTGCAAAGCTGATGATGGAAGAAAAGAACCTGTTCAAGTTCTTTATTGCATACTTTTGCTACATAAACGGCGTAGGAGCGATAATCATGTCGGCGTCAAAGCTTGCTACCTCGCTCGATTTTGACATACTGTACATACTCGGAGGTCTGTTCATAACGCAGATCGTTGCCTGCCCGTGTTCGATCGCCTACAACCATTTGAGCAGGAAATTCTCGAATAAAACCATGATAATGGTAGGAATATGCACATACGTTCTCGTCAGCATCGTTGGGCTGTTTATGACAGAAAGCTGGCACTTCCTCGTGCTTGCGGGGCTCGTCGGAACGGCGCAGGGCGGCATACAGGCGCTCTCAAGATCGTTCTTCGGCAAACTCATACCCGATAAAAAGCGTGCCGGGGAGTTCTTCGGATTCTACAATATCTTTGGAAGATTTGAATCCGTACTCGGAACTGCACTGATGGCGATCGTCAGAATGTTCACCGATGACGTGCATTATGCAATCATACCCGTGCTTGTTCTGTTTATAGCGGGCGGAGCACTGATGCTCACCGTGCCGAATGACAAGGATGTACCTGAAGCGGAAGAAACGGAAGTAAGCGCCTGATGCGTTGCGTGGGTGTGAGAAGAATAATTGCCTTTATGCTGATGTGTGCAGCGGTTCTTTTGCTGTGTTCGTGTAAAAAGACCCTACCGGAGCCAATGGTATATGAAAATGATGGTCTGAAAATAGAGATACTCAGCACAGGAAAGTCCGACTGCATCATCATCTGCATCGACGATGAGGTCATTGTGATAGATACGGCGGATGTGGATGACGGGGCGTATATATCGGAGCGCCTCCGTGCGTACGGTATCACAAAAATTGACCATCTCATACTCACTCATTATGATAAGGATCATATAGGAAGTGCGGTCGAAATTTTGAACAACTTTGCCGTCGAGAGGATCATTGCGCCCGATTTTTCGGATACCTCCGACCCTTATGCCCTGCTTATGAAAGCGGTAAGCAGGAAGGGAACGGAGCTTATTCGTCCCAATGAGGATATGTTTTTTGAGGCAGGGGAGGGTGAATTTTGGATAAATGTTCCCTCCGAGCCCACATATAAGGATGAAAATAATTACTCACTCATTACGA
This sequence comes from Clostridia bacterium, assembly GCA_016296415.1. Classification (GTDB taxonomy): domain Bacteria; phylum Bacillota; class Clostridia; order Christensenellales; family CAG-138; genus JAEDJH01. Next base: position 51,545 of record JAEDJH010000001.1, on the reverse strand, counting down.
CCCTGAGTTACGGGAGTCAAAAATTTGTGTTCATGGGAGATGCACTGAAGGCGAGAACGCAGGAGTATTATGACAGGCTGACAACAGATGCGGATGGCGAAGCCGCTTTCGACTATGCGCTTGTAAAGCTTCCGCACCACGGCGATTATTACAAGGTGCTGACAGAGCTGCTGTCCGTCATTGACCCCACCTATGCTGTGATAACGGCGAATAGTCGTGAAATCGAAACCAAGTACAATGATGCGACGGTTGAGGAAAAGCTTGTGCAGGCACTTGAAACGCTCCAAATTGAGTTTTTTGTCACCTGCGACGGAAGTATAAGGTTGTTCTGTGATGGCACTGATGTGGAGATAACACAGTAACACCAAATAATAACAAAGCCGCAGAGCTTCGTTGCCAGCGGCTTTTGCGTTTGCTGCCTACCGCCATCGCTGTCCGGGCAGTTTGGGAGCGCCGATCTTTTCAACGTCCCGTCCCATGCGAATGAGACGAAACATTCTGTCAGCGGCATCGTCAAAAAGCCTAACGGCATCTTGAATGGCTTCGTCGCCGGTCATGGGGGCGTTGATAAGCGTCATTATACCTGCGTTTCCGATATCGTATATCTCTTCGGCATTTTCGCCCAGACTTCCGGTAATTATTGCCACAGGGATGCCCTTGCCGCAGCAGGCTTTGAGTATTCCTGCGACGGCCTTTCCATTCCTTGTGGTCTGGCTGTCGAGGCGACCTTCGCCGGTAACGACCAGCGCCGCTCCTTTTAACAGCTTGTGAAAATCGACCGCCTGCAAAAGCGCATCAATGCCGGGTTTTAATTCGGCACCGAGCAGAGAAAACAGCATTGCACCCATGCCGCCTGCGGCTCCGGCGCCCCGCTGTCCGTTCACGTCGGCAGAGGCGTAGTCGGACAAAATATTGCACATATTCTGCATACCAAGCTCCAGCTCGTTAAGCTGTTCCGGAGTTCCGCCCTTTTGCGGACCGTAGGTCATGGTTGCACCGCTTTCTCCAAGCAAAGGATTTGTTACGTCACACATCACGGTGAACCTTGTGTCCTTTATTCTCGGATGCATAAACTCAGAGTCGATTCTGCGAACATTTATCATATCCGAACCTGTTCCCGTAAGCTCGTTGTCGTCTTTGTCGTAAAGCTTGAAACCGAGAGCGCGGGCGCAGCCGATGCCGCAGTCATTCGTGGCGCTTCCGCCGATACCGATAATTATATCGCGAATGCCCTCGTCCAGCGCACGTCGAATCAGCTCGCCCGTGCCGAAGCTCGATGCACGGGTAAGGTCAAAACCGTCGGTCGGGTCGATGTTCATTCCGGATGCGGCGGCCATCTCTATAATTGCGGTTTTTCCGTATAAAACGCCATAGCGGGCCTTTATGCGCCTGCCCATGGGGGAGGTGGCGTCACAGAAGCGATAGCTGCCGTTTGCAGCCGTTACGAGCGCCTCTACAGTACCCTCGCCGCCATCGGCAATGGGTACGGGAACAATGCGTACGCCCGGAAAATGACGCCTTGCCGCCAAAGTAAGGCGCTTTATTGCCTCGCTGGAGCCGATGCTGCCCTTGAACGAGTCGGGAGCAAGTACCATTTTGATGTTTTTGCCGACAGGACGCCGCTTACCGTGCTTTTTCGGAACCATAAGACCGAAAATTTCCTTATTGCCGCCCTTTAAAGTGCCGTCCCATTTCACCTCGCCGAAAAAGTCAAACTCGGAGAGATTGTTCATGTTGTTCTTTTCGATGAACGGGGAGGATGAAGCGAGGTACATCTTTATTCCCTCGTCGGACTTCAACTTTTTGAAAATCCTACGCATTTCCTTAAGAGAGCCGCCGGACATAAACACGGTATAGATGCCGTTTTCGGCGGGGTCTGACTCGTTTGCCATTCCGCCGTATATCTCGATGCCCCTCAGATCCGATGTGGTGAGGACGGAGAAAATCTCCTCGAAAATAAACCTCGCCGCATCGTCGCTGCTGTCCGTGTAGACCATGTCAAAACGAATCCCGAAAGAAAATCCCTTTACCATGTCGCACTCACTCTACCTTTCTGAATTTTAGCTGTCCGTCCTCGGCGTATGCCTCAACCTTATCGCCGAAGCGAATTTCACCCGATAGTATTACCTCGCTCAGGTTATCCTCAAGCTGGTTTTGTATGGCACGTCTCAGCGGTCTTGCGCCGAACTGCGGGTCGAAACCGTCGCTCGCAAGATGAACAGCCGCTTCGTGCGTGACAATAAGCTCTATATTGCGTTCCCTCAGGCGGTCCGTTACGTCCCTGAGCATGAGCTTTACTATTTCCATTGTTTGCTCCGCCTCCAGAGGGTGGAAGATGATTATCTCGTCTATCCTGTTCAAAAACTCGGGGCGAAACGCCTTTTTCAGCTCGGACATCATTACTTCCTTCATGCGCTCATAGGAGACGACCGAGCGATCTGTCGCTGCAAATCCCATTGTCTTATCACTCGTTATCTTCGATGCGCCGAGATTCGACGTCATAATGATGATGCAGTTTCTAAAGTCAACGGTTCTGCCGTGTGCGTCCGTCAAGCGACCGTCTTCAAGTACCTGCAGGAGTATGTTAAATACATCGGGATGTGCTTTCTCGATCTCATCGAGCAGTACCACACTGTAAGGTTTTCGCCTGATGCTTTTTGTAAGCTGACCGCCATCATCATAGCCGACGTATCCGGGAGGCGAGCCGATAAGGCGGGATACGGAATGCGACTCCATGTACTCTGACATATCCAGCCGTATCATTGCGTCCTCGTCGGAGAACATTGCTTCCGCAAGAGCCTTTGAAAGCTCCGTTTTTCCTACACCTGTCGGTCCTAAAAACAGATACGAGCCGATCGGTCGTCTCGGGTCCTTTAAACCCGCCCTTGCTCTGCGGATGGCTCTTGATACTGCGGAAACCGCCTCATCCTGCCCGATAACGCGCTCGTGCAGCGTTGCCTCAAGGCGCAGAAGCTTTTCGCTCTCGTCCTCGGTGAGCTGCTTAACGGGTATTCCTGTCCATGCGTTTACTACCTGCGCTATATCCTCCTCGGATACGGTGCTGTCCTTGCTGTTTCGGTGCTGCTCCCACGCATCTCTTATGGTGGAAATTTCCCCTCTCAGCTTTTGCTCCTCATCCCTAACAGCGGCGGCACGCTCATAGTTTTGGTTGTTTACGGCTTCCTCTTTTTCCTTCAGAAGGGACTCGAGCTTGCTTTCAAGCTCCTTTACATCAGGAGGGGCGACATAGCCCGACAGTCTGACACGGCTTGCGGCTTCGTCCATAAGGTCGATCGCCTTATCGGGGAGGAAGCGGTCGGTTATGTATCTGTCGGACAACGAGACGGCGGCGTGCAATGCCTCGTCGGTTATATGTACCTTGTGGTGCGCTTCATATCTGTCACGGAGGCCGCACAGTATCGCATAGGTTTCCTCTTCCGTAGGCTCGCCGACGTTAACAGGCTGGAATCTGCGCTCCAAGGCGGCATCCTTTTCGATATACTTTCGGTATTCATCGGGCGTCGTGGCACCTACGACCTGTATCTCGCCCCTTGCAAGAGCGGGTTTGAGGATGTTTGAGGCATCTACGCTGCCCTCGGTGGCACCTGCACCGACTATGGTATGAAGCTCGTCGATGAAAAGTATTGTGTCGCCGCCTTTAAGCTCGTTGATTGTAGATTTGATGCGCTCCTCAAATTCGCCGCGGAACTTTGTTCCTGCGAGCATTTGTCCGAGGTCGAGCGAAACAACACGCTTGTTTCGAAGAAGATCGGGTATTTCGTTATTTACGATGCTCTGGGCAAGCCCCTCGATTATTGCGCTTTTTCCGACGCCGGGATCACCGATAAGAACGGGGTTGTTCTTGCTCCTGCGGCTCAAAATCTGTATTATGCGCTGTATTTCGTCGTGCCTGCCGATAACGGGGTCAAGCTCGCCCGAGCGAGCCGCCGCCGTAATGTCCTTTGAATACTGGTCAAGAGTGGGGGTGGACGATGTTTCGGGTGCGGCGGATGAAACCGATGCAGGCATATCACCGCCTATGCTCTGGACGATGCTCTTTCTTAGCGCATTCAGATCGACTCCGAGCTCGATGAGTATTTTTGCGGCCGTGCATCCCTGCTCGCTGATGATGGCGAGGAGTATATGCTCCGTGCCGATGTAGCTTGTTTTCATCATCTTTGCTTCATAAAGGCTGAGCTCGAGTATTTTTTTTGTATGCGGATTATAGCCGAAGGTGTCGGTGAACTGATAGTCACCCTTGTTGGTTATGGCGCTTGCACGCTCAAAGGCATCGCTCTCCATAACGCCGAAGCGAGCGAGTGCCTTGGCTGCCACCGAGTCGGATACACGCAGCAGCCCTATAAGCAGATCCTCGCTTCCGACATAGTTGCGGCCGAGCTGCTTTGCGCTCTCCTGCGCATAAGACATGGTGCGTCTTGCACCCTCGGTAAAACGGTCGAATATTCCCATTTATTTCCTCCGTGAAAGTTTGTCAGATTGCCTGCAGCAATGATTTGAGCTTTTCGGCCCTGTGCTTGTTCTCAGCGTCCGCCGAGTCGATATTTTCCGCACAAAGTGCGATCGTGCAGGGCGAGCATTCGGTGATTATGCGCTTTGCAAGCTCATTGTCAATTGTCAAAATTCCGAGCGATTCACCGAGCAGAATGTTTGAAATATGCTGAAGCATCTCCTTCATGGAGAGCTTATAGGCATATTTGCACACCCCGAGGGAACGCATGGCAAGGTCTGTTATGGCGTCGGTTTTGCTTTCGTAGGCTGCGCTGCGAAGCTGCATCTCCTGCTCGGACACCTTTGCGGCTATATCGCTCATTCTTCCGATTATTTCGTTTTCGGTCATGCCGAGAGTATGCTGATTTGAAAGCGAATAAAACTGTCCGATTGGCCCGTTGCTGTCGCTGTAAACGGGGCGGACGAGGCATCCGAGCTTTGCGGCGTTCAGCAAAAACGCATCGGTCTGCTTTGCGATGGATATTCCAGCAAGATGCAGTACGAACGACGCTGTCATACCCGTGCCTATGCAGGAAGGGTTCGGCGAAAGATAACCAAGCTGTGGATCGAAGGAGAAGGTGAGCTTCTTTTCGAGCAGGCTGTCGATTTCGGTGACCTCGGCATATGCCTCGGCAATGCCGCTTCCGCCGCATCTTGCAAGTATCCTTATGTGATCCACATCGTTTACGGATATGCAAACCCGTTCATTTTTTGCAAGCAAAACGGCGCCGCCCTTTAGCATGGTCATGTTGCTGCTGCACAGTCCGTGCTCGATAAGGCTTCTTATTCTCAGCTTATTTTTGTCATTTACGATTATCAATTCAAATTCGCCCTCCGGCAATGCGGAGGCGACCCTTTGCACGGTTTCCGAACGAGCCTCGTCGCTTTGCTTGTGGACGAACGGCATTTTGGCAATATTTCTTGATATTCGGATGCTGCAGTTAATTATTGCTTTGTTATTTTCCATTTTCGGTTCGCCTCATAATTATTACGCCTTCTCGGTGTCGAAAGCCCTTATTTTATCTCTCAACTCGGCGGCTCGTTCATATTCCTCTTTATCTATTGCCTGAGCAAGCTCGTTTCTTAAAGCCTGCAGCCTGTGAAGTCTGTCGTCTGAAAGCTGTGGTATCTTTCCGGTATGCTCGGTCTTTCCGCCCTGTGCGGCCTTGATCACCGGCAAAAGCTCATGGCGTATGGACGAGTAGCATTTTTCGCATCCCACAAGCCCCGTTTTCAGCAGCTCGGACAAAGTGCATCCGCATTCACAAACGGCATTGCTTTTCGGTACGATGCTTTGACCCACAAGCTCCGAAAGTGTGGGCAGTTTAAATACAACGGCGCTCAGATCCTTTGCACACGAGGAACAAAGGTGCTGTTCGCTGCGCTTCCCGTTGATGACGGTTATTCTGTGGATAACCGCTTCGTTTTGTTTGCATGAATCGCAAAGCATATTCATACCTCCGATAAGACATTTAAACTTATAATATTATACCATCATTTGGAAAATCGGTAAATATTATAATAATAACAACCTGGGTATAGTTTGTGAAAAATGAATGACAAAAAATCAGTAAAATATGTTAAAATAATAGATACGTCTTTGTCTGACGGAAAAAGAGACTGTGCATATAGTATAATATGGAGGATTTACAATATCTTTCCGTATTATCAATAAAAATGAGGTGTAAAAGTGATATATTTGGACAACAGTGCTACAACACGCACTTTTGATACGGCGGCCAATGCCGCAAGGAAGTATATGACCGAGGTGTATTTCAATCCCTCGAGTGCATACTCGCCTGCGGTGTCGGCTGAAAAATCGGTAAACGAGGCAAGACGCAGATTATGCGGGGCATTGGGTGCGGCTTCCGGCAACGTTATTTATACTTCCGGCGCAACGGAAAGCAACAACATGGCAATAAGCGGATGCCTTTCAAAAAAGCGGGGGAAGGGCAGAATAATTGTCAGCAGCGTTGAACATCCTTCGGTTTATGAAACCGCGCAGGCGCTTTCCGCCAAGGGGTATGAGGTCGTGACCGTTGGCGTTGACGAAACGGGTAAAGTCGATTTGGGCGCATTCGGAGGCTGCCTGACGGCGGATACGGATTTTGTAAGCATAATGCAGGTGAACAACGAAACTGGCGCCGTGAACGACCTGCCTGCGATTCGCAGTATGATAAAGAAGCTTGCTCCTAATGCCGTGTTACACGTTGACGGGGTGCAGGGATTTTTAAAGGTGCCCGTTAATATGGGACAATGCGATATGTATTCCATAAGCGGACACAAGTTTCATGCACCGAAAGGGGTAGGTGCCCTTTATGTGGGAAACGGCGTGCGCTTTGGCGGAGGACAAACGGGCGGAGGACAGGAGTCGGGTCTGCGTTCGGGCACGCTAAACGTTCCGGGAATAATGGGCATGGATGCCGCAATAACGACATACCTTGCAAATGAGCAGGCGTACAGAAAGCAAATGGTTTTGTGCAAACAGCGGCTTTATGATAATATGATGAAGCAGGGCGACGTCATGCTTAACGGGCCGTCGGTTGACGCAGGTGCGCCGCATATACTGAACCTTTCGTTCCTTGGAGTGAGAGGCGAGGTGATGCTCCATGCGCTCGAAGCAAAGGGAGTGCTTGTTTCGACGGGTTCAGCGTGCTCATCGCATAAAAAGGGCAAAAACAGGATACTCGGCTCGATGGGTATAACCGGCGAAAGGCTTGAGGGGGCGATACGGTTCAGCTTTTCCCCGATGAACACGCTTGCCGAGATAGATACGGCGTCCGAGATAATTGCGGAGACCGCCGCATTTTTGAGAAAATACAAAAGAAGATAACTGCTAAAGGAGAAATTCAATGGAGAATGTGCTGCTTGTAAGATACGGCGAAATTCACCTGAAGGGACTTAATCGTCCGTATTTTGAGAGAAAGCTTGTGGAACGTATCAAATTTGCGCTTCGTGAAACCGGAGCCAGGATAATTTATGCGCAGGGGCGTATTTATGCGTGGAACATACCGGAGAATGTGAAAAGCTCGGCTATTGAGCGCCTTCAGAGGGTGTTCGGCATTCATTCGATAAGCCCCGCCGTGTCCGTCGCAAAGGATTGGGAGACCATTTGTTCGACCGCAAAGGAATTGCTGAAGGATGCGCTTTCGGACGGCAAGCGGCACACATTCAAGGTTTTTGCAAGGCGTGCAGACAAAAAATTTCCGATGACCTCCATGGAAATATGCTGTGAACTTGGCGGATACCTCCTGAATGAGTTTGATAACATTTCTGTCGATGTACACGACCCTGAGCTGAAGATCTGCGTGGAGGTTCGTGAAAACGCATTGCTCTACACGGAGGAGTTCATGGGTGCGGGAGGTATGCCGACGGGAACGGCGGGTCGCGGTACACTGCTTATCTCCGGCGGGATCGACAGCCCCGTTGCGGGCTATATGCTGGCAAAGCGGGGTCTTGAGCTTTCCGCGGTGCATTTTTACAGCTATCCTTATACCAGCGAAAGGGCGAGGGATAAGGTCATAGAGCTTGCGAGAATACTTTCTACACATTCGGGTGAGATAAAGCTGCATCTTGTTCCGTTTACGGATATTCAGCTTGCAATATACGAAAAATGCCCTCCCAAGGAAACCACGATAATAATGCGGCGGCTGATGATGCGAATAGCCGAAAGGCTTGCAAAGGCGGACGGCTCGCTTGCACTCATAACCGGCGAGGCTCTCGGACAGGTGGCAAGCCAAACTCTGCAAAGCCTGTGCGTTACGGACGATGCCGTATCCATGCCCGTGTTCAGACCCCTGATAGGATTTGACAAGGAAGAAATTACCGCCATAGCAAAGCGAATAGGCACATTTGAAACGTCAATAATGCCTTATGAGGATTGCTGTACCGTTTTCGTGCCGCAGCATCCCGTAACAAAGCCCGAGGTGGAGGACATACGAAAGAGTGAGACCGCGGTGGACTTTACGGAGATGATTGAACAGGCGATAAAGGATACCGAGGTCATAGAGCTGGGCAGGGCATGATCCTCGGAAATGAAATTTGATGCGCTCCGGGCCTTGAGTGTTCGGGGCGCAAAAATAACTTTGTTTTCGCTGAAATATATTGATTTTATGCTTGAAAACAGGATTTTGTTGTGCTATACTCCACAAGTGACATTACGCACTCATGCCGATTTGCGGGGCGTTGCCCAAAGGGTTTCCCGTAAAGACGACGCATGGGGTGGAAAAAACAAGGAGGATATAATAATGTCAGTAATTTCTATGAAACAGCTTCTCGAAGCAGGCGTACACTTTGGTCATCAGACCCGTCGTTGGAACCCGAAGATGAAGGAATACATCTTCACCGAGCGCAACGGAATCTACATCATCGACCTTCAGAAAACCGTTAAGAAGATCGACGAAGCTTATGCTTTCGTTCAGCAGCTTGCCGCAAACGACGAAACCATTCTTTTTGTCGGCACCAAGAAGCAGGCTCAGGAGTCCATCGAGTCTGAAGCGATCCGCTGCGGTATGTACTATGTAAACCAGCGTTGGCTCGGCGGTATGCTTACCAACTTCAAGACCATCCAGACCCGTATTGCAAAGCTTCGCAAGATCGAGCAGATGGAAGAAAACGGCGACTTCGACCTTCTCCCCAAGAAGGAAGTTATCAAGCTCAAGGCTGAGCAGGAAAAGCTTGAGAAGAACCTCGGCGGTATCAAGGACATGAAGAAGCTTCCCGGAGCCATGTTCGTAGTAGACCCCAGGAAAGAGCGCATTGCCGTTCTCGAAGCCATCGCTCTTCACATTCCCGTTGTTGCAATCGTCGACACCAACTGCGATCCCGATGAAGTTGACTACGTAATCCCCGGCAACGATGATGCTATCCGTGCAGTTAAGCTCATCGCAGGCAAAATTGCAGATGCGGTTATCGAGGGCAGGCAGGGCGAGCAGAACGCAGCGGAAGCAGCCACCGAAGAAACCGAGCTCGAAGAGTTTTAATCAAACTAAAATATTTGGAGGTCACAACAATGGCATTTACTGCAAAAGACGTAATGAATCTTCGTGAGATGAGCGGCGCCGGTATGATGGATTGCAAGAAGGCTCTCCTTCAGTGCGACGGCGATATGGATAAAGCGATGGATTATCTTCGTGAGAAGAGCCTTGCAGCAAGCGCAAAGAAGGCAGCCCGTATTGCAGCGGAAGGTATCGTTGATGCTTACGTTTGCCCGACCTGCGGCGTTGGCGTTCTTGTTGAGGTAAACTGCGAGACCGACTTCGTTGCAAAGACGGACGATTTCAAAAACCTCGTTCAGACCATTGCAAAGCACATTGCAAAGAAAAACCCCGCAAACGTAGAAGAACTGCTTGAGCAGAACTTCGTTGACGATGAGAGCACCACTATCAGCGGTCTCATCAACGCAGCCGTTGCCAAGATAGGTGAGAAGATCAGTATCCGCCGCTTTGTACGCATCGAGGGCGCAGTTGACACCTATGTTCACATGGGCGGCAAAATCGGCGTTATCGTCGAGGTCGAAGGCAATGCGGATAAGGCTGTCATGCACGACGTTGCAATGCAGATCGCTGCTGCAAAGCCCACCTGCATAAGCAAGGAAGACGTCGATCAGAGCGAGATCGAGAAGGAAAAGGAAATCCTGAAGGCACAGGCACTCAACGAGCCGAAGCCGAAACCCATGAACATCATCGAGAAGATGGTCGAGGGTCGTATAGAGAAGTACTACAAGGAAGTTTGCCTCCTCGAGCAGCCCTTCGTCAAGGAGCAGGATAAGACCGTTGCACAGATGATTAACGGTATGTTCGTTGTAAAGAGCTTCGTCCGCTATGAGATGGGCGAGGGTCTCCAGAAGCGTGAGGACAACTTCGCTGAGGAAGTTATGAGCCAGATGGGCAAATAAGCCTGACCGATAAACACTTAGCCGTGCCGAAAGGTGCGGCTTTTTTGACGCATTTTGCAATTTTGTACATATAAATTCTCAAGTTGTTTAAACAAATATCAACATTATATTTTATAATCGTATTATCATTCCATAGCGAGGTGCATTATGGTTTTTGAAAACAATACAAGCGAACGAAGCGACAATGCCGATTATTGTGAGGGGACTACTTCACATGATGGATATGGTTTTGACGGACAATCGCCCGAGAGAAAGTCCCATAAAACCGTGAGGGTGGGGACGGTCGTTATTCTTGCCGTTGCGGTAATGCTTTTGGGCGGTATAATCGGATGCTTTCTTCCTGCCGCCATCGCACCCGACGGCAATCTTCCAAAAGATGGAAACGCCCTATCCGCATCTCCAACAGCAAGCGTTTTGTCGGGTGAGGAGGTTTCTGCCGGCTATAAGACGGAGATAGTGGTAAGCAGCAACAGCACGGTGTATTCGGATATGGCGGAACTCGTGGAAAAATGCGAGGACTCCGTTGTGGGTATAGTCACCGACACCGGCTCGGGAAGCGGTGTGATCGTTTCAAGCGACGGCTATATCGTAACCAATTACCATGTTGTCGAGGGCAGCTCAAAAATAAGTGTGTATCTGAGCGGAAACGATGAGCCTCATGAGGGCGCATTAGTAGGGGTTGACGAGAAAACCGACCTTGCCGTGGTAAAAATCGAAGCACAGGAGCTTACTGCGGCTACGTTCGGAGATTCGAATGACTCGAGGGTAGGGGAGTCGGTAATTGCTATCGGCAACCCCTTGGGCGAGCTGATGAGCACGGTAACGGACGGTATAATCAGCGGTATTAACAGAGAGGTGATTATTGACGGTCATAGGATGAGCCTTATCCAGACAAATGCGGCGATAAACCCCGGGAACTCCGGCGGAGGGCTTTTCAATATGAAGGGCGAACTGATAGGCGTTGTAAACGCAAAGAGCATGGCAATCGACATCGAGGGGCTTGGCTTTGCGATACCGTCAAGCTTTGCCTTAAATATAGTCAATGACCTTATAAACCAAGGCTACGTTACGGGCAGACCGTCATTGGGCGCCACGTTGCAGGATGTTGCGCTGAGCTACGGAAATAATCAAAATCCGTTCAACTATTTCTTTGGCGGGGGTTTCCCGGGATACGAATATAGGGCACGCATTACCGAAATCGAGCCGAACGGTGCGGCGGAGGCGGCTGGCTTGCTCGTTGATGACATAATTTTGACGATAAACAATGTAAATTACTATTCTACAGCCGAAATTAACAGCGCGCTTTTGGAATACAACGCCGGCGATTCGGTTATAATAAGTGTACAAAGAGGCGATCAAGTCATGGAATTGACGGTTGTTCTCGGCGAGCGAAGCGGTTTATATACTAATTTGTAAACTGCGAAAAGGCGGTCAGCTCACCTTCGGGTGATGACATACCCCCCAACCATCCTGATGCCGTGCCCCCAACACGGTATCGCAAAAGTGCGGAAATAACCGCACTTTTTGCATTTAAACGAGGGTAGGGTCGAGTTTGAGAATGAAATAGACTGCAAAGGAAATTCCTATCACCGTCAGTACGAGTAAGATCGCAAGCAGGAGTTTTTTCTTGTCAATTTTTACCTGCCTGACGGGGCGGTACACCTTTTTTGCCTCGAACCTTGAATCGGCACCGATGAATCTGCTTGCCGATTTAGGAGGAGCGTTAAATACTGTACGCCTGTTCGTACCATCTAAGGGAAAGCGGCGCAGATTTGCACTTTTACTGCGAAATCTTGAGGAGTCGGGATTGTTGGCGGGGCCGTACTTATTCAGCTTTGAAAGGTTTACGGCATTCGGCTGCGGTGTGGTTCGTGCAGAGAATTTTTCAAACTGTGTTCCCGACGGGTTTGAACGCACCTTTTCCGATTGCGCTCCCGAGGGCTTAAAACGGGAGAGGCGTATTCTTGTCTTTTCGTAGCCCGTAAAATGCTTTGCATAGGAATATCGCCCGAGCCGTGAAACGTAGCCTTTTATGCGGGGGATATCTCCGCTGGGAGTAAAGCGTGTCAAATTTGCGCCCCTTGATGGTAAAAATACACCGCTCGATTGCATTACGGAGCCGCTGTTGGAATGCTTCAGTTTGGATTTTTTATGGAAAAACTCCCTTAAGCGTATCATGTTACTCACCGTTTTCAATGTCGGCGGGGGAGGGCTCAAGCATCGGCTCGGGAAGCTGATCAACAAAATTAAGCGAGCCTCTGCCGTTTTCATGCCGTGGGGCAGGAGAGCATTCGCCGAGGACGTAAATTTCGTCGTACAAATCCACTAAAAATATTCCCACGCCTTTTTCACCGCCGTATGCCTGAATCGTGACGGCGCCGCTGATTTCAAGCGCACCGATCTCCGCACCGTGATACTCGCCCGTATTGATAACGCTGAGGTATGACGAATCGTGCATGATGAAAGAGTTTTTGCACTTGATCACGTTGTATTCGTTGGATGAAGCGGTAAGTCTTGAGTTTTCACCCATGATTATCGGAGCTGAGAGCGCAGTAATGGCGTTGGGACCGGTTATTTCCTCCGAAAGGGACTCGTTTTTTACGGTAAGCTCGGCATATTCGTCCAATTCAAGTCCGGCTGCATAAATCCCGTAGCCAACAGTAGTGTTTACCTCGATTTTCGAATTACGTTCGATACAGACACTGCCTATGGCATTGATGCCCGTGGCAACGGCATGAATGCTTGCATTCTTGCCACCGATGTTTCCTGAGCCAAGCATGCCAATTGCATCGGTGCCGCCGCTGACTGTGACATCGTTTAATATGAGCGTGCAGCCGGCATCCATTCGGATAACACACTCCGCATCGCCGTATATGGTGTGCCCGTTGCCGTTTATGACGATTTTACTACGCTCCTCTGTGAGCAGGAGCATATCCGTTTCAAGATTTATGTCCGCAACGAGTGTGGCTGTATCTGAACTGCTCGTGTTGAAAAATGCGGCCAAATCGTTGGCAGTTGCAACCAAACCGCTTGATTCGGGATCGGATATGTCTATGTTTTGATTATGAATACCGTTCCCGCAGCCCGTTGCTAAAATAAGCACGGATAAAACGAGAACAGCGGTCATAATATATTTTTTCATTACAATACCTCGAATGTTCATATTGCCTATTATATCACAGTATGGTATTCATTTAAATGAACATAAATCAAAAAAACTATTGAAAAATTGTAAAAGTATGGCAAAATAGAAAGAAAAGGCATTTAAGGTGATACCTATGGCTAATAAAAACGATGGAAATGTTCACAGCGGACACAGACAAAGGATGAAAAGCAAATTTCTTTCCAACGGTCCCTCCGCTTTCCATGACCACGAGCTTTTGAGTATGCTGCTTTTTTACGCCATACCTCAGAAAGATACGAATCCTCTTGCGCATAAGCTGATTGACAAATATGGCAGCCTGGCAAAAGTTTTCAGGGCCGATCCGTACGACCTTGCGCAGGTTGACGGCGTGGGAATGCACACGGCAGCGCTGCTCTCTTTGATTTCCTCACTTTCGGACAGGATGCGTGTAGTTTGGACAAGGGATAAGATCTCTCTTGGAAATGCCGAGCGAGCAATGAACTACTGCGCACATCTTCTTTCAAAGGCAAGGGAGGAAAGGGTTTATGCGCTCTCGCTTGATAAATCCTTTAATTTGATACATGCGGAAGAAGTCAGCATAGGCACTATAGACCGTGCTGCTATGTATGAGCGTACCATAACCGCATCCGCCGTGCGGCATAATGCCGTGAGTGTTATTATAGCTCACAATCATCCGTCGATGGATATTCAGCCGTCGAGAGATGATATAGATGTGTCAAAGAGAATTTCAATGGCGCTTCGGCAATCCGAGATCGGCTTTTCGGATCATATTATCGTAGGCGTTGATAACGCATACTCAATGTCTCAAAATGTATTTTTGGCAAATGACATAATGGTCAGTGGTGAAGCTGATATGACGATGTATCTGGGGGCAAGGACATACAAATATCTCAAAGCCGTTGCCGAGCATACAAGAAAGCTGTGTATCTTTTCCGAGCATGACATGTATCGCAAAGGCGACTCGGACAGCTTTAGCTTTGTATAAATTATCCCTGCATATTGGAGCAGGAAACTCGGGGAATGCTTCCTTCGATGTTGAGTGAGCCGATTATTTCAGATTCGTCAATATCCGTCTCGATAAACGGACAAACCACCGACAGCTCGGTTATTGCGGGCAAGCCCGCCATGCAATCCCTGCTGTCGTTTTTGCAGACGGAGCTGAGAACCGTCTGAATGCCTTTAAGCCAGGCTTCGTGGATTATCTCTCGGTATGTAAGACGCTGGCAGTAGTAGCATTTTAGCGGTGAAGCCGCCTGCGTCAAGGGTTCGTCAGTCAAAAACACTGCGGTCGTCACATAATCGACGTCGGCGAGAGTGCATATACGCTTTGAGGTTTCAAGACGTGCCTCGGGCGTAAATTCGTTGTGAGGAATTATGGCAAGCACGTTTTTGCTGCCGAGGGCGCTCACGGCGGCATTAAGCAAAATTGCGCTGTTGACATCGGTATCAATGACAACGGCGACTTTATCATATTGCTTTATATAATCCGCAAGCTTTACGATGATATTTTCAATCATATTATGTAAACTCCCATTTCTTTTATTGCAAAAGAGTTTCTGAAGAAACGCCTTGCCTCGGCGACTATCTGCTCGTCGGTGTAGCCGCCGCCCCATATATGCGTGCAGAATAGCCTGCCAGCACCTGCGTTTCGGGCAAGCTTTGCCGCCTCCGCCGCAGTCATGTGAGGGGCATTCTCGGTTGTCTTATCTGCGCTTAAAAAACAGGTGTCCGCAAGAAGCACGTCGGCACCGGAACAGATATGACTCAGCCTGTCGTTGTATCCCGTATCGCCTGTATAGACGAATTTCTTGCCTGCACTTCTTATCACCATGCAGAAGGAATCCACCGTGTGAGTCATTTGATGCAGGGTGATGGACATATCGGTAAAGTTGAACTTCAGACCGTCCTTTGCGGTGGTTATGTCATACACCCCCGAAGTGGCAAGTTGACCGTGTACAATAGAGGGCTCAGCAGGGGCAACGACCGAAAGCGGCATCGGAACGGTCACGCCTCTTGAGTGAAGCTGCCTTAACGCATATCGCAAAACGAGCATATCTGAACAATGATCGCTATGCAGATGTGAAAGAAAAACCGCATCAATGGGGAGAGTAGGGTATAGCTTAATCAGATTCGACAAAGTGCCGGATCCAAGGTCCAGCACAACTTTTGTTTGTTCGGTTTCGATCAAATAGCCCGAGCAGGCACCGCCGGCCTGTGGAAACGGGCCGTATTTACCCAGTACGGTAAGCTTCATTTAGAAAAACTCCTATAAAAAACGGCAGGAACAAAAACTGCGATTTATACCGCAGTGTTAATGCTGCTGTCCTTTTTGTAAATCATTACCGATATGACCTTGACTATGGGTACGGCTGCGGCAACGTTTACAAGTCCGGACAGAATGTTTATGGGCAGCATGTGAGAGGCGATGTCGTAATCGTTCATGATTATTAAATCGAAAAGGAAATAGCAAACGACAGCGACAACGGCCGAAACCGAGCAGGTCTTTAAAATGCCGATCCACGAATGATCCTTCTTGACGCCCTTCGCCGCAATGAACGATATTATTGCGCTTACTATCATGCTCGGCACTGCATAAGCGGCTGCACCCTTTACGGCTATGGAGATGAACAGCTCGCTGACAAGACCCGCAACAGCGCATACAAGTATTCCGTACGGAATGTCGAGCAAAACCGAGGCGGCAAGCATCATCAGCAGCATAAGATTTACGTGACTGCCGGCCGGGTTGCCGTTACGACGAACAAGCGCTTCTCCGTTGCCGTCGGAAGCAACATCGATCCGTATAAGGCAGGAGACCAAAACTATGGCCGCAAACAGAATCAGGGCAATGATCAGTTTCTTACGATCGGGTTTGTTCATATTTTCCTCCTTACGTATTTTTGGCAGCCTCTAAGCTGACCTTATTATACATTATACCCAGCGACAAAATAAAGAAAACCTGTAAATTATTTTTTTGAGGCAAGGTATTTAAGTATGCCTTCCACGCTTCTTTCTTCAACGGATATAAAGTTATCACGCTCGAAGATCGCCTCGAGGTTGTGCGCATCCGATGAGAAAATTACGTGATACGGCGATACATCGACGTTTTCCAATGGGATGCTCCTGTAAACCTCGACGGTGGTGAAATCGCACTCGGGCGGAATGAAACCAAGGCTGGCGATCAATGAGTTTGAAGTTCTGTTTATGTGTGCCGGAACGGGGACACCGCCGAGTTCCCTGCATTTTTCGGCAATCTCGTTTATCGAAAGGGTAGTCGCCTGTATCAGCAGCTTTTCCTCCGTGTAGATCGGCTCGTCATCATCGTTCATGGCGATCTGCTCACCGAACATGGAGGGCATATTCGGCATTGGGGGGAGATGTTCGTACAGGAAATCCCCCATTTCAAGCGCATCCTCCACTGTGCGGAAATAGCACAGCACATGGACCTCCTCACGGCTTTCCGCCTCTATCGCAGGTACAAGCACCAAATCCCTGGCGTCGGCTACCGCTTTGGCGGCCGGCAGATTTTTTGCCGTATTATGGTCGGCCAGGGCGATAGCATCAAGCCCCTTCAAAAAAGCCATGTTGACGAGGTTGTTCGGCGTCATTTCCATATCTCCGCAGGGGGACAGACATGAATGTATATGCAAATCGGTTGCGATTTTCAAATTGGATTACCGCCTTTTGCCTTGTTTACGGGTATAAACTTTCGTTACTTCTGCTCCGTGGCCCTGCGCTCGGGCTTGATACCGTTGTCGTGCATTATGCAGCAGATGTTATATGCGGTCAGGGGCGAGGAAATAACGGCTATCTCCTCCTCGTCCGCCTTTGCGATAACCGTTTCGTCGGGCATCATGCCCTCTGGGCAGATCACGCATGCCATATCGTGAAGCGAGGCAACGGCGATAACATTCATGTGCGTCTGCACGGTTACCCATGCACAGCCGTTCTCGCCCTTTGCCATGACCCAGCTTAAAAGGTCGCAGGTGCATCCGCAGGCGATTTCGTTTTCGCCGCCGCCCGCGGTCATCAATGTTCCGTCGATAAGGGTGGTAAGTTCGTTGACTTTCATAATAAACCTCCGATTTTAATTATCCTCTTTTTTGTGCGTTTGCAAGGTCGATCATCTCCTGCGCCATCTGCCGCACCTTGTCTCTTAACTTAAAAATACAGTCCATTTCAACGGCTTGTCCCTTCACGATGTCCTCCGCAAGCGTTCGGCAGGTGGGGGAGCCGCATGAGCCGCAATCGAGCCCGGGAAGGCGTTTGTTTACCTCCTCAAGCTTATCCATCATCTTCATTGCTTCAACAACATCGTCGCTGAGCTTCATTATATTGTGAGGAGTGATGGGCTTGTCATATCTTAACATATCGGAATCAATATATTTTTGAACGTGCTCATCGGCCTCAAGAGCTATTCTCGGCTGAGAATACTGAAGGCGTCTGTTGCGGTTTTTTGCGACAAACTGGTTCTCGAAAGTCAGAGGACCGCCGACACATCCGCCCTTGCATGCCATTGCCTCTACAAAAGTAAGGTTTCTTATACGGTCATTGTCTATCTCGTCAAAGCATTGGATCATGTCGCTTATTCCGTCGAGCGCAAGATAATGCTCCGTGCCGACGGCGGCGCTCAGACCGCCTATTACCGCAGAGCCGAGACCGAATGCTCCCGCCCTGTGAACAATGCTTCTTTGATGCTCGGGAAGCGATGAGCTTTTGCCGACAAAATTCAGCAGATGAGCATAAACGTCTCTGACCGCAATCACGCCGTCAATCGAGCTTTTTTCAATACCGCAGGGGTTTTTCATGTGCGTTGTTTCGGCAGCGCACGGAGAGATATAGTATGCGCCCACTTCATCGCCCGGTACACCTACCGTTTCGCAAAACTCCTGCTTTGCAATCCTCGCCGCAAGCTCGTTTGAAGGAACAAAGGGGGAGAGGTTTTCTATCAAGTTGGGGTAAAGCACCGAAACTATCCTCGGAACCACGGGGCAGGTGCAGGAGATGACCGGAAATACGGCGTTGGGGCTGTGAATATGACGGCTCACCGCCTCGGCTAAAATTTCCGCAGCCTTTGCTTCCTCGTAAATTGCATCGAAGCCGAGCGCATACAGTCCGGCGTAAATATCGGCAATGTCAACCAGTCCTCGAAACTGCGAATAAAGGGTGGTTGAGGGAATAACAATGTTATACTTGAACCTGCCGAGGTCGGAAAGCGGAGTTGTGACCGAAACCATAGCCTTGTGCGGACATACGCTGAGACACAGACCGCAGTCAACACATCGCTCATCGAGTATCTTCGCTTTTCCGTTTTGAATGCGTATCGCCTCGGTGGGGCAGCTTTTGATGCAGCTTATACATCCAACGCATTTAAGTCTGTTTATCCTTACGGAGTGTTGGTACATAATGACCTCCAGTCGGGTGTTTAATACTATATATCATATTCGCAGGTAATGACCGTGCCTTTCCCGTATTCCGACTCTATGCCAAACCTGTGGCTGTGGCGCTTAATGTTCGGAAGCCCCATGCCAGCACCAAAGCCCATCATGCGGACACTCTCCGGTGCGGTGGAATAGCCCTCCTTCATGGCGAGCGATATATCCTTGATGCCGGGACCGACGTCGCTCGAGGTGAGCTTCAAAAGATTATCGTCTCCTACCTCGAGCGTCAGCGAACCACCGAGGGAGTGAATGACGAGATTCAGCTCAAGTTCGTAGGAGGAAATGGCAACCTCACGAATCACCGTAGGTTCCACACCCAATTTTTTCAGCGTGCGCTTTATCTTGCTTGATGCTTCGCCGGCGGTTGCAAAGTCTCCCTTTTCAATATTAAAGGCTTCTTTGTACAAAATACTCATACAATGTCACTCCTTTTGCAGCCGGGCAAGCCGCTTGCATACATCTTGCCGCAGGTGGTGTACATCGTTTCGTCCGAGGCAAGTATTATGATGTCCTGCTCCTCGGCTTCCTCCACCAGCTCCTCGGGAACGCTTTTACCTCTCACGACGACGATGCCTTTGATGTCGAGCATCTCGGCGGTGCGTATCACATGAGGGTTCACCATGCCCGTAAGCAGAAGGGTGGTCGGCTTGACATAGGCAAGTACGTCGCTCATCATGTCCGAACCGAATGCGGAATCAAATTCCACATCGTTAAGCCTGTCCTCTCCGCAGATTATTTTTGCGTCTAAAATTCGCGCGACTTCGGCAGCATTCATGCAGATAAAGCTCCTTATACATACTATTAGCCCATCGATTCCATCAATTTTAGGTAAGAATCGATAAGTCTTATATAATTATACTTTATATTTGACGAAAAATCTACCGTGCTTTTATAATCTTGCGACAGTACATCACGAAAAGAGGCCTTAAATTCACCGTAGCATTTTGCAATCGGTGCGACCGATGTGTTATCGGAAAACGCTTCTATACTCTCAAACGATGTATCGACCTGCGCAAGGAGTCCGGAGACCTCGGCATTGAGCGCATCGCCTTCTATTTTTTTGCTGTCAAAGTCGATAACCAGCTCCGAAAAGCGCTGCATTACATCCTGAAGAGTATTCAAACTGCCTGAAATCGAATCCGCCTGCTCCTTTGTGGCGGTTATTCTCAGCTCGGTTCCTTCGATGGATTTTAAGCATACGGCGCAGTCATAGCCGTCCTCAATGAGTCTTTTTTTGACGTTTGCGGCACTTTCCTCGTCACCGTAGGCAAATGCGATGACCCTGTATCTGCCGTCATCCTCGAAAACATAGCCCGCAGCGCCGAGACCTGTCAGAATATCCGCCTGTGCTTCGGCGTTTTCAAGCGACTCAAACACGCCCATTTGAAGCATATAGGTGTCAAACGGTTTTATAGCCACGTTGACTGACGATGAAGTCTGGCTGCCTGATTGTGCGCCGTTGCTGCCTGCAAGCAGGTCGGAAGCGGGTGTTTTCGTGTCGCTGCCGCTGAAAACGGGCGCTACAACGTTCTGCGCTATCCATGTGCCGACAGGAGATGCACAAATAAGATAAACAACTGCGCCGACCGCCAGGAACGTCAGCAGTATGCCGATGCCACCCGTGTTTTGCCGCCTGTGGCTGCGGCGTTTTCGCCTGTATTCCATCTCAACCTCCATATTGGTATTTTGTCACTGTATATATATAGTTTTTGACCATGCTTTATTACAAAAGAGCATTTTACCGAAGCGACGAAAAAGCACTTGCATTTGTCGGCGGTTTTATGTATTATAAATTGATTTTGCCCGACATGCAGAGTAGGTACGATGCGTCAAGTGCGTGGGGATGGGAAGTTGCCCCATGACGAAAAGCCGATTTATGCGGCTTGCGGTATCGTATTGCGTCCGCTGTATAGTAATTTGTCGTATGATAGGGTATATGCCCGTTTGCAATTTACTTGAGCTGACCTCTGCCGTCCTTTTTGGGACGGCTTTTTGGTTGGGCGGCAAAGGGGAACAAACAATGAAAAACAGCAACATCAGAAAAATCGTCATCCTTGGCACGCTTTTGGCGATTGAAAT
This sequence comes from Clostridia bacterium, assembly GCA_016296415.1. Classification (GTDB taxonomy): domain Bacteria; phylum Bacillota; class Clostridia; order Christensenellales; family CAG-138; genus JAEDJH01. The sequence goes on along the minus strand of JAEDJH010000001.1, from coordinate 30,478 downwards.
TGTGCTTTCAAGATTTCTGTCGATAAGCACTGCCATTGTAAAAATCGGCTTTGCCTTTGTGCCTGTTGTAACAGCAGCGATGCTTTACGGGCCCGTATTTGCCGGCTGTATAGCGGCGCTGGGGGATTTTCTCGGGGCGATACTGTTTCCGATAGGGCCTTATTTCCCCGGATTTACGCTGTCGGCCTTTATCGGCGGCGTAATATTCGGACTCATATTGTACAACAAGGAAAAAACCCTTTTGAGGATAATAGCGGCCGCAGGATTGAGCCTGCTTGTTTCTTCGTTAATACTCGATACGCTGTGGCTGTACATAATTACCGAGGATGCCGCCTTGACCGCATTAATGCCATCGAGGCTTATAAAGTTTGGGATAATGCTGCCGATAGAGGTGGTCGTTATAAAGCTTCTTGCAATGCAAAAATTCGTAAAATTTCCATTAGCTTCGGAGAAAAAATAAAGTGCTTGATCTACTTTTTGTCAACGCCTGCATAATCACGATGTCCGACGAATGCCCCGTAATAAAAAGCGGCTATCTTGGCGTATCGGACGGAAAAATCGCCTGCATTGGCGAGGGAAGCTGCACTGAAAAAGCGACGGTCGTTAAAAACTGCGCCGGAAATATACTTATGCCCGGGCTGATAAACACGCATGCCCACACCGCAATGAGCATCATGCGGGGCTATGCGGATGACTACACACTGGACGAGTGGCTGTTCAAAAAGGTTTTTCCGGCAGAGGGCAGACTGGACGAAAGGGCGGTTGCCGCAGGATTCAGACTCGGTGCGGCCGAAATGCTTCGTTTCGGCACAACTTCCATAAGCGATATGTATTTTTATCAGCCGAGCATAGCCGCCATCGCCGAAAAAATGGGCATAAAGGTTTCCCTGTCGAATGCTCTCGTGGCCCTTGATAAAGGCACTTATAATCCTGCTTTGGACAGAAGCATCTCGGAAACGGTCGAGCTTGCGACAAATTGGCACGGCAGGGCGAACGGCAGAATTCGTGCGGATGCGGCGATCCACGGCGAATACACCTCTTTTACGGAGGCAAGAAGCTGCATGGCGGAGTTGGCGCAAAAATACGGTCTTACTATGCACGTTCATCTGTCCGAGACAAAAAAGGAGCACGAGGAATGCAGGACCCGAAACGGAAAAACTCCGGCACGGGTGCTGTACGACGAAGGCATTTTTGACAGCCGTACTATTGCCGCACACTGCGTTTGGGCAGAGGAGGAAGACCATGACATAATGCGTGAGAAGGGTGTTTCCTGCGCCCATAATCCGATTTCAAACATGAAGCTTGCCAGCGGATTTGCCAACATAAAGCGCATGGTCGACAAGGGTGTAAACGTTGCATTGGGTACAGACGGCTGCTGCTCGAACAACTCGCATGACCTGTTTGAAGAGATAAAGGCTGCGGCGCTCATCGCAAAGTGCATCAATTCCGACCCCACGGTAATAAATGCGTACGATGCGTTAAAGCTTGCCACCGTAAACGGCGCAAGGGCGCAGGGCAGGGAAATGGAGTGCGGCAGGCTGTGCGCAGGCTTGGATGCCGACGCAATAATGCTTGACTGTGACAAGCCGCATATTCAGCCCGTTTATGATCCCGTATCGGCAGCGGTATATGCGGCGAAAGGAAACGACGTCTGCCTGACGATGGTGCAGGGGAAAATACTGTATGAAAACGGCGCTTTTCTGAGCGTGGATATCGAATATGCCATGAAAGAAGCCAAAACATACGGCATGGAGCGTGTTATCGGGTAAGCACAGCAGCTTTTAATGCCAAAGCTTGGCGGTACTTTTAATAATTTGTGACGTTTATCAGGCTTTAGTTGATTAAATCAGCAAAAGCCTTTATAATATCAATTTAGGAGGCGCATGGGCATGAAGAAGATTTCTTTTAATAAGCCGATACTGGTTGCAATCGCAGCCGTGATTGCACTTGCTGTTATTGCGCTTGTCACCTCCGGAGAGCGCACCCTTACTTGGATAGAGGGTACCGTGGGTTCGGTTTTTCAGCCTATTCAGACATTCTCATACAAGGCGTCCACCTCCATAATAAATTTCTTTGAAAATACGTTCAATACAACCGATGCGGACAAGGAAAACGAGCAGCTTAAGGCGCAGATCGCACAGTACGAGGCCATGCTGTCCGAACTCGAGACCGTCAGGGCGGAGAACGAGCGCTTGAGGGATTTATTGAACTATTCCGCAACGTTTGACAATGCCGAAACCGTGGCCGCACAGATAATCGGAAAAAGCCAGTACGCCTATTTTGAAACCTTTACGATAAACGCAGGACGAAACAAGGGCGTTGAAAAAGGTATGCCCGTTGTTAATTCCGCCGGTCTTATCGGGCGCGTTACCGAGGTGGGAGCCACGTGGGCAAAGGTTACCTGCATAATCGACGCAAGCTCCAGCGTCAGCGTAATGGTCGAGCGTACAAGGGACTATGCTATGGCAAGAGGAGTAATGTCAACCTCCGCTGCAAACAACGTGCTTGAGCTTTATTACCTTCCGACCGAAAGCGACCTTGTGCCGGGTGACGTGATTTTGACCGATGGCAATGGCGGCCTTTTTCCAAAGGGAATTGTTGTAGGCACGGTTTCCGAGGTAATGCTGACAGCTGACGGATCATCCGAGGTGAATGCGATAATAAAGCCTGCGGTGGATTTTGGACATCTGGAGGAGGTACTAATCATCATTTCGGCGGAGGACGGTGAGTGATATGAAAGCGCTTCGGCTGACGATAAGCATAGCGGTTTGTTTTTTACTCGACAGCGCCGTTTTTCCGCTTTTCAACTTTTTCGGGTTCCGCCCTTACGCAATGCTTGCGCTTACCGTATCTATCGGTATATTTATGGGTCAAAAGACCGCCGCAATCATAGGTGGAGTTTTCGGCTTGCTTTTCGATATTATGTTTAACAGCATCATTGGGCTTACTGCAATAAGCTATATTGTCGCAGGTATGCTCGGAGGCTTTTTCTACCAAAAGTATTATGCCGACAACGTTATCGTTCCGGCGGCAGTGGCCTCGGTATGCTCATTTTTGCACATGAGCCTCGTTTCATTGGGTGCGCTTCTTTCGGGAGCGGTTTTTTCCTCATATATCGCGGTGATGATAACGTATATACTTCCGTGTGTGCTGCTGACGGCAGGCGTTTGCGTCCTGCTTCATATTATATTGAGACGGGGCATGAAGGAACAGTCGTCCGTCACAAAGGTTGTACAGAAAATGACAGGTGGTAACGAGCGATGAAAAGAGCGAAACGTCCCATATTTAGATACGTTATTACCTGCGTGCTCATGCTGGCGATGATGTGCTCGCTTATATACAGGCTTGGCGTTGTAACGCTGAAAGAGGGTGCGGCACAGGCGGAGAAGGCCGAAACGAGGAAGGAGCGTGTGATAACGCTCAAGGGGAGCCGCGGAAGCATACTTGACAGAAACGGCATAGTTTTGGCGTACAGCGAAAATTCCTATAACGTGCTGTTTCTAAGGGACGGAAACAACAGAACGTCATATTATAACTCTGTATATACCGAGGCACTTTTGGATGCGATAAAGATAATCGAGGACGGCGGAGGCAAGGTTGTCGATACTTCTTATATCCGCATGGACGAGCAGGGCAGTTTTTATTACGATTGGGGCGTAACAAGTACCTATGCCACGTATTATCGCTATAAAAACTTCTGCGATGCCATGGGATTTAATATTAAAAAGCATCTGATGAATGACGACGATCTTCAACGGATGAAGGAACTTATGCAAAAGGATGAACGCAGCGGAAGCGAGGAACAGCTCGTACAGAACATTGCCGCCAAAATGCGTGAATGTATGGAAAAATGGAAGTCTGCGGAGGATGCGTACATGGAGCTGAGGGAGGAATGGTTCATTCCCGAGGAGGTGTCCGCCGAAGACGCATTAAAAGTCATTTCCGTAAGGCAGGAAATAAACCTCAACAACTATAAGGCATACGAGCCCGTTACGATTGCATATGATGTCAGTATGTCGGTCGTGGCGCAGATAGAGATGCTTAAAGATGAGCTTCCCGGGCTGATGACTCAGCAGACCACGAAAAGGGTGTATCCGTACGGTGAGACTGCCGCACATATACTCGGCTATATGCAAAAGAGCCAGACCGAGGAGGGCGGTTATTCATATACCGACTATGTGGGCGTTTCCGGAATTGAAAAGACGATGGAGTCCTATTTGACGGGCGCAACCACCGAGCATCAGGGTGAACGTGTCATAGAGGTCAATTCGAACGGCTCCGAGGTGCGTGAGATCTCGTCGAGACCGGCGACAAACGGCAACGACGTAATGCTCACCATAGACATAACGTATCAGCTGCGCACTGAGCAGGCGCTTGCGGATCTTATTTACGAGCTGAATCAAAAGGGGCTTGAGATGCTTGAAGCCGATGTTGACGGCGAAAAGTACGGAGATAAGGAAGTTGATCTCGCCTCAACGGGCGCAATGGTTGTGCTTGATGCTTCAAACGGCGACGTTATTGCGATGGCATCATATCCGTCGTTTGATCCAAACTGGTTTGTCGAGGGGCTTTCCAATGAACAGTATGACTACCTTCTCGGTGCAGGGGCCTCTGATACGCCGCTTTTAAATAAGGCAATAGCATCCAAAAATCCTTTGGGATCGGTTTTCAAGATGGTAACAGGCGTGGCCGGACTGATGGAAGGTGTAATAACCCTTGATACCAGAATCGACGATGAATCCCCGTACTATTACGAGGAGGACGGCATGCTTATTAAGGACAATGCTCCCGAGTGCTGGCAGAAGAACACATCAAAGCACGCACAGCAGGATATAGTGCTTGCGCTGTCCAACTCCTGCAACTATTTCTTTTTTGAGGTCGCAAACAGGTTGGGTATTGAAAAGCTTGATAAATGGGCAAATACCTTCGGACTCAGCTCCCCTACACAAATAGAGCTTACCGGTGAGGAGGTCGGTTCGATCGGAGGGCAGAGGGTGCTTTTTGACAATTCGCTCGTTTCCTATTCAAACGGCGTATATTCGCTCGGCAAACAAAAGAGCAGTCTTCCCGGGTACGTTTATAATGCCCTGAAGGAAAACCTTTATGCCTACCTCGAGGAATATGGCAAAGAGGCGAGCGACGATGCGATAAAGGAGTGCGCCCTGAGGCTTATGGAGCTGCAGGACGGATCGGGTCTTGCAGGTAAGGGCTCTGAGGTAAGACGCATACTCAGCGACATAATCGGTATCCCCGAGGGCATTTCACGTTCAAAATCATGGGTTCGTGACATTACCTCGATGCTAAACGAAATACAATGGAAAAATAACCTGACGATACGTACCGGCATTGGGCAGGGAGTTTGTATCGTTACGCCAATCGCCGTTTCCCGCTACGTTGCCGCACTTGTAAACGGCGGGACCGTCTACAACGTGCATATTGTGGATAAGGTTACCGCAAACGACGGCTCGACCGTTTATCAAACTGAGCCTGAGGTCTTTGCCAAAATAGACGCTCCGCAGGAATATTGGCAGGCGGTTATGAGCGGACTCAAGGGCGTTGTTTCACTGGAGGACCAGGGTACTGCGGCGGGAAAATTCAGCCAGGAATTTCTGGAACGGGTATATACCGATAACGACGGAAATACAACAAAATACATCGACATGATCTCCGGAAAGTCCGGAACGGCTCAGGTGGGAAACAACCCGATCGATATTGAAAATACGTCGTGGTTTGTTACCTATGCCCCCCGTGAAAATCCCGAGATAGTAATTGTCGTCTGCGTTCCGTGCGGAATATCCGGAAGCTCGAGCGTTCCTGCCATCGAGGATATTATAACCTTCTATTTTGAGAAGAAGGAGTCGGCCGCACCCGAAAACCTCATAAACAGTAATTCCGTAACACCGTAAGAGCGAGATATTTTTTGCAAAAAATGTGCCGAATGAGAACTTTGTGAGAAATATATAAATTATTCAGCATTTTTTACTTTATTTTATCCCATACATGTGTTAGTATATATGTGGTGCGAAAGCATCTGTTTTATATGCAAAAACGCCAGGAATGAAGGCGTATGCAATATTTAAGGAGGTAAGGTTTTAATGGCCAACGAGAATAGCACTCGTACTGAACTTTTCAAAGAGCTCGATGTTGTTATCGAACAGTGGAAGAACGTCCCCGGAGGACTTCTCCCCATCATGCAGCACGCACAAGAGCATATCGGCTGCGTCGATGAGGAAGTACAGAATTACATTTCTGCAAGGACCGGCGAACCGGTATCCAAAATCTACGGTGTCGCAACGTTCTATTCGCTGTTTACGCTCGAACCCAACGGCAAGCATACGATCGGACTGTGTCTGGGTACCGCTTGCTACGTAAGAGGCGCACAGCTTGTTCTGGATGAACTTGCAAAGCAGCTTAACGTCGAAGTAGGCAAGACCACCTCCGACGGTTTGTTTACACTCACGGCAACCCGCTGCATCGGCGCTTGCGGTCTTGCTCCCGCAATGATGATCGACGGCGAGGTTTACGGTCGCCTCGTTCCTTCTAAAGTGGAAGGTATCATTAAAAAGTATCGCGACATGGAATAACAGCCATGTTCATGAAGGAAATTGCACTGCACGTTATGGACATCGTCCAAAACTCTATCAGTGCCGGAGCAACGCTTATAGAGATCAACGTTAATGTCAGGCATGACATCGACGAGATGAGCGTTTCCGTAAATGATAACGGCTGCGGAATGAGCCGGGAGCAGGCAAACAAGGTCATAAGCCCGTTTGCAACCTCCCGAACCACCAGAAAGGTCGGACTCGGCATCCCGTTTTTCAAGGCAGGTGCGGAGGTATGTGACGGAACGTTCACATTAAATTCCGAGCCTGGTGTCGGCACTTTCATCGGCGTAACGTACAGAATTTCCCACATTGACCGCCCTCCCATGGGCGACATGGCTGAAACGATGGTCACACTGGTAGCTTGCAACGAAAGTATCGACTTCGTATATGACTACACCGTGGACGGTAACCGTTTCGTGTTCGATACCCGTGAAATCCGCAAGATATTGGGTGAGGAAGTACCGCTGAATTTACCCGATATAACCACGTGGATGAAAGACTATCTGTATCAAGGAATTGAAGAATTAAACGGAGGTATATAAATAATGAAATCTTTACAGGAACTCGAGGCTATCCGCAAGAAGACCCTTGAATCCATCAATCTTCGCAAGGAAAATGCCGGCACCCGTATAGTTGTCGGCATGGCAACCTGCGGTATCGCAGCGGGCGCACGTCCCGTTCTTGCAAGCTTCATGGATGAAATCGCAAGGCGTTCCATTCAGAACGTTGTTGTTGCTCAGACCGGCTGCATCGGCATTTGCCGTCTTGAGCCCATCGTCGAGGTTTATAAGCCCGATCAGGAAAAGGTCACCTACTGCAAGGTAACCCCCGACATGGTTTCCAGAATCGTCACCGAGCATATCGTAAACGATCGCGTTGTTTCCGAATACACCATCGGTTACTACGAGAACAATCAGAAATAATTGGAGGTAAGTACAATGGAATTTTACCGTTCTCAAATTCTTGTTTGTACAGGTACAGGCTGTGCTTCCTCGAACTCTCACGGCATCATCGCCGCTTTTGAAGAGGAGCTGAAAAAGGCCGGTATTGAAAAAGAGGTTAAGGTTGTTCACACCGGCTGCTTCGGTCTTTGCGAAAACGGTCCCGTCGTTATCATTTATCCCGAAGGCGCATTCTATAGCCGGATAAAGGTAAGCGATGTTGAGCGCATCGTCTCCGAGCATCTTGTAAAGGGTCGTATTGTTACCGAGCTGCTTTACAAGGAGAGCATCGACGAAAACAACAACATCCATTCTCTCGACAACGTTGACTTCTACAAAAAGCAGAGGCGTGTCGCACTGCGTAACTGCGGCGTTATCGATCCCGAAAACATTGACGAATACATTGCATTCGACGGCTATCAGGCTCTTGCAAAGTGCCTGACCGAGCTTTCCCGTGACGATGTAATCGACATTATCAAAAAGTCCGGTCTGCGCGGTCGTGGCGGCGGAGGATTCCCCACCGGCATGAAGTGGCAGTTTGCCAAGCAGCCCGAAAGCGACATAAAGTATGTTTGCTGTAACGCTGACGAGGGTGACCCCGGAGCATTCATGGATCGTTCCGTTCTCGAGGGCGACCCCCATGCCGTACTTGAGGCAATGACGATCGCCGGTTACGCAATCGGCGCACAGCAGGGCTACATCTACGTTCGTGCAGAGTACCCGATCGCTGTTAAGCGTCTCCGCATCGCTATCAACCAAGCGAGGGAAAACGGTCTTCTCGGCAACAACATCTTCGGTACCGACTTCAGCTTCGATATCGACCTTAGGCTCGGCTCCGGCGCATTCGTCTGCGGCGAAGAAACTGCACTCATTGCTTCCATCGAAGGTCAGCGCGGTGAGCCCCGTCCCCGTCCTCCGTTCCCGGCGGTCAAGGGTCTGTTCGGCAAGCCCACCCTTCTCAACAACGTTGAGACCTATGCAAACATCTGCCAGATCATCCTCAACGGTCCCGAATGGTTCGCTTCCATGGGTACCGAGAAGAGCAAGGGTACCAAGGTGTTCGCTCTCGGCGGAAAGATCAACAATACCGGTCTCGTAGAGATCCCGATGGGCACCACCCTTCGCGAAGTTATTTACGAAATCGGCGGCGGCATCCCCAACGGCAAGAAGTTCAAGGCTGCACAGACCGGCGGTCCTTCAGGCGGATGCATCCCCGCATCGCATCTTGATGTACCGATCGACTATGATAACCTTATCTCCATCGGCTCGATGATGGGCTCCGGCGGCATGATCGTAATGGACGAGGATAACTGCATGGTTGACATCGCAAAGTTCTTCCTCGAGTTCACCGTTGACGAGTCCTGCGGCAAGTGCCCGCCCTGCAGAATCGGTACCCGTCGTATGCTCGAAATGCTCAACAAGATCACTTCCGGCAACGGCGAGCCCGGTGATATTGAGAAGCTCGAGAAGCTTGCTGTCAATATCAAGGCGTCTGCACTTTGCGGTCTCGGTCAGACCGCTCCCAACCCCGTACTCAGCACCATCCGTTACTTCCGTGATGAGTATGAGGCACACATCAACGAGAAGCGCTGCCCCGCCGGCGTATGTAAGGCTCTGCTCAACTACGTCATCGATCCCGAGAAGTGCAAGGGCTGCTCTCTCTGCTCCCGTGCCTGCCCTGCCGGTGCAATTTCCGGTCAGATCAAGAGTCCGTACACGATCGACAGTTCTAAGTGCATAAAGTGCGGTGCTTGCGAATCGACCTGTAAGTTCGGCGCAATCAGCAGGAAATAATTGAATCAACAAACTTGATGAAGGCGAGGAGTTTTTTCTCCTCGCTTTTATTTTGTTGCGATTTATATATGAATGCGGTATAATATTATGACTGTATATGTCAATAATTTTTAAGGAACTTATATGAGAAACTACATCGAAACTCCCGCCGCGGAACTTGAAGCCAACCGCTTGTGTGCAAAGCGAATCAATGAGCAGATTTCCCCGCTCGGGTTGAAATATCACATAGAGGCGTACGGATGCCAAATGAACGGACATGACAGCGAGCGTATTGCAGGTATGCTCGTAGAATGCGGATTCACTAAATGCGATGACAAGGCGTCTGCCGACTTCATCATTTTCAACACCTGCTGCGTAAGGGATCATGCCGAGCAGAGGGTTTTCGGCAATGTGGGCGCATTGAAGGCGTTAAAGGATGCAAATCCAAGGCTGATTATAGCCGTTTGCGGTTGTATGATGCAGCAGGAAAAGGTTTCAAGGCATTTGTATAAGAGATTTCCGTATGTCGATATAATCTTCGGAACCAACGAGCTCCATCGGCTGCCCACCATGATCGAGGCGGCGCTAATGGGCGAGAGGACGCTGATGGTGCGCAATATCGACGGTGAGGTAACGGAAGGTATTCCGATTTTGAGGAACGGAACATTTTCAACGAACGTAAACATAATGTTCGGCTGCAATAACTTTTGCTCCTACTGTATTGTTCCGTATGTCCGCGGCAGGGAACGCTCGAGAAGCTTTGAACGCATCTTTTCCGAGGTAGAGGATGTTGCGAAATGCGGCTTCAGTGAGATAACGCTTTTGGGACAGAATGTAAACTCGTATTGTTCTCCCGAATCGGGGATGAAGTTTCCGGCTCTGCTCGACAAAATAAGCGGTATCGACGGCATTGAGCGCATAAGGTTTATGACCTCTCACCCGAAGGATCTGTCCGACGAACTTATAGAAGTCATGGCGACGAACGATAAGGTATGCAAGCATATTCACCTTCCCGTACAGTCGGGCAGCACCAGAATACTTGAACAGATGAACCGACGGTATTCAAGGGAGCATTATCTGGAGCTTGTCGGAAAGCTCAGGCAGCGAGTTCAAGACATAGAGATAACCACGGATATAATTGTCGGCTTCCCCGGCGAAACGGAGGAGGATTTCAACCAGACGCTTTCACTTGTGCGTGAAGTGGGGTTTTCGGCGGCGTTTACCTTCATGTATTCGCCCCGGCCGGGAACAAAGGCAGCTTCCATGCCCAATCAAATCGACCCCGCAGAGAAAAAGCGCAGGCTGCTTGCGCTGAATGCGGTTGAGGCAGAGATGCTGAAAACGAACAATCAAAAGTTTATCGGCAAAGTCGGTAAAGTGCTTGTCGAAGGCTTCGATGTGCGTGACGGGCAGTACTTTATGAACGGCAGGCTGTCCAATTTCAAGTCGGTTTATTTTCCGTTCGATGCGGATGAAGCTGCGGTGCGTGGCATGGTAGGCAAAACAGTAGATGTAAATATTGTTGATACGACCAATAACTCGTTGATTGGAGAGCTGAATGGATAATAAGGGCGGACCTACACGGCTGATGCGACAATATCTTGAATTGAAGGAGCAATATAAGGATTGCATCCTAATGTTCAGACTCGGTGACTTCTATGAAATGTTTTTCGATGATGCCATAACCGCATCCCGGGAACTTGAAATAGTGCTTACCGGCAGGGATTGCGGACTTCCCGAGCGAGCACCGATGTGCGGTGTGCCGCATCACTCGGTTGACGGATATATAAATAAGCTGATCGACCGAGGCTATAAGGTTGCGCTTTGCGAGCAGCTTACTGACCCCAAGCAGTCAAGCGGTCTGGTTGAACGGGGCGTGGTGCGTGTTATAACGCCGGGCACCGTCATAGAGGAGACGATGCTCAACGATAAAGCCAATAACTATATCGCTGCGATAAATTTTGAAAGCGATAAAAAGGCCGGCATAGCCTATGCCGATGTCTCCACAGGAGAATTTTATGTTGTCGATGATATAAGCTCGGATGCAATCGGCTCGATTTACAACTATTTGGCGATGCTCATGCCGAGGGAGATAATAGTAAACGAGAGCGCTGTGGAGGCATTATCAAGCCTTAGGGCGTCTTACTATACCGCTGCCTATCCCGACACGGCGTTTAAACAAAAAAGAGCCCTTCAGGTGTTGTTAAAGCATTTTAAGGTTTCGTCATTGTTCGGCTTCGGGATTGAAAAACATGACTCTCTCTCAGTCTGCGCTGCTGGGGCGCTGCTGTCATATCTTGAAGAAACGCAGAAAAACTCATTGTCGCATATTGTTTCATTGAAGCGGCATATTCAAAACGAGTTTATGATACTCGATGCTTCCACGAGGATGAATTTGGAGCTTACAAGACCGCTGCGGTATGACGGAAACAAGCGAAGCACGCTTTTGTCGTTGTTTGACCGTACAAAAACGGCAATGGGCGGCCGACTTATACGCTCGTGGCTCGAGCAGCCTTTGATCAACCGCCGCCGCATAGAACGGCGTTTGGACTGCGTCGAGGAGCTTTTTGACAAGCGGATCGTTTGTGATGATTTGAGCAACGTTTTGAGCGGCATATACGATATTGGCAGACTTTGCAGTAAAATTGCCTACGGCAGCATAATGCCGAAGGACTGCATCGCTCTAAAGCTGTCCGTTGCAAAGCTTCCGCAAATTTTTGGTATAATCGACACCCTTCAATCTGAAAGCTATGTCGGTCTTTCTACCGATTTTGATATGCTTGACGATATTTTCGAGCTTTTACATCTGTCAATAGATGACAATCCACCCGTGAGCATAAAGGACGGTGGATTTATTAAGGCGGGATACAATGAAGAAATCGACAAATACAGAAGCGCTTCGGTTAATGCGAAGGACTGGATAAACCAGCTTGAAGCCGCAGAACGTGAAAGCACGGGAATAAAAAATCTTAAAATCAAGTATAATCGGGTATTCGGCTATTATATCGAGGTAACAAAGTCATACCAGCAGCTTGTGCCGTACAACTATATTCGCAAACAAACCCTTGCAAATGCGGAACGATATACGACGCAGGAATTAAAAGAGCTTGAAGCCACCATATTAGGGGCAGATGAAAAGTGCATCGAGCTTGAACACAGGCTTTTTGCAGAAATACGGGAGATCCTTTACGCCTGCATTCCAAGGCTGCAGAACGTTGCGGGCATAATTGCCGAGCTTGACGCCTATCAATGCTTTGCACAGCTTGCGATCGCCGAGGACTATTGCCGTCCCCGAATAAATGAGGAAGGCATCATTGATATAAGCGACGGCAGGCATCCCGTCGTTGAGCACACAGATAAAAAAAGCTTCGTGCCGAACAGCACTTATATGGATATGAACGGCAACAGACTGCTCATAATCACGGGTCCCAACATGGCGGGCAAGAGCACGTATATGAGGCAGGTGGCGCTTATTTGCCTCATGGCGCATATCGGCTCATTCATACCGGCCAGCTCGGCAAATATAAGCATCATTGACCGGATTTTCACGAGGGTCGGTGCTTCCGACAACCTTTCATCGGGGCAGAGCACGTTCATGATAGAGATGACAGAGGTCGCCAATATATTGAACAACGCCACGAACAGAAGTCTGCTCATATTGGATGAAATCGGTCGAGGGACAAGCACTTTTGACGGTCTTAGCATCGCATGGGCGGTACTTGAACATATTAGTTTAAAATCCTGCGCAAAGGCACTTTTTGCCACGCATTACCATGAGCTGACAGGACTTGAAGGCAGCCTGGATGGCGTGAAAAACTACCGTGTGGCCATAAAGGAATTTGGCGATAACATCATCTTCCTGCACCGAATCGTTCCCGGAAAGGCCGAAAAGAGCTTCGGCGTACAGGTTGCAAAGCTTGCAGGACTCCCAAAATGCGTAATTGAGCGCTCACAGCGAATACTGCATGAGCTCGAGGAGTCCGATATAAGCCAAAAGCACAGAAACGTTTCCATGACAAGCGAATTTTCGCAGCCGAACAAGGAGAGCGAGATTGTAGAGAAGCTGCGTGGAATAAACGTGAACGAGCTTACTCCGCTTGAGGCTATGCTTACATTAAGCGAGCTTATAACCATGGCAAGGAGCGAGGTGTGATATGAAAATCAGACTTTTGGAGCAAAATGTTGCCAACCAAATTGCGGCCGGTGAGGTGGTCGAGAGACCTGCCTCGGTTGTAAAGGAGCTTGTGGAAAACTCTATCGACGCAAAATGCTCCTCCGTGACCATTGAAACGGACGGGGGTGGAGTTGAGTATATCCGCATAACCGACAATGGGCACGGAATTGACGCCGACGACGCACCCGTTGCGTTCGAACGCCATGCTACAAGCAAGATAAGAAGCTCTGAAGATTTGATGCGAATCGAAACGCTTGGCTTTAGGGGCGAGGCGCTTGCTTCCGTTGCTGCCGTTTCAAAAGTCACCATGCGCACCCGCACCAAGGACAGCGACTACGGTACGCTTGTTTCGATAGACGCCGGCGAGATAAAGGAAAACTCACAATGCGGCTGTCTTGACGGCACAACTATCGAGGTCAGGGATTTGTTTTATAATGTTCCTGCAAGAAGAAAGTTTCTAAAATCACAGAGAAGCGAAAATGCTTTTATAGCCGATTATGTGTCAAGGCTCATACTGGCACGACCCGATATTTCGATAAAGCTCATTCAAGACGGAAAAACGATATATCACAGTCTCGGAGACGGCAAACTGACCTCGGCCATATACACTGTTTACGGCAAAGAAACACTGGACAAACTTTGTGCTGTTTCATACGATGACGGCTATGTCTTGATCGACGGCTATGTTGGGAATGAAACAATTTTGCAGGCAAGCAGGCAAAAGCAATCTCTTTTTGTGAATGGACGCTATATTAAATCCGCAAAGCTTTCTTACGCACTTCAGCGAGCCTTTGATACAAGGGCGATGAAGGGGCAATTTCCATTTGCGGTGATAAATATGAAGCTGAGCAGCTCGGAAATTGACGTAAACGTACATCCGAACAAAATAGACGTGCGCTTCAGGGACGAGATGAGGGTTGAAAATGCGCTTGTAAGTGCCGTGAAAAGGGCGCTTACGGAAACCTCGGGAATACTGTCTGCGAATTTGGACAGAATTATTCATCAAAACGCCGCCGAATTACCCCAACACATTAAATGCGAGACAAAGGCGTCGGTCATTGTGGAAAAACCTGTGGAAAAGCACGGGGGAGGGCGTGCGTTTGTTCGTGACTGCGGCAAGGAAATTTTTCGCAATGCGGAGAGCATGCCTGTAAGCGGATTTGGTGAGAAATCTCCATCTTTCGCTTTGCCGTTTGAAATGAATACTGATTTGAACGTTTCTCATACGGAAAATACAATAAATGAACAAAGACCGCCTGCCGAAGGGATAACTCATAAACCGCCGATTCAAGAAGTGAAACAGACAAGTATTTCGAAAAAAGAAGCCGTCAAGGCGTCGGAAGTACTTCCGATTCAGGAGAAAATACTGCTGCAAGCTGACGAATACAGGTTGGTAGGTAATATTTTTAGCGGATACTGGATCATTCAACAGGGAAATAATATTTTTTTAATTGATCAGCACGCTGCGCATGAAAGAATGCTTTATGAAAAACTGAACAACACCGAGCTTACCGCCAGAAGCCAACTGCTTTTAATAAGTCAGCACGCTACTCTCGACCCCAATGAATATGCAACCTACCGGCAGAATGCGGAGATTTTCGAGGAGCTGGGCTTTGAAATTGAGGATTTCGGCACGATGTCTGTTTCCGTAAAGGCTGTGCCCTACATACTGGACAAGGTACAGGCGATGGAGTTTTTCAGCGCCGCAATAAGCGCATTGATGACACACGGACGGGCAACCAATACCGAGATCAAACGCAATGAGCTTATGCAGCTTGCGTGCAAAAAGGCGGTAAAGGTCTCGACGGCGATAACGGAGCAGGAGGCAAGGGCGCTTTTGGAATACTATGAAAAGGACGGGGTTCCGCTTACCTGCCCGCACGGCAGACCTGTTATGGTCAAAATATCAAAGCGTGACATAGAAAAACTCTTTAAGAGGATAGTATGATGGCGAAAAAGCATATCTACATTATAGTGGGACCTACGGCAAGCGGAAAAACCGCATTGTCTATCGCCTGTGCAAGAGCTATGGATGCGGAAATTATTTCAGCGGATTCCATGCAGATATATACCGAAATGAATATCGGCACGGCAAAACCGACTGTCCCTGAAATGAACGGCGTTACGCATCATCTTTTGGACTTCGTTCCACCATCGGACGGCACTTTTAACGTAACAAAGTTCAGAGCCGCTGCCGAGCGCTGTATAGAGGAAATATATGCAAAAGGCAAAAAGCCGCTTATTGTCGGAGGAACGGGTTTGTACATAAACTCGCTGATTTTCCCGCTTGGCTTTACCGAGGTTGAGCCGAATGACGAGCTGAGGGCGGAGCTTAACGCATTGGAGGCTTCACAGCCGGGGATCTTGCACGGAAGGCTTCGGGAGGTCGATCCCGTTACCGCCGACAGGCTGCACCCGAACGACACAAAACGCCTTGTTCGGGCGCTTGAAGTGTTTGTACAAACAGGCAGACCGCTGTCTGCATTCGGCAATGACTTTGCAAACACTCAAAACAACGAATGCCCTTACGATGCAAGCATAATCGGCATAACGATGCCGAGAGAGCTTCTGTATGAAAGGATAAACAAGAGGGTTGACCGCATGCTTGAAAACGGTCTGCTGAACGAGGTTGACAGACTGATTGGGAAGGGTTACGACCCTGCGCTGCCTGCGATGCAGGGCATTGGCTATAAACAGCTTATTGCATATCGCAATGGCATTTACAGCCATGATGAAGCGATTGAAACCATCAAGCGTGAAACACGCAGATACGCAAAGCGCCAAATAACGTGGTTCAAACGTGATAAACGCATACGCTGGATAGATGCGGCGGAGTTTACCGATCCTGTCAAAATGCAGGAACATGCAATAAAATTGCTTACAGAAAGCGAGAAACGTGAATGAAAAACATACAGGATGCTTTTTTAAACAAGCTAAGGCAGAGCAAGGAGCCCTGCAGTATAATCACCGTCAACGGTTTCCAGATTAACGAGGCTTTGATAGTGAGCTTTGACAACTTTGTGATACTTGCGATTACTTCGGAGGGCAGACAAATGCTCATATACAAGCATGCCGTATCCTCGATAATCCCCAAGTATCCGGTTGACTTGTCGGAATAAAGCTGAAAGGAAAGAATAATGAACGAAGAAACGATGCGTAAGGTCGCCCGATTCATAAATGAAACGGAGCGTGAGCTGAGAACGGTTTTTGACAGGATAGAAGAAATTGAGTATGTAAACCAGGAGCGTGTGCTGAACGCTTTTTGCTCGGAAAAGGTGAGTGCCAGACACTTTGCACAGACGGCAGGCTACGGCTATGACGATATAGGTCGTGATACGCTTGATCGCGTGTTTGCGAAATCACTTTTTTGTGAGGACGCCCTTGTAAGACCCACTTTTGCTTCGGGGACCCATGCCATATTTACTGCACTGGCAGGGCTTTTGGAGAGCGGTGACGTGATGCTTGCCGTTTCCGGCAGACCGTATGACACTCTGGAGACTGCGATAGGGCTGGATGACAACCCACAGCCAAATTCCCTGATAAGAAACGGCGTTATCTACGAGCAGGTTGACTTGAATCAGGACGGCAGCTTCGATTTGAATGGTATTGAGACCGCATTAAATCGCCTTGAGAACGTAAAGGTCGTATATGTCCAGCGCTCAAGGGGCTATGCTTGGCGAGAGGCCATCGCTCCCGAGAGTATGAAACCCGTTTTCGATGCAGTAAAACGCATTAAAAATGATGCGATTATCGTTGTCGATAACTGCTACGGCGAATTTACACTTGAGACCGAACCGTCAAGCTTCGGGGCGGATATAATAATCGGTTCGCTGATTAAAAACCCCGGTGGCGGCATTGCGCCCACAGGGGGCTATATCGCAGGCAGAGGAGACCTCATTGAACGGATCGCAGCAAGGCTTACCGTTCCTGGGACGGGGAGAGAGATCGGATCCTACGCTGCAGGCTATACCCAGTTTTATCAAGGGCTGTTCCTTGCTCCTCACGTTACGGCGCAGGCGCTTAAAACCGCAGTTTTGTTTGCACGGGTGTTTGAGAGGCTGAAGCTGACTACAATGCCGGCAAGCAACTCCGTCCGCTCGGACATTGTACAGGCACTTAGGTTTAACACGGCACAGGATTTGGTTGAATTTTGCAGGGCTATACAGGCTGCATCGCCCGTGGACGGATATGTGGTCCCCGAGCCTTGGGATATGCCCGGTTACAACGATCAGGTGATTATGGCTGCAGGTACGTTCATACAAGGCGCTTCGATAGAGCTCAGCGCAGACGGCCCGATAAGGGAGCCTTACACGGCTTACATACAGGGCGGCTTGACGTACTCCCACGGAAAAATAGCGGTTTCAAGGGTCATTCATTCCATGATTAGAAACGGAAGCATACGAATTTAATACCGACGGATAAGGCCGATAACTTTGCCGACAATATTTATATCCTGTTTGGGAACGATTATCGGGCTCATTTGTGAGTTTTCCGGCTGAAGCCTTATATGGTCGCCCTCATCGTAAAAGCGCTTTACGGTGGCATCATCATCAAGGCGCACAACGACGATTTCGCCGTTTGATGCGGAAATACCCTTGTGTACGATTATCATGTCGCCGTCGTTTATGCCCGCCTCGATCATGCTTGTGCCCTTGACGGTGAGCATAAAAACCTCATTTTCGTCGGCGCCGTGAAGAAGGGACGATGGCAGTCTGAAAACGTCCACAACATTGTCGAATGCAAATATTGGCGTACCTGCCGCCACGGTTCCTATAAGCGGCGTGGGAACAAGCGCATCAGACGGTTTTTCGTTTGAATTACCTTCATCGCTGGTTACAGAATGATTTTTTAGAGAAATAGTGCGCTGCTTTTGCGGAGACATCTCAATCAAACCGAGCTTTTGCAGAACCTTCAAATGCGTATGCACGGTGGAAGTTGATTTTAACGAAACCGCCTTCATTATCTCCCGCACGGTAGGCGGGTAGGTATGGGCGTTCATGTACTCGGTTATAAATTCGTATATTGCACGCTGGCGCTTGGATAGACTGCTCATTTTGCTTCCATTCGTCTGTTATTTGGTGTATTATACATTATATAAAGGTAAAAAGCAAACAAACGTTTGCATAATGTGCATAAAACGGAGGAAAAATGGAAAACAATATAATATATAATCATAGAGATGCAATGGATGACGAGGGAGATTATTGCGATCTCGACCCGACAAAGCTTTGCGACAGCTGCTGTAAATGCCTTGATGACGCGGAAAGCGGCAATTTTCGCTCGCTGAATCTTGCGGAGTTTATACAGAAGCAGGAGCGCAAGGTGTCCGGCATTCGAAAAAGACGGAATGCGGAGAAAAATCCGAATGCGTAAGCTTGTTGAGATATATACGGATGGAGCTTGCTCGGGAAATCCCGGCAAAGGCGGCTGGGCCGCAGTATTGATATACAAGGATACCCGCCGTCAAATAAGCGGAGCCGAACGTGAAACGACGAATAATCGCATGGAGCTGCTTGCGGCCATCAGAGCGCTTGAGGCGCTGAAGGTGCCATGCGATGCGAAGCTGTATTCCGACAGTGCATATCTTTGTAACGGCTTCAACAAAGGCTGGATTTACAATTGGATCAGAAACGGCTGGAAAACGGCAGCGAAAAAGAATGTTGAAAACGTTGAGCTTTGGCAGCGGCTGTACGAACTGACGAGAACGCATAACGTAGAATGGATCAAGGTTGCCGGACATAGCGATAATGAGCTTAACAACCTTTGCGATAAACTTGCAAGGCAAGCCATAACTGAAATGAAGTAAAAATACATAGTATTATTCGCAAAACTTGTCTTTTACGAATAGTTATGTTAAAATACAAGCATTACTTTCCCTACCGAAATTGGAGGCGCTATGGCTGAACTGTATTCGTCCGAACGCAATATAAAGATAATTCGCAAGCTTCGTGAGCTGCTCAGGGATTTGCCCGTGTTCTGCAGCGAGTTTGCCGTGGGCGTTGAAAATACCACAACGCCCTTGACACGCCTTAATTATATTATCGACGTTAAGATTTTTTTGCATTATCTTATCGACGAAAAGGTTCTGCCGTTAAATTCGGTAAAGGATATAACGCTCGATGCTTTGGACAAGCTGCCGGTCAGCGTTTTTGAAAGCTTCCTTTCGTACGTGACCGCTTACGGCGACGATGACAACATAAGAACCAACACCGAATACGGAAAAGCACGAAAGCTGTCGGCATTGAGGGCGCTGTTCAAATTTTTTTACAAACGTGAAAAACTGTCGAGGAATGCCGTCGCCTTGATCGACACGCCGAAAATCCACACAAAGAACATCATTCGCCTTGATATAAAGGAAATTGAACAGATACTCGAAACGGCACAAAACGGCGAAGGCTTGACAAGCCGCCAAAAAAGCTATCATGAGCTGACAAAAGTGCGTGATTTGGCTATTCTAACGCTGTTTTTGGGCAGCGGAATCCGCATAAGCGAGCTTGTTGGCATAGATGTTCAGGACATTGACATAGAAAACAGAGAGTTTGTCATAACCAGAAAAGGCGGCAATCAGGACATTCTTCCCTTTGGCGATGAGGTCATGGAAGCGCTTGAGGCGTATTTGGAGATTCGTCGCGGAATAATTCCAGCAGAAGGACATGAAGAAGCATTCTTCCTTTCGATGCAAAGAAAGCGTATAAACGTCAGAACGGTCGAAAATCTCGTAAAAAAGTATGCTGCCATCGCCGCGCCGCTTAAAAAAATATCTCCGCATAAGCTCAGAAGCACCTATGGCACAATGCTGTACAACAAAACCGGCGACATATACATCGTAGCGGATATGCTCGGTCATAAAGACGTCAACACGACCCGAAAGCACTACGCAGAGATCGAGAAGGACAGAAAACGCTATGCGGCCGAGGTAATCAAGCTCAAAAACACCGACCCCACAGCCGACAATGAGGATTAGTCCACTCCCCTGCCTTGCTTTGCGACACGAAAGTACATTGTTATGTGTTGCGCAGAGGCAGGATATACTGTAAAATTAAACCATACATTATTTAACGGAGTTTTTGTATGGATATAATTTCATTGGTTTTGACTGCGCTCGCATTGGCGGCGGACGCAATGTCGGTCAGCATTACAAACGGAATAGCGGTAAAGAAGCTTCAGCTTCCGAAGGTGCTGCTGATGGCGCTGCTTTTTGGCGGCTTTCAGGCACTCATGCCCACTTTGGGGTGGCTGCTCGGCACAAGCGTAAGCAAATACATAAGCGCATTCGATCATTGGATCGCTTTCCTTCTCCTTGCCTTTATCGGCTTCAAGATGATAGTAGAGTCGTTCAAAAACGATGAGGAAACCGTAAATAAGGATCCTTTCTCGATAACCAATCTTTTGATCATGGCGGTTGCCACGAGCATTGATGCTTTAGCCGTCGGTATCAGCTTTGCAAGTTTGGCCATCCCGGGCTCGGAGCTGTGGCTGGGCATTGCACTTATTGGCGTAATCACCTTCACTCTATCATGCCTCGGTGCGTTTCTCGGCAAATTCCTTGGAAATATGTTCAAAAAAAGAGCCGGTCTTATTGCCGGCATAATCCTTTGTTTAATTGGTCTGAAGATACTGCTGGAGCATCTTGGTGTATTGACTTTTTAGCATAAGTTAGGGAAGCTTAGCTGCCGAAGTGCCTCGTAAAGAACGACAGCGACGGAGTTTGAGAGGTTGAGCGAGCGTTGATTCGGGAGCATCGGTATCCTTATCGCATCCTCGCTGCGCCTCGAAAGCAGCTTTTCCCCGAGACCTGCGGTTTCTTTCCCGAACACTATGAAGTCCCCGTCCGCATATTTTACGTCCGCATAGCCTTTAACAGCGTGAGTCGATGCAAGATGAAATTTGGCGCTCGAGTATTTGGCTTCGACCTCTTCAAAGCTGTCGTAGTAAAATACCGTAAGATCCTTCCAGTAATCGAGTCCCGCCCTTTTAAGCGTTCGGTCGCTTATTTCGAACCCGAGAGGGCGCACAAGATGCAGTACCGTGCCCGTGACAACGCAGGTCCTTGAAATATTCCCGGTATTCTGCGGTATTTCCGGTTCCACCAGCACAACGTTCAGCATTCGTATCCCCTCCTCATTTTATCGAGAGGATATTAACACAAAACCCCCGCATTTGCAAGTTATTGTTTCTTCAAAATGTCCCTCACTCTGCGTGTATATATGTCGCACAGCTCCGAGGCATATTCTTGATTGTAGCTTCCGCAGATTATTCTGCAGGCGGCAAACTCGTCGTTAGGCTTGACTATCACCCATCCTGTATCATTTTTGATCTTGACACCATCAACCAACTCTATCGAAGCCTGTTTTTCGGTTTCGACCAGGCTTCTAAACACCCTGCCTACGTCCTTCCATGAACAGCCTACCTTGTTCTCCTTGCCTGCAACCTTGGGAAGAGCATCAACGAGCGGCGAAAGACCTTTCTCCGCCTGAAGCTGTACAAGCCTGAGTATGAATTTTTCAGGCTCTCTGTTATTAAGTATCGACTGCTCGGTTTCGGTCTTAACATCAATACCTTTTTCCCTCAAGAATTTCAGATATTCTTCGGGTTGGCACGCAGACAGCACTACGGACTCACCTTCGCCCAAAACCTCGACGATAATCGCTGCCATATTGTCATTTATGCCTTTTCCGTCGCTGTTTACGGCGAATACGGAGCCATCCTCGTGCACGCATATTCCGATGTCGGCGTTATTTGAATTTACCAGCGCATAAAGTTCATCATCCTTTGCGTTTTGCTTTGCAATTACATTGAAACCAAGCTTCAGCAGTACGAGCGCAGCGGTATTTGTTATATCTGCTGATGCAGAAATCAAAACCGTGCCGCCCTTGCCCATCAGCTTATCCCGTCCTACATACCTTGAAAGCTCGGCTTCGTATGCCAGCACTGCACTGCTGCAATCGTATGTTATGCCGATTTGAGTGCTTGTTACAGGGCGCTTTTCGCCCCTTTCAAAACTTTGCAGGAGTTTTCTTATACTTGCCGGAGATATGGTTTTACCGTTTTTATCGAAAAACTCAATGATAACCTTATGTGAGGCGGAATCGCTTCCGTGTATATAGACGCCGCCGTCGAGTCCGAAGTTTTTCACACCGTATCTGCATACCGAGCGTGAAACCGAGTTCATTTTATGCACATCACATCCTTGCGACAAACAGCCGGAAATAAAAGCCGCCTGAAGCATGGCGCATTGAAGCCTGCCGTCCGATGCCACTGCGACAGTTGACAGCTTCATACTGTCACAGAAGGCAGCTCCGAGTCTGACGGCCGATTCGGGACAAAGCTCTGTATCAGCGTATGCCGTTATGCCTGCCGAGGCAAATGCAAGCCTTTTTCCCTCTCCCCACACAATATTATCGCTGCAGTCCGTTCCGGGCTCCATATTCTTTTCGGGCCATATCCAGCTGTTTGGGTATATCGTCGATCCCCTTCCAATATGAGTTTTTGCGCCTACCACGCTGTTTTCAAGTGCCAGAACGTTTTCGTCCACCACGGCATTTTCGCATATTATCGCTCCACGAAGCTCCGTGCCTTCTCTAACGCTTGCGCCGGTCATGACAATGCTTCGCTTTATGCTGCTGCCCTCCCCTATCCTTGCGTCAGAGCATATAACGGTGTTTGGACCTATGCACGCCAATGAGCCGATCTGTGCGCCGGAGGAAACATAGCACGGCGAAAGCAGCTTTGCGTCGGCAGAAATTCTTGCCCCGGGCTCGACATAGATACCGTTATCGCAAATTGCGGCGGTTTTAAAATCACATTTTCTGTCGAGCATATCTATCTGCGCCGATAAATACTGCTTCATATCGCCTATATCGCACCAATAACCGTCGGAAATATGCCCGTGGATCGGGATATTTTCCGCCATCAGCTTCGGAAACAGATCCTTGCTGAAGTCAAACGGCATATTCTCGGGAATTAAATCCAGCACGTCCTTTTCAAGAATGTATATGCCCGTGTTCGCCAAATCGCTGAAAACCTCATTTTGAAGCGGCTTTTCCAGGAAACGGGTTATGCACCCGTTTTTGTCAAGCAGCGCAACGCCGTATTCAGTCGGAAGCGCAACCCTTTTCAGCACTATTGTGGCACGCATGCCGAGCTCATCGTGATTTTTTATTGCGGAACGCAAATCTATGTCGGTGATTGCATCGCCGCTTATTACAAGTATCGTATCGTTATTATCCATGCCCACGGCCGCTCTGACGCTGCCCGCAGTTCCGAGAGGCTTGTCCTCCACAACGTGTCGAATTTTTACTCCGTAGTTTGAACCGTCGCCAAGATGCTCAATCAGCTTTTTCGGCAGATAATGCGTCGTTACGGTTATGTCGTCAATTCCGCTTGCCTTTAATAAATCAACGCAGTAATCTATAACCGGCTTGTTCAGCAGCGGAACAAGCGGCTTTGGCATTGTGCAGGTTATCGGTCTAAGCCTTTGCCCTTCGCCGCCTGCCATAATTATCGCTTTCATATAAAAAATACCGCCTTTCAATTAAGTAATGCGGTATTAGTTTGCTTCTTATTTTATTGTTTAATCACTTTCTGCGGAAATAGCAGTTATTGGCTATGGTGCAGTAATATTCAAGGTTTCCCCATACACGTCCGAGCCGTGCGGCCCTGAAATTGAGCACATCCTTTGGCAGAATCGGACCATTTCCGTTCAGCACATCACGGACGGCGTTAATTGCACCGTTTGAGGGAGTGGTACTGTCGAGCTCCCCTACCACCGAAAATTGCCCCGGTGCATAAATAACGCCTTCTATAGTGTTGGGAAAGCTCTTGTGAAGCACTCTGTTCAGCACTACGCTTGCAACCGCCTTAAATCCCTTTGTCGTATGTCCGCTCTCAAGATATGCAAGCTTTGCAACAAGCAATACTTCTTCTTCGGTATAGTTTCCGGAGGGGTTATACGACGGCTTCGGCGTAACGGTGGGCTTCGGCTTTGGCGTGGGCTCAGGGGCATATCCTCTTGTGACAAAATCCTTCTTTATGAAGCCAACGGAGTTGTCCGAAACTATCCTGACTCTATACCACCCGTCGCACTCGCCGGTGATCCTAAGAGGCGTGTACATATCAAGGGTCGCTATAAGCTCAAAACGGGTCGAGGGACCTTTACGCATATTTACGCCGTTTTTATTTATATAGCCGCCTTTGTCCATTTCAATTATGGTGTAGGCCGCAAGCGGATCCGAGTCGGTGGGCTTCGGGGTAGCGGTCGGCTCAGGCGTTGCAGTCGGCGACGGAGAAGTCACGGTCGATAATACGGGTGACAGCACGGCAGCAGGAGGTTCAGCTACCGTCAATTTCTCCGTCGGCAGAATATCAACCATTATATCGGCATCTTCGGGCGCATTTACCCTTGATGCAGGGCCGCATGCAGTGGCGAGGCAAAGCATCATCAGGAAAACAATACCGACTGTTTTTTTAAAAATTTTCCCCACGTCAGATAATAAACTTTTGCAAATCGACCTTTAATGCGCTTGAGTCGATATGCTCCTTTACATATTTTTCGTCGATAACCACCTCAATTTGAGGATGGTTTCCGTTTGCATTGAACGAAATATCCTCAAGCAGCTTCTCCATTATGGTATGCAAACGCCTTGCTCCGATGTTCTCGTTGGTTTCATTCATCATCAGCGCATATTCGGAAATTGCATCAAGCGCACCGTCGGTAAACGACAGGGAAATATTATCAACCGAAAGCAGAGCCGCATATTGCTTGGTCAGAGAGTTTTTGGGCTTTGTGAGTATCTGCTTAAAGTCGCCTGCGGTCAAAGCGCTAAGCTCCACAATTATCGGGAAACGCCCCTGGAGCTCGGGGATCATATCCGACAGCTTTGAAACGTGAAACGCTCCTGCCGCAATAAAAAGAATATGATCGGTCTTTACGCCGCCGTATTTTGTGCTGACGGTACAGCCTTCGACGAGTGGAAGTATATCCCGCTGTACGCCCTCACGGGAAACGTCGGGACCGTGTCCGACCTCCCTCGCTCCGACAATTTTGTCAATTTCGTCGATAAAGATTATTCCGTCCTGCTCCGCTTTTTCAACAGCTTCACGAATAACCTCATCCATGTCGATGAGCTTGTCCATTTCCTCCTGTATGATTATGCGGCGAGCATCCTTCACGCTCATTTTACGGAGTTTTTTCTGCTTTGGAAGCATATCGCCCAACACTTCGTTAAGATTAAAATCAATGCCAATTGCAAGCATTCCTCCGTCACGGGACGACATATCCTGATTTACGCTGATTTCTATCAAAGTGTCCTCCAGCCTGCCGTCACGGAGCTTTGACAGTATTTCGCTGCGCTTTGCGTTCTCGGCAGCACGCTCCTCATCGCTTTTCGACACCGCAATCTCTGTCGTGTCGGGCTTCACCCCAGCTCCGTCAAAAAGGAATTGCAGGGGATTATTCTGCATAGGCTTTGAGGTCCTCTGCTCGTTTGAGGGTGTCATCAGCAAGTCACAAAGCCGCTGTTCGGCTGCAGCCTCCGCAACGTGCTTTACCGCTGCCTCCCTGCGTTTTTTGCACAGATTAATAGAGGCTTCAATCAAATCACGGATCATCGAGTCAACGTCACGGCCCACATAACCGACCTCGGTAAATTTTGTCGCCTCAACCTTGGCAAAGGGTGCATCGACAAGCTTTGCAAGGCGCCTTGCTATTTCCGTCTTACCCACGCCCGTGGGTCCGACCATAATTATATTTTTGGGGGCTATTTCCTCCCGCATTTCATCGGAGAGCCTGCCCCATCTGTATCTGTTTCTGAGCGCAATGGCAACGGCACGCTTTGCTTCATCCTGTCCGATTATGTATTTGTCCAGCGCATCAATTATCTCTTTAGGTGTCAGCATCAAAGCTCTCCCCCTTCGTTTCGGATGGTCTCAACAGTAATGCAATTATTCGTATATACGCATATCTCGGAGGCGATCAGTATTGATTTTTCCGCTATCGTTTTAGCATCGAGCTCCGTATTGTTAAGGAGCGCACGACCTGCTGCAAGCGCATACATTCCCCCTGAACCTATGGCAGCTATGCCGTCGTCGGGATCTATGACCTCACCCGTGCCGGAAACGATGAGCAGATCCGTGGCGTCGGCACATATAAGAAGCGCTTGAAGCTGCCTTAATGCCTTATCGCTCCGCCACTCCTGCGCTAAGGCTACCGCTGCCCTTTTAAGGCTGCCGCTGTATTTTTCAAGCTTTGTTTCAAAGCGTTCGCAAAGCGAAAAAGCATCGGCCACGGCGCCCGCAAAGCCTACGATCACCTTATCGTGATAGAGCCTGCGTACCTTCTTTGCCGAATGCTTCATTATCGTGTTTTCACCGAATGTCACCTGACCGTCGCCCGCCACGGCACATTCGCCGTTTCGCCTTACGGCTATTATAGTTGTTCCGTCAAACCTCATTGTTCACTCTGCCTTTTGTTTTTTGTATTGTACCATATTGTGCGGATTTTTGCACAAAACCGCAGTTTATTCACATATCGTTCTCAATTATCGTGTCTATTGTGAACAAAGCACGCTCTGCAATCGCCGTATATCGCTCCTGCTTGCTTCGGATTCTGGTTTCAAGAGAGTCAATTATGCCGAACGTGACGTTCATCGGCTGGAAGTCGCTTCCTGCGTATTCGCTGACATAGTGGCAAAGCGCACCGATAGCCGTTTTTGTTGTGAAATCTATCGGCGGACTGCCCTCTGCACGCCTTGCGGCATTTACCCCTGCGACGAATCCGCTTGAAGCGCTTTCAACGTAACCCTCAACGCCGGTTATCTGACCGGCAAAGTAGGTATCCGTGCCGTTTAGCCTGTAATCCCATGAAAGATGCTTCGGTGAGTTTATGAATGAATTTCTGTGCATTACGCCGTAACGCACAAACTCGGCATTTTCAAGCCCGGGTATCATGCCGAATACCCGCTTTTGCTCTCCGAATTTCAAATTAGTCTGGAAGCCGACAATGTTGTACAGGCGACCCTCCTTATCATCCTGGCGAAGCTGTACCACGGCAAACGGGCGCTTATTGTTCCTCGGGTCGCTCAATCCAACGGGCTTCAAAGGTCCGAAGGCAAGCGTCATCTCTCCCCGCTTTGCCATTACTTCGATCGGCATGCAGCCCTCGAACACACGAACATCTTCAAATTCCTTAAGCTCAGTCGTTTCGGCATTGACAAGTTCCCTTATGAAGTCCATGTATTCGTCCCTGTCCATCGCACAGTTCAGATAATCGCTGCCACGGTCGTATCTTGACGCACGAAACACCTTGTTCATGTCAAGCGACTCGTACGTTACGACAGGAGCGGCGGCATCAAAAAAGTGCAGACTGTCGCCTATTTTCTCCTCAATGGCTTTGAGCAGCGCTCCGTCGGTCAGGGGTCCGGTAGCAATCACGGTTATGCCGTCGGGAAGCTCCGTTACCTCCTCGCTTCGTACTTCGATAAGCGGATTTTTGCATACTGCATCGGTGATATACTCGGAAAAGCCCTGTCTGTCAACCGCCAGAGCTCCACCTGCCGGAACCCGTGTTGCATCGGCCGCCTGCATTATCAGAGAATCCAGACGCCTAAGCTCCTCTTTTAGCAGCCCCACCGCATTTTGCAGTCTGTCCGAACGGAGCGAATTTGAACAGA
Source organism: Clostridia bacterium (assembly GCA_016296415.1). GTDB lineage: Bacteria > Bacillota > Clostridia > Christensenellales > CAG-138 > JAEDJH01. The sequence goes on along the minus strand of JAEDJH010000001.1, from coordinate 2,316 downwards.
CAAGCTCGGCAAAAAGATCGCTTTTATGCGCCGGTGAGCGCCTTGTCGGTTTCATGTCATAAAGTAAAACGGGTATGCCCCTTTTAGCCGCCTGATATGCGGCTTCGCATCCCGCTAAACCTGCCCCAATTACTGTTATTGGTTTATTCATTCTCATTTTTTGCGCCTTTTGCGCCCTTTTCCTTTCTGCCTGAGGCTGTACACTCAGGGTTTGAGCAGAAGTTCCGTGCAAATTTTTGCACCATTATAGAGCCGCACAGCTTGCATTTTTCGTCGATAGGTTTATCCCACAGCATAAAGTCGCAATCGGGATACCCTTCGCAGCCGTAAAATACCTTGTTACCTTTTTTCGTTTTGCACTTTATTATGGCCTTGCCGCATTTCGGGCAGGAAACTCCCGTTTTTTCGGTCAACGCCTTTGTGTTTTTGCATTCGGGATAGTTCGGGCATGCCAAAAATCTTCCGAATCTTCCGTCTTTATATACCATGAGTGCGCCGCATTTATCGCATACAACGTCGGACTGTACGACGGGAAGGGTGACTTTCTCTATGCTTGCGGATGCACGCTCAATGCTTTCCTTAAACGGGGAATAAAAGTCAGCAATGACCTTGTTCCAGTTCTGCTTGCCTTCTTCGATTTTGTCAAGCTTAGCCTCCATATCGGCGGTAAATTTCAGATCAACAATATCCTCGAAGTTCTCCTTCATAAGCTGAGTCACTACAAAACCCAGCTCCGTGGGAACAAGCTGCTTTTTCTCCCGCTTCACATAACCCCTGGCGATTATGGTGGAAATAGTGGGTGAGAAAGTGGACGGACGACCTATGCCCTTTTCTTCGAGCAGCTTTACAAGTGCCGCTTCCGTATATCTTGGCGGAGGGCTCGTAAACTTTTGTTCGGGCGTTATTTTGCCTGCGGTCAGCTTCATTCCTTTCTCCATCTCAGGTAGGGCTGTTGATTTTGCCTCATTCTCGTCCCTGCCCTCGGTATAGACGGCCGTGAAACCGTCAAACAGCACCTTAGAGGCGGTGGATTTGAACGTTGCACCGTTCGCATCGTATGTCACCGAGCAGGTTTCGAGTGTTTCCTCGGACATTTGTGATGCGATGAACCTGTCGAAAATGAGTTTATAGAGCCTGTACTGCATGGTGGTCAGCGATGACTTTACCACTGACGGAGTCAGCTTCAGATCTGACGGGCGTATTGCTTCGTGTGCATCCTGTGCATTGGAGCGCCCCTTGTAAACATTCGGTGTTGAGGGTATGTATTTATCACCATATACGTCCCGGATATACTCAAGCGCTGCATTCTGCGCCTCATTTGAAACACGAACGGAGTCGGTTCTGATGTATGTGATAAGTCCCGTTGTGCTTCCCCCGACCTCGATGCCCTCGAAAAGCTGCTGCGCAACGAGCATCGTGTGCTGTGTTGTGAAGCCCAGCTTCCTCGATGCCTCCTGCTGCATGCTGCTGGTGGTAAAGGGTGCGGGTGCATGAAGCTTTTTAACGGTTTTGGTAATTCCGTCAACAATGAAGTCATGTCCGTCGATTCGGCGTAAAACCTCGTTGGTACTGCTTTCGTCATGCAGCTCGACTTTTTTTCCGTTATATCCGTAGAAGGCGGCTTCGATTTGCTTTCTGCCTTTCGGCATATTCAAAAGCGCCGTTATCGTCCAGTATTCCTGCGGAACGAAGTCGATTATCTCCTGTTCACGGTCGCATATTATCCTTGTGGCGACGGACTGCACCCTGCCCGCCGACAGACCGCTTCGCACCTTTGCCCACAGTATGGGGCTGATTTTATAGCCTACAAGCCTGTCAAGGACACGGCGCGCCTGCTGAGCGTCCACCAGCTGAAGGTCGATTGCTCTCGGCGTCTTGATTGAAGCCTTTACAACGGGTGCGGTTATCTCGTTGAAAACGACACGGCATACCGCTTTTTCGTCCAGCTTGAGCATGTGTGCAAGATGCCACGAAATAGCCTCTCCCTCTCTGTCGGGGTCGGTTGCAAGGAAGATTTTATCGGCATTTTTAGCTTCCTTGCGTATGTTGTCAAGTACGCTTTTTTTACCGCGAAGCGTTATATACTTGGGCTCGAAATTGTTATCCACATCCACACCGAGCTGACTTTTAGGCAGATCTCTGACGTGACCGTTGGATGCGATGACCTTGTATTTTGATCCTAAAAACTTGCCGATAGTCTTTGCCTTTGTGGGCGACTCGACAATGATAAGATTGCTCATTCTTTCCTCCGTGATGCAGGGCGAGTATTCAGCACAGCAAAAGCTGTCAAACGAAGCCGTTCAGCGCAATATGCTT